>CAZXLV010000309.1:0-2509 GCA_964641405.1 uncultured Limnobacter sp. | reverse complement strand
GCACGACCTGGAAGCGCACCCCGTGCGCCGACAAGGTCTCGATCTCCTCGCCGCCTCGCCCGAAGATGAACGGATCGCCGCCCTTGAGCCTGACCACGCGACGCCCGGCGCGGGCCAGGTCGACCATCAGGTCGTTGATCGACTCCTGGCGCATCGTGTGCCGATTGCGCGCCTTGCCGACATAGATGCGTTGCACGCCCGACCCGAGCAGCGCCATGATCCCGTCGGACACCAGCTTGTCGTAGAGGACCACGTCGGCCTGCTGCATCAGCCGCAGCGCCTTGATCGTGAGCAATTCCGGATCGCCCGGGCCGGTACCGACCAGCGCGACCTCGCCGGGCGCGAGCATCGGCCCGCACTGTGGCAGCGCAGTCAGCGGGGGAATCGGGGTCATGTCCATCACCAGTCTCCGGCGTAATCGATGTGTGCATGGCGGCGCTGCGATGCCAGGCTGCGCACGAACCCGACGAAGCGCTGCGGCCAGCGATTCCCGCCCACGCTGCGCAGGTGCGCGTAGGAGGCGAGCACGTTGCGGTGTACGATGCCGTCGCGCGCGCCGTCGATGCCATGGCCGCGCTGCACCTGGTAGGCGTAACGCAGGCCAGGTGCCGCGTTCTCGAGCGTGGAATGGTGGAACTCGTGGCCGTGCACCAGGCCGCCCGACCCGCCGGGCCACGGGAACGCTTCGGTTTCCTGCAGCCGCACGTAGCCGCGTCCGACGGCGCGATCGCACATCCGCGCATCGGCCGGAATCGCCCCCACCATTTCGTGGCGAACACCGCGCCAGCTGATCGATCGGGCGAGGTACATCAGGCCACCGCATTCGGCGTAGACCGGCAGGCCCGCTGCGATGCGCTTGCGCATGGCGTCGCGCAGCGCGCCGTTGGCGGCCAGGCGCGCTGCCAGCATCTCCGGGAAGCCGCCTCCGATGAACAGGCCGTCGACCTCGGGCAGCGAGCGATCACGCAGGGTGTCGAAACTCACCAGTTCGGCGCCCGCGCCCTGCAGGGCTTCGAGATCGTCGGCGTAGTAAAAGCCGAATGCCTCGTCGCGCGCGATGCCGATGCGCACGCCATCGGTGGCACGGCTGGCCGGGTGCTCACGTTCACTGCCCCGGGCCGGCGTCGCTGCTGGCGCCGCAGTGGAGGCCAGGGCCTGCGGCACGCGCGCTGGCGACACCGCCGGCGCACAGACTGCTGCCAGCAGGGCGCCGAGATCGACGCCGGCATCGATCGCGTCGGCGAGCGCCTCGATCGACTGCGCCACGTCACCCGCCTCGTTGCCGGGCACCAGTCCGAGATGCCGTTCGGCGATCAACAGTCGGGGATCGTCGGCAATCGCGCCGAGCACCGGCACATCGGTGTAGCGCCGCAGCGCCTCACGCAGCCGCGACTCGTGGCGCGAGCCGCCGACGCGATTGAGCACCACCCCGGCAATGCGCAGTCGCGGCTCGAACGCCTGCAGGCCGAGCACCAGCGGCGCGATACCGCGCGCGGTACCGCGCGCATCGAGCACCAGCACCACCGGCAGGCCAAGCCTGCAGGCCAGCGCGGCATTGCTGTCGCTGCCGTCGTCGGACATGCCGTCGTGCAGTCCGAGATTGCCCTCGACGAGGCTGACATCGGCGCAGCCGGCATGACGCACAAACCCGGCTTGCACCTCGTCCCAGCCGGCCAGGTGCGGGTCCAGGTTGCGGCACGCCCGGCCTGCGGCCAGCGTCAACCACATGGGATCGATGTAGTCCGGCCCCTTCTTGAATGCCTGCACGACCAGCCCGCGCCGGCGCAGCGCAGCGCACAGGCCGATCGAAACGGTCGTCTTGCCCGATGACCGGCCTGCGGCGGAGACGAGCCAGCGACTCATTGCGACGCCGGGGCGGATTCGCGCAGGGGGTCGCCCGTGCCCGCCGACCCTGGCGCGGACAACGGGTCGCGCGGCAGGAAGTCGAGCACATGCACGCCGATCGCGGTAACCAGGAAGGCAAGCGCCAGACCGCCGACGCCCAGCAGCAGTTCGGGCAGGGAGGGTGTGTAGGGGGCAAGTTGCCCGTCGTAGAAGCTCGAGCGCGTGTCGGCCCCGGGGAACAACTCGAGCGGAAACACCTGGCCGCCGATGATGAAGGCGTACAGGGCGCAGAAGGCACCGGCGATCACCAGCACGCTGGCAGCCAGCGCGATGCGCGGATTGGCCGCGTTGCCGCCGAAGACCAGGGCCAGCGGCGCGACGCTGCCAAGCGCGACATAGCCGATCCAGAGCAGCAGCGGGAAAACGCCGCCATCGACGAGGATGAAGCGCTCGAACCCGACCTGGCGCGCGAAATACAGGTTGGTGAGGTGGTACATCGCCACCATGTAGAGGGTGGCCGCGACGAACACGCCGAGCAGGCGGCTCATGCGGCGACTGGCTTCGGCCGGCAGGCTCAGCCCGTTCCAGGCGTAGACCGCCGCCTGTGCCAGCAGGAACACCGCCAGGCCCCAGGCGAACGACATGATGACGAACATCGGCGCGA
>CAZXLV010000308.1:0-2524 GCA_964641405.1 uncultured Limnobacter sp. | reverse complement strand
GCCGCCGGCGCCGCGACGCCGGTCATGCCCGACGCGCTGCTCGACGAGGTCACCGCGCTGGTCGAATGGCCGGTGGTGTACGCCGGCAGCTTCGATGCGGCGTTCCTCATCGTGCCGCAGGAATGCCTCATCCTCACGATGCAGCTCAACCAGCGCTATTTCGCACTGGCCGACGACGCCGGCCGGCTCGTCGATCGCTTCCTCGTCGTGAGCAACCTCGCAACCGCGGATCCGGCGGCGATCGTCGCCGGCAACGAGCGGGTATTGCGGGCACGGCTCGCCGATGCCCGATTCTTCTTCGACCAGGATCGCAAGCTGCGCCTCGAGGCGCGGCTGCCCAAGCTCGAAACGATCGTCTATCACAACAAGCTCGGGAGCCTCGCGCAACGCGTCGCCCGCGTGCGCCGCCTCGCCGCGGTCGTCGCGCCGCTCCTCGGCGCCGATGCCGCGCAGGTCGACCGTGCGGCGCTGCTCGCCAAGGCCGATCTCGTCACCGACATGGTGGGCGAGTTCCCCGAGTTGCAAGGGCTGATGGGCCGCTACTACGCCACCCACGACGGCGAGACAGCCGAGGTCGCCGCGGCGATCGAGGAGCACTACTGGCCGAAGGCGGCCGGTGGCGACTTGCCACGCGGCACGGTCGCGCAGGCAGTGGCGCTCGCCGACAAGCTCGAGGCAATGGTCGGGCTCTTCGGGATCGGGCAACGCCCCACCGGCGACAAGGACCCCTTCGGCCTGCGCCGCGCGGCGCTGGGGGCGCTGCGGATCATGGTCGAGCGCGGCCACGCCGTCTCGCTCACCACGCTCCTGCACGCGGCGATCGCGACCTTCGACGGCACGCCCGGATTCGACGCCGATCCGGCACCGCTCTCCGACTTTCTCTACGAGCGACTGCGCGGCTACCTGCGCGACCAGGGTTACTCGGCGCTGCAGGTCGCCGCCGTGCTCGATACGCACCCCGACACGATCGCCGACCTGCCGGCGCGGCTCGCCGCCGTGCAGTCGTTCACGGCGCTGCCCGAGGCCGCGGCACTCGCCGCCGCCAACAAGCGCATCGTCAACATCCTGCGCAAGAGCGGCATCGACGCCGCACCCGCCGTCGACCGCAGCCGCCTCGAGGCCGGCGCCGAGCACGACCTCTTCATGGTCTTCCAGAGGCTCGCCCCGCAGGTCGAGAACGATTACGATCGCGGCGACTACGCCGCCGCCCTGCACGCGCTGGCCGGCGCCAAGCCGGCGGTGGACCGCTACTTCGACGAGGTGATGGTCATGGCCGACGACCCCGCGCTGCGCGCCAATCGCCTGGCGCTCCTTCACGGCGTCGCGCACACCATGAATCGCGTCGCCGACATCGGCAAGCTCGCCCAATAGCGACGATGATCCAGGTCGCTTCCGAGGGCGTCGCTGCCACACGCGCGGTCAGGCTCATCGTGCTCGACCGCGACGGGGTCATCAACCACGACAGCGAGCACTTCATCAAGTCGCCGGAGGAATGGCGCCCGATCCCCGGCAGCATCGAAGCGATCGCGCGTCTCAACCACGCCGGCTACCGCGTCGTCGTCGCCACCAACCAGTCGGGGATCGGACGCGGCCTCTTCGATATGGCGATGCTGAACAGCATCCACGAGAAGATGCTGAAGGCGCTCGCGCAGGTCGGCGGCCGCATCGACGCCATCTTCTTCTGCCCGCACACGGGAGACTCCCGCTGCGAGTGCCGCAAGCCACGGCCCGGCATGCTGCTCGAGATCGGCAAGCGCTTCAACACCGAGTTGGCGGACGTGCCCTGCGTCGGCGACTCGTTGCGCGACCTGCAGGCGGCCGAAGCGGCCGGTGCGCAACCGCTGCTCGTGCTGACCGGCAAGGGCGAGCGAACGCTGCGCGAGGGCGGCTTTCCGAAGAGCACCCAGATCTTCCCCGACCTGGCCTTCGCCGTCGCCGCGCTGCTGGCTCGCGAATGAGCGCCCCCGCTGTCTCCCATGGCGATGGCGCGCTCCCTCCTCTTCCTCGTCTTCCAGATCGTCGTGACGTCGCTGTACGCCGTGGTCATGGTCGCCACCGCCTGGCTGCCGAGGGTTGCGCGCTATCGCCTCGCCGCCCAGTGGTGCCAGGTCAACGTGCTCGGCGCGCGCGTGATCTGCGGCATCGATTGGCGGGTGAGCGGCCTCGAGAACATCCCGGCCGACACCCGCGCGCATCCGCACATCGTGATGTCCAAGCACAGTTCGATGTGGGAGACGCTCGCCCTCAACCAATATTTCCCGCCGCTCGCCTTCGTCGCCAAGAAGGAACTCCTGTCGATCCCGATCTTCGGCTGGGGCTTCCGGCTCGCCTCGCCGATCACCATCGACCGCGAGGCCGGTACCGATGCGATGGAACAGATCGCCGCCCAAGGCCGCGAGCGCTTTCGTGAGGGCTTCTGGATCGTGATCTATCCGGAGGGCACGCGCATCCGTGCCGGCACGCGCGCCAAGTACAAGACCGGTGGGGCGCGTCTCGCGATCGCCATGGACGTGCCGATCATTCC
>CAZXLV010000307.1:1424-2544 GCA_964641405.1 uncultured Limnobacter sp. | reverse complement strand
GGATTCGATGTCGATGATCCTGATCACGATCCCGGTGCTGTTCCCGATCGTGATGGGGCTCGACTACGGCCTGAGCCCCGAGCACACCGCGATCTGGTTCGGCATCGTGGCGCTGATCGTGGTCGAGCTGGGGCTGATCACGCCGCCCTTCGGCTTGAACGTGTTCGTCATCAACTCGCTGGCGCCCGACGTGCCGATGAGCGAATCGTTTCGCGGCGTGATGCCCTTCCTGGTGAGCGACTTCGTGCGCGTGGGGATCCTGCTCGCCTTTCCGATCCTGAGCCTCTACCTGCTGCGCTTCATCGAATAGCGCCGCCTGGCGCGACGCTCAGCGTGCAGCGTTCGCGTCCGGCGCCGTGCCCGTCCCTGCGCTGGCAACGGCACCCGACTCCGCCCCCGACTCCGCTGCGCCATTGTCTTCGAGCAACTCCGCGCTGCGCGCATCGGGCAGCGACTCCACGTCGCGCAGCCTGCGCTCGATCGCCCGCGTGCGTACCGAGGCGCTGACCAGCGTGCTGCCGGCGCGGTCGATGTGATCCTTGGCCTTGGCCAGTACCTCGCCGAACTTGCCGAACTCGGTCTTGACGGCGCCGAGCAGGCGCCACACCTCGCTCGAGCGCTTCTCCACCGCGAGCGTACGAAAGCCCATCTGCAGGCTCGACAGGATCGCCGCCAGCGTGCTCGGGCCCGCCACCACCACGCGCCAGCTGCGCTGCAGCTCGTCCGTGAGGCCCGGGCGGCGCACCACCTCGGCGTACAGGCCTTCGGTGGGCAGGAACAACAAGGCGAAATCGGTGGTGTCGGGCGGCGAGATGTACTTGCTGCGGATCGTTTTCGCTTCCAGGCGCAGGCGCTGTTCGAGTTGGCGCGCAGCCGCCTCCGCGGCCACCGGATCGGCGTTCTCCTGCGCAATCACCAATCGCTCGTAGTCCTCGCGTGGAAACTTCGCATCGATGGGCAGCCACACCGGCGCATCGTCGCCGCGCCCGGGCAGGCGGATGGCGAACTCGACGCGCTCGCCCGAGCCCGGCACCGGCGCCACGTTGGCCGCGTACTGCTCGGGCACCAGCAGCTGCTCGAGCAGCGCGGCCAGCTGCACCTCGCCCCAGGTGCCGCGCGT
>CAZXLV010000307.1:0-1414 GCA_964641405.1 uncultured Limnobacter sp. | reverse complement strand
GGAGGCCAGCGCCTGCATTTCGCCCAGGCCCTTGTGCACCTGCTCGAGGCGGTCCGACACCTGCTTGAAGGAAGCGCCCAGGCGTTGCTCGAGCGTGGCATGCAGCTTCTCGTCGACCGTGCGCCGCATCTCCTCGAGCTTCACGGCATTGTCGTTCTGCATGTCGCGCAGCCGTCGTTCGAGCGTCTCGCGCAGGGCCTCGAGGCGCGCCTCGATGCCTTCGCGCAGGGCATTGAGGCGCTGCTCGTTGCTCTCGCGCAGCGCGCCCAGGCGCTGCTCGTTGGCTTCGGTGAGCTTGGTCAGTTGCAGCGCGAAGGCATCGATCTGGTTGTTCTGCACGCTTGCGATGGTGCCCATCTGGTGCGTGAGGCTGCGCCCGAGCTCCGACAGGGATCCGGCCAGCTCCAGCCGGTTCTCGCGCGCCTGGGTGGCGTTTTCCTCGCGCAGTTCACGCTGCTGGTGCAACTGCGCCTGGTTCAGGCGCGACAACTCATCGAGCGCGGCGGCCGGATCCGGCACCCGGCGCAACAGCAGCAGCAGCAGCATCAGCACCGCCAGCGCGCCCAGCACCACAGCGGCGATCGTCAGGACTTCGTTCACGGACAACGCGCAGGTTCGGCTTTAGTGTGTATTGACAAACCGGATAGCCGCGAGCATACCCGGACGCAGACAGTCCGACAGGAGGCCCTCATGAACTTTCCTGCCCTGGCGCTGGCCGCGGCCAGCCTGATTGCAGTACCCATGCTGGCCAATGCCGCCAGCGAACCGGCCGGATCCGGCGCGGTATTCCGCTGCGCCACCGCTGACGGGCGCATCGTCTATTCCGACCAACCCTGTGTCGGTGCCAGGCGGGTCGAGGTCTGGAAGCCGCAGGCGGTGGCCTCCGGGATCGAGCGATCGGGTGGCCCGGCCGGTGCCGCAGCACCGGCGCGCGCGGCACCTGCCGCGTCCGATGACCCCTATGTGGATTGCCGGCGCCGCGGCGGACACTTCGAGATCGGTTCGCGCGTGTGCCGGCTGCCTGACGACGCTGCGCAGCAGATGTTCAAGGCGCACTGAGCAGGCTCGAATGCCCTCGCCCGGTCGTGCCGCCAGGGCACGCAGGCGGGCGCGATCAGGCATTGCGCAGGGTTGCCAAGGGCGGCACGCGCAGTACCCCGCGCACGCTCAACCAGCCAGCACCCAGGGCGAGTGCCGCCCCCAGCAGCGCCCCGCCGGGCAGCACCCACCAGCGCGGCTCGAATGAAAAGCGGAACACCTGGTCGGCCAGCACCCAGCCGATCCCGATCGAGCCGGCCGCCGCCAGCAAGCCGGCCAGCGTTCCGCTGAACGCCAGTTCGATGAGCTGCGCCGAAGCCAACTGGCGACCGGAGGCACCCAGGGCCCGCATCAGCCCGGCCTCGCGCACACGCTC
>CAZXLV010000306.1:0-2546 GCA_964641405.1 uncultured Limnobacter sp. | reverse complement strand
CCGACCTTGGTGCCGTAGCCGATGAACAGGAAGGCGAACGCCAGCGTGATGATGCCGGGATCGAGCTGTGTCCGGACCGCTTCGAGGCTGGTCCACAACAGCGCGCCCCCGCCGGCGCCGATCACCTTTTCGGCGGCCATGTAGAGCAGGACCGTGCCGAACAGCGCCTGCGCGATGCCGACGCCGCACAGGATGAAGTACTTCCATGCCGCCTCGAGGCTGGCGGCGGTCCGGTAGACGCTTACCAGCAGGACCGTGGTGAGCGTGGCGGCTTCCATGGCCACCCACAGGATGCCCATGTTGTTGGTCATCAGCGCCAGCAGCATCGTGAAGCTGAACAGCTGGTACATGCTGTGGTACAGGCGCAGCCGCGGGGGCGTCATGCGGCCGCGATCGCGCTCGACGCGCATGTACGGCCGCGAGAAGATGGCGGTGGTCAGGCCGACGAAGGCAGTGAGCGTCACCAGGAACACGTTCAGCGCGTCGATGAAGAATTCGCGCCCCCAGGCGAACAGCGGGCCGTCGGAGATCACCTGCGCGGTGAGCACGCAGGCGGCGAGGAAGGTCGCCAGGCTGAAGGCGACGTTGATGGCCATCGCGGAATCGCGATGGCCCCACAGCGCGAGCACCGCGCCGCCGACCAGCGGAATGACGAGCACCAGCAGCAGCGCGGACATCTATTCTTCCTTGAGCCGCTCGAGGTGGCGGATGTCCAGGCTGTCGAACTGTTCGCGGATCTGGAACAGGAACACCCCCAGTATCAGCACGCCGATCAGCACGTCGAGCGCGATGCCCAGTTCGACCACCATCGGCATGCCGTAGGTGGCCGAGGTGGCAGCGAAGAAGAGGCCGTTCTCCATCGACAGGAAGCCGATCACCTGCGGTACCGCCTTGGCGCGCGTGATCATCATCATGAACGAGAGCAGCACGCAGGCCAGCGCGATGCCCAGCGTGCCGCGGGTGATCGACGACGACAGTTGCGCGATCGGCTGGGCCAGGTTGAACGAGAAGATCACCAGCAGGATGCCGATCAGCATCGTGGTGGGGATGTTGATCAGCGTCTCCACGTCGCGATGCACGTCGAGCCGGTTGACCACCCGATGCAGCAGCAACGGAATCAGCACCACCTTCAGCGCGAAGGTGAGCGCGGCCGAGACGTACAGGTGTGGTTGCTGCGTCATGTAGCCGACCGCGGCGGTCGCGATCACCAGGGTTACACCCTCGAGCATGAAAAGCTTGATCAGCGACAGCATCCGGCGCTGCGCGATCATTGCGAAGGCGAGCAGCAGCAGCAGTGCGCCGAGCAGGTTGACGAACTGGGCGAACAGACGCACGCTCAGCTCCCGAGCAGGATGTGCACCAGCAGCCCGATCACCGCCAGCAGGAACGCCGTCGCCAGGAACTCGGGCACCCGGAAGATCCGCATCTTCGCGCTCAGGGTCTCGAGCGCCGCCAGGCCCATCCCGCCGATCGCCAGCTTCACCAGCAGCGCCGGCAGTGCGAGCAGCAGTTCGAGCGGGGCCTGCGCCTCGGCGATGCCCCATGGGAAGAACAGCGCCAGGCCGATGCAGGAGTAGACGAACAGCTTCAGGCTTGCTGCCCATTCGATCAGCGCCAGGTGGCGGCCCGAGTATTCCAGCACCATCGCCTCGTGGATCATGGTCAGCTCGAGGTGTGTCGCCGGATTGTCGATCGGGATGCGGGCATTCTCGGCCAGCGACACCATCGTGAACGCCACGCCGGCGAAGGCCATCACCGGGTGGATTGCCAACTCGCGATGGGCGAACGTTTCCACGATCGTGGTCAGCGAGGTCGATTGCGAGATCAGCGACGCGGAGAACAACACCATCAGCAGCGCCGGTTCGGCAAGGAATCCAACCAGCATTTCGCGCCGCGCGCCCATGGTGCCGAAGGCGGTGCCGATGTCCATTGCGGCCAGCGAGACGAAGACCCGCGCCAGGGCCAGCAGGCCCACCAGCGCGATGGCGTCGGCGGCGCGCGACAGCGGCAGGTCGGTCGACAGCGTCGGCACGATCGCGCAGGCCACCAGCATGCAGCCGAACACGATGTACGGGGCCGAGCGGAAGATCGGGGAGGCATGGTCGGCCACCACTGATTCCTTGATGAACAGCTTGTGCAGCACCCGGTAGGGCTGCCACAGGCTGGGTGCCGAACGGTTCTGCAGCCACGCGCGCCACATGTTGACCCAGCCGCTCAGCACCGGTGCCAGCAGCAGCGCCGCAACGATGGCGAGGACCTGCGACAGGGCGGCGTAGAAGACGCTCATCACCTCATCCTCCCCGCGTCACCATCAGCAGCATCACGATCAGGGTCATGAAGCTGTACATCAGGTAGATCGCGATGCGTCCCTGCTGCAGCAGTCCGACCAGGCGGGCCAGCCGTTTCGTGAGCGCCGCGATCGGCAGGTACAGCCAGTGCCAGAGAGGATCCTCGACCGTGACCTGGTAGCGCGGACGCTTGTCGAACGGCGTGGGCAGTTCGCGCTGCATCCGGAAGAACGGCTCGAAGATCTGGCGGATCGGCTG
>CAZXLV010000305.1:0-2555 GCA_964641405.1 uncultured Limnobacter sp. | reverse complement strand
CTCGTTGATGAACACCGGCACGTGCTGCTTGCCGTTGTGCACCGCGATCGTCAAGCCGATGAACTCGGGCACCACCGTCGAGCGGCGCGACCAGGTCCGGATCGGCTTCTTGTCCTTGGTAGCCATCGCGACATCGACCTTGTGCATCAGGTGCGCATCGACGAACGGGCCTTTCTTGACTGAACGTGCCATGGATTACTCGTCACTTACCGGTTACTTGCGGCCGCGGCGCTGCACGATCATCGAATCGGTGCGCTTGTTGCGGCGGGTCTTGAAGCCCTTGGTCGGCGTGCCCCACGGCGACACCGGGTGGCCGCCGCCGTTGGAACGCCCGCCGTGCGGGTGGTCGACCGGGTTCATGCAGATGCCGCGCACGGTCGGGCGGATGCCGCGCCAGCGGTTGGCGCCCGCCTTGCCGATGGTGCGCAGGCTGTGCTCCTCGTTGCCGACTTCGCCGATGGTGGCCCGGCACTCGATGTGGACCTTGCGGATCTCGCCCGAACGCAGGCGCAGTTGCGCGTAGGAGCCTTCGCGGGCCAGCAGCCGCACCGAGGTGCCGGCCGAGCGTGCCAGCTGGGCACCCTTGCCCGGCATCATCTCGATGCAGTGGATCGACGACCCGACCGGGATGTTGCGGATCGGCAGTGCGTTGCCGGGACGGATCGGGGCCTCGGCCCCGGTCATCAGTGTCGAGCCGACCACCACGCCCCGCGGGGCGAGGATGTAGCGACGCTCGCCGTCGGCATAGCACAGCAGTGCCAGGTGGGCGCTGCGGTTCGGGTCGTATTCCAGGCGCTCGACCCGGGCCGGGATGCCGTCCTTGTTGCGGCGGAAATCGACGATGCGATAGTGGGACTTGTGGCCGCCGCCCTTGTGTCGGGTGGTGATGTGGCCCAGGTTGTTGCGCCCGGAGCCGCGCTTTTGCGCCTCGGTGAGCGCCGCCAGCGGCCTGCCCTTGTGCAGGCCGGGCGTGACGATCTTCACCATCGAGCGACGGCCCGGCGAAGTCGGCTTCGTCTTGACGACAGGCATCTAGATCGCCTCCGCAAAGTTGATTTCCTGGCCCGCCTTCAGGTTCACGTAGGCCTTGCGCAGGTTGCGACGGCGACCGTTGAACCGACCAAAGCGCTTCTGCTTGCCCTTCTGGTTGAGCACCTGCACCGATTCGACTTCGACCTTGAACAGCAACTCGACTGCCGCCCGGATCTCGTCCTTGGTGGCGTCCTGCAGCACGCGGAACATCACCTGGCCGTTCTTCTCGGCAACCATGGTTGCCTTCTCCGAGACGATCGGCGCAACCAGCACCGTCATCAGACGCTCCTGCTTCATGCCAGCATCTCCTGGACTTTGGCCAGTGCCGGCCGGGTGATCAGCACCCTGGAGAACTGCACCAGCGATACCGGATCGGCGTGGCGCGGCTCCACCACCAGCACGTGGGGCAGGTTGCGCGAGGCGAGAAACAGGTTCTCATCCAGGTTGTCGGTGATCACGAGTACCGACGAGCCGTTCAGGCCCATGCCCATCGCCTTGATCTTGTCGGCGAGCAGCCTGGTCTTGGGCGCCTCGACCGAGAGATCCTCGATCACCGCGACGCGATCCTCGCGCACAAGTTGCGAGAGGATCGAGCAGACCCCGGCGCGGTACATCTTGCGGTTCACCTTGTGGGTGAAGTTCTCGTCGGGCGAGTTCGGGAAGATCCTGCCGCCGCCGCGCCACAAGGGGCTGGAGGTCATGCCGGCGCGTGCCCGGCCGGTGCCTTTCTGGCGCCATGGCTTCTTGGTGGAATGCCTCACCTCGCCGCGATCCTTCTGCGCGCGGTTGCCTCCGCGGCCGTTGGCGCGGTAGGCGACCACCACCTGGTGGACCAGCGGCTGGTTGAAATCACGCCCGAATACGGTGTCCGGCGCCTCGATCTGCGAAGCGGCCTGACCCTGGGCGTCGAGCAGTTTGAGTTGCATGCGCTGCGCTCCCTCAGGCCTTGTGCGCGGCCGTGCGCTTGCCGGCGGCGGGCACGCGCACCGTGGGCGTCACGATGACGTTGCCGTTCTTCGCACCGGGCACGGCGCCTCGCACCATCAACAGGCCACGCTCGGCGTCGACGCGAGCGATCACCAGGTTCTGTACCGTGCGGGTGACCGCGCCCAGGTGGCCGGCCATGCGCTTGCCCGGGAAGACGCGCCCCGGATCCTGCGCCATGCCGATCGAACCCGGCACGTTGTGCGAACGCGAGTTGCCGTGCGAGGCGCGGCCCGAAGCGAAATTGTGGCGTTTGATGGTGCCCGCGAAGCCCTTGCCGATCGAGGTGCCCTGCACGTCCACTTTCTGGCCGGCGGCGAAGATCCCGACCTTGACGACAGCGCCCGCTTGCAACTCGCCCAGGCCATCGGGTGCCACCTGGAATTCGCGCACCAGGCTGCCGGCTTCCACCCCGGCGCGCGCGAAATGGCCCGCTTGCGGCTTGGTGACTCGGCCTGGGCGGCGCTTGCCGTAGGCCACCTGAACGGCGCTGTAACCGTCGTTGTCGACGGTCTTGATCTGGGTGACGCGGTTGTCCG
>CAZXLV010000304.1:0-2580 GCA_964641405.1 uncultured Limnobacter sp. | reverse complement strand
CGTCTTCGTTGGTTTCCTCGTCGAAGGTGAAGCCGTACTGGAAACCGGAACAGCCACCGCCCTGCACGAATACGCGCAGCTTCAGGGCCGGATTGCCCTCTTCGTCGATCAGTTGCTTGACCTTGTCGGCCGCGCTGTCGGTGAACAGCAGCGGGGCGGGCATCTCGGCGACAGCGCTCATGAAGTAACCTCCGTGACATTGGTATTGTAGGCGGGCGCAGAAACCCGCGCCACATGTGGGATATTCACTCGTTGTTCGCGGCCAGCTTCAGATGATCGCCGCGGGCTTCGCCCAGATGGGTCATCGCGCCGTCGAGCACGGCACCGTGGTGCATCTCGATGGCGCGATAGCGGATCTCCCCGGTGACCTGCGCGCACGGCTGCATTTCGAGCAACTCGTCGGCCTGGACCGGGCCGACGATGGTGCCGTTGACCACCAGGTGCGCGGCGCGCACCTCGCCTTCGATGCGGGCGCTTTCCGACAGCACCAGCATGCTGGGCTCGCCCTCCTCGGCGATGACGCTGCCGCAGACGCTGCCGTCGATGCGCAGGCCGCCCTTGAAGCGGATGTCGCCGCGAACCGCCGTACCGGACCCGATCAGGCAATCGATGGTGCCGGGGTTGATCCTCTTCTTGCCGAACATCGCACTCCCCCTTGCGTTGCACGCGCTGGTGCCGGTTCACAAGTCCGCCGACTGACGGGCCCGCACCGCGCCGCGCTCCAGCACACGCAACTCGACCGACTCGACGGTGGCGCCCGACGGCAGGTCGAAGTACCCCTCGATGCGCAACAGGCGCCGAAACGACAGCTTCATGCGCTCGCGCGCCGCTTCGTCGCCCTGCGCCGGCAAGGTGAAGCCGGCACTGCGACCCTCCCGCGTGGCTGCCACCACCACCTGCAGCGACCCCTTGAAGACCCGATCGCTGCGTCCGGTCTGCATCAGCAAGGCACGATAGCGCATTCGCCCCGGCTCGCCGGCGTCGGGTCTCACATCGAACCGACGAACGGCCACCGGGCCCCGCTCATCGCCGGACGGCAGCAGGCTCTCGAAGTAGGCGAGGTCGGATTTCAGCTCGGCATTTTCCGCTTCGAGGGCCTTCAGTTGCTGGGCCAGGCGCTGGGCGGCCACCTCGTCGACGCGGGTGCCGCTGTCACCCCTGGCCAGGATCGCGGCGAGGCGCCGCCGTTGGGTACTTTCCTCGTCGAGTTGGCTGCGCAATTGCTGCACTTCGGTGGCACGCCGCGATCGATCGAGTGCGCCGCCATCGAGCACCATGCGCCACAACCACATGCCGCCAGCCGCCCCGATCGCCACCGCCAGCGCCAGCGTGAGCATGCGCAGCGGCCAGGGCACATGGCGGCGAATCGCCATCCTGGGCGCGCTCACCGAACGGCGACGCGCCATCGACTTCCATCGCACCGATCGTTTCCCCTCTTGCGGCCGGTGCCGCGTCGCACTCAGGGCAGCACCGGCACCTGCTCCAGGCCGGTTGCCTCGGGCAGGCCGAACATCAGGTTCATCACCTGCACGCCCTGTCCGGAGGCTCCCTTGACCAGATTGTCCTCGACCACCAGCACCATCAACAGCTTGCTGTCGGGCGGCCGGTGCACGGCGATGCGCGCGACGTTGGAGGCGCGCACCGAGCGGGTTTCCGGCATCGACCCGGGCGGCATCACGTCGACGAAGGGCTCGCCGGCGAAGCGACGCTCGTAGAGCGCCTGCAGGTCCAGCCCGAGGCCAAGCGGCGTCAGGCGCGCGTACAGGGTGGAGTGGATGCCGCGGATCATCGGCACCAGGTGCGGCGTGAAGACCAGGCTCACCGGCTTGCCGGCGATCGCTTCCAGGCCCTGGCGGGTCTCGGGCAGGTGCCGATGGCCGGCCACGCCGTAGGCCTTGAAGTTGTCGGCCGCCTCGGCCAGCAGCGTGTGCACTTCGGCCTTGCGTCCGGCGCCCGAGACGCCCGACTTGCAGTCCGCGATCAGGCTGTCGCGCTCGACGATGTCACCGCCGGCGGCCGCGACCATCCCCGCATCGAGCACCGGCAGCAAGCCCAGTTGCATCGAGGTCGGGTAGCAACCGGGCAGGCCGATCACGCGCGCCGTGCGGATCGCCTCGCGATTCACCTCGGGCAGGCCGTAGACCGCTTCGGCGAGCAACTCCGGGCAGGCGTGCGGCATCTTGTACCAGCGCTCGAACTCGGCTGCGTCCTTGAGCCGGAAGTCGGCGGCCAGGTCGATGATCCGCACGCCGGCAGCCAGCAGTTCATGCGCCTGCGACATCGCCACGCCGTGCGGGGTGGCGAAGAACACCACGTCGCACCGAGCCAGCGGTGCCGCGGCCGGCTCGCTGAAGGCGAGACTCACCCGGCCGCGCAGCGAGGGAAACATCTCGGCCACCGGCATGCCGGCTTCCTTGCGCGAGGTGATCGCCACCAGTTCGGCCTGCGGATGCTGGCACAGCAAGCGCAGCAGTTCGACGCCGGTGTAGCCGGTGCCGCCGACGATTCCGATCCTGATCATGTGTCGACTCCTCGATGCCGCCCTGGAAGCGGGACAGGGAATGAACAGAAAAAAGGCCG
>CAZXLV010000303.1:0-2599 GCA_964641405.1 uncultured Limnobacter sp. | reverse complement strand
CTGCCGGCCTCCATCGTCTTGCAGAAAGCTTCAAGCTGCCTGATGTTCATCGGGGATTGGCGGTCCAGTTTCGGGAGCACCGACGCTTGTCCCCGAGCCGATCTGGCGACGATCGATCGGGAAGCGTGATGCGATAGGGCTACGGACGAGGGGCTGCGTGGGCAGCATCCCGGATTGCCGAGCCGGCAGCGAGCACCTTGGCCAGCGCCGCGGACGCGATGCGCGCCGGCAACGGGTCGGCGCGGCTCGTGACGACGATGGGAATGCGCGCGCCCAGCACCAGCCCTGCGGCGGTGGCACCGGCAAAGTAGATCAGTTGCTTCGCGAGCATGTTGCCGGCCTCGAGATCGGGGACGAGCAGGATGTCGGCGCGCCCGGCGACCGACGAGGCGATGCCCTTGGTGCGGGCGGCGTCGGAGCTGATCGCGTTGTCGAAGGCGAGCGGGCCGTCGACGTCGGCACCGGTGATTTGCCCTCGCGCGGCCATGACGGTGAGTGCCGCCGCGTCGAGCGTGGCCGGCATCCGGGTACTGACGGTCTCGACCGCGGCCAGCACGGCGACGCGTGGCCGCTCGATGCCGAGAATGTGCAGGAGGTCGATCGCGTTTTGGCAGATGTCGCGCTTGTGCGCGAGGGTGGGCTGGATGTTGACGGCGGCGTCGGTGAGGACGAGCAGCTTGTCGTACGCGGGCACGTCCATCGCGTAGACGTGGCTCACCCGTCGCTCGGTCCGCAGACCCGAGCCCGGCGCCACCACCGCGCCCAGCAGTTCGTCGGTATGCAGGCTCCCCTTGACGAGCACTGCGACCTCGCCGGCCACTGCCATCGCCACGGCACGTGCGGCCGCCGCATGGCTGTGCTCGACAGGCTCGATGGTGACGCCGTCGAGCGAGACCTGCGCCGCCTGCGCTGCGGCCTGGATCTTCGCCACCGGTCCGACGAGAATCGGCTCGAAGAGGCCCTCGTCACGTGTCTCGATGGCGCCGGCGATCGCGGCCGGCGAGCACGGGTGGACGATCGCCGCACGCACCGCCGGCGACGCACGGGCGCGGCTGATCAGCGCGTTGAACCGCTCGTGCCGCCGCAGCGACACGTCGGGCAGCGGCGCCCGCGGCCACTCGATGCGCCGGTCGGGTGCCATCACCGTGGCCATGCCCTCGAGCACGTGCTCGCCCCGCTGGTTGGTGCAGACGGTGTCGAGGATGACGAGGTGCTTGTGTTCCTGCTTCTCCTTGACCGTGACGGTCGCGGTGATCGTGTCGCCGGGGGTGACCGGCTTCACGAAGCGCAGATTCTGGCCGAGGTAGATGGTGCCGGGACCCGGGAGCTTGGTACCGAGCACCGCCGAGATCAGCGCCGCCGTCCACATGCCGTGGGCGACGACGTGCCCGAACTGGTCCGTTGCGGCGAACGTCGCATCGAGGTGCGCGGGATTCACGTCACCCGAGACAGCGGCGAAGAGCGCGATGTCGTCGCGCCCCGCGACGCGCACGATCGATGCGGAATCGCCAGTGGCGAGCTCGTCGAAGGTGCGATTGCGGAGGAGATCGCTCATCGCTGCAAAACGTACGATCCGGGTGCGTCCTCGAGCGGCCGGTATCCCTTTG
Organism: uncultured Limnobacter sp.; assembly: GCA_964641405.1. Classification (GTDB taxonomy): domain Bacteria; phylum Pseudomonadota; class Gammaproteobacteria; order Burkholderiales; family Burkholderiaceae_E; genus Zeimonas. The sequence continues at coordinate 992 of CAZXLV010000303.1, read as the reverse complement.
CGGCGGCGCCCATCGCGGGCGGCGGCGCCTGCTTCGTGGTCGAGCGGGCGGCGAGCCACTCGACCCACTCGACCCACCAGGAGCCCGGCTTGACTTCGGCGCTCGTCGCCCATTCGTCCGCGCCGCGGCACAGGTGCGCGCTGCGCTTCACCGCGATGCGGTAGCGGCGGCGCGGACGGCCGGGCTCGCTCACGATGCCGGCATTGTGGCCGCCGCTGGTCAGCACGAAGGTGATGTCGGTGTCGCTGCAAAGATAGTGGATCTTGTAGACCGACCGCCACGGCGCGACGTGGTCGCGCTCGGTGCCGACCGCGAAGATCGGCACGTGGATGTTCTGCAGCGCGGCCGGACGCCCCTCCACGATGAACCGGCTCGCCGCCAGCTCGTTGTCGAGATAGAGTCGTTGCAGGTACTCCGCGTGCATGCGATACGGCATGCGCGTGGAATCCGCGTTCCAGGCCATCAGATCGGTCATCGGCTGTCGCTCGCCCATCAGGTACTCGCGCACCAGGCGTGACCAGACGAGGTCGTTCGAGCGCAGCAGCTGAAAGGCGCCCGCCATCTGGTCCGCGGACAAGTAACCGCGATTCCACATCATGCTCGCGAGATAGTGCATCTGGCTGTGGTCGATGAAGAGCGCCAGTTCGCCCGGCTCGGTGAAATCGGTCTGCGCGGCGAAGAGCGTGAGCGACGCGAGTCGTGCATCACCGCGACAGCCCATCGATGCCGCGGCGATGGCGAGCAGCGTGCCGCCGAGGCAATAGCCGGTGGCGTGAACCTTGCGATCCGGCACGATCGCACCGACGGCGTCGAGCGCCGCCATGACGCCCAGCCGGCGGTAGTCGTCGAGCGTGAGATCGCGATCCTCCGCGGTCGGATTTCGCCACGAAATGCAGAACACCGTGTGACCCTTGCTCACGAGGTAGCGAATCAGCGAATTGTGCGGCGACAGGTCGAGGATGTAGTACTTCATGATCCAGGCCGGCACGATC
>CAZXLV010000302.1:0-2630 GCA_964641405.1 uncultured Limnobacter sp. | reverse complement strand
GGATGGATGCCGCTTCGCTGCACTTCTTCATGAGCTTCGGCGTCCCGCCCTGGCACGAACTGGAGAAGCGCAATGGCATCATCGGCACGCCGATGCTGGAGCACCACACCCGCTTCCTGAAGACCGCGACCTACGGCGAGACCATCGAAATCCGCACCCATGTCGAGGAGTGGCGCGCCAAGGTCTTCATCCAGCAGCACCGCATCTTTCGCGGCGACGATTTGCTGTGCGACAGTCGTGAAACGCGGATCTTCTGCGTACGCGATGCACAGGACCGTGCGCGCATCCACGCCATACCCATTCCGGAAGAGATCCGCCGCCTGTGTGAGTAAGCCGCGGCGGCCGAGGCACCCGCCGGCCGCAGGGCTGCTTCAGCCCGCCGAATGCAGGGCAGCCGCCGCCTTGCGCGGCGCAGCCCGGTCTTCGCCCGTCCAGCGCTGGAACAACTGATGCTCGATGCCGACCTGGTCCAGCGCCTTGCCGATGCTCTGGTGCACGATATCCATGATCGAGGCGGGCCGATGGTAGAAGGCGGGCATCGGCGGCAGGATCACCGCACCGTAGTCGGCCGCACGCGTCATCAGTTCGAGATGCCCTTTGTGCAGGGGCGTCTCGCGCACCATCAGGATCAGCGGGCGCCGCTCCTTGAGCGTCACGTCGGCCGCCCGCACCACCAGGTTGTAGGTGAACGAATTGGCAATCGCCGACAGGGTCTTCACCGTACAGGGGGCCACGATCATGCCGCGGGTGCGAAACGAACCGCTGGCCACCGCGGCGCCGACATCCTTGTTCGGATAGACGACGTCGGCCATGGCGCGCACCTCGTCGAGCGTGCACTCCGTCTCGATGGCGAGGTTCATTCCGGCCGCCTCGCTGAGGATCAGGTGCGTCTCCTGCTTCAGTTCCCTCAGCACGCGCAGCATCTCGACGCCGTAGATGACGCCGGTTGCGCCGGTGATCGCCACCACCAATGGCAGGCTCATGAATGTCCTTCCGCAGAGGGTTCGATCAGCGCACCGCGCGCGGTTCCCACGCGTTCAGGCAGTGCGCGGCCAGCTTGAAGACCTCGTTGGCCGAGATCACGCCGACCACCTGGCCGCCGTCCAGCACGGGAAACTGCGCCACCCCCAGTTCCTCGCCGATCCGCAGGGCTTCGTTCATCGTATCACTGACCTGCAGGCATGCCGGGTTGCGTACCATCACGTCCCGGACCTTGAGGCGCGTGACGAAGAAATTGAACTCGTCGGGATCCTGCGTGCGCAGCACGAATTGGCCCATGCGCAGCAGGTTGGCCCGCGTGACCAGTCCGCGCAGCCTGCCCTGGTCGACCACCGGCAGCGCGTGCAGGTTGTTCTCGCTCATCAGCCGCTTGGCTTCCGAGACCAGCATGTCGCTGGGAATCGTGATCGGATTCGCCTGCATCCAGTTGCGTACCTGCATGGTTGCTTCCTTCTGCGCTCAGGCAGCGCTCACCGGCGCGCGCGCATGCCGGTAGATCTCGGTGAACGCGTCGACTGCGACACGGGCGAATTCCGGGGTGTACAGGTGCAGGTCGACCTCCCTGACGCGGGACGGATCGTCCAGCTTCTCCTTGAGGCGCGCCACGAACGCCGCGTCGGCAACCGGGTCGTAGATCGAACGACCTTCGCGGTCCAGCGATGACCAACCCTTCAAGGGAACCAGGAAAATCCATGGCCCACTGGCGCGATTGAGCCGCCCGGCAATCACGTCGGCCGCCTGGCGCAACTCGTCGGCGCTGCTGCGCACCTGCACCCGCAGGCGGTCCTGCACGTACTGGACCCGGTCACGGGTCTTCTCGAGCATGTCCGCGCGCCCGCCGTAGGACAGGATGTCCAGGCCGCAGGGGGCCAGCACCATCGGAATGCCGGTCTCGACGGCAGCCATCAGGCGGTCGGGCCCCGGATCGCGGTTGCCCTTGAACAGGTGCTCCAGCACCCCGCCGATGCAGATGTCGAGCACGCCGTGGAACGCCCCGTCGCGGATCATCTCTTCCATCGCGCGGTCGCCCTTGCCCTGCGCATGGCAGACGATGGGCGTGAAGCCCGCCTCCTCCAGCATGCCGAGCGCGGACTGTACCGCCATCTCTCCGAAGCCGAACGAGGAGATCGCCACGCACGGCTTGTCGAACTGGATGTCGGTGCCCTGCGTCATCTCGACCATGCCGCAGATGGCGCCCACCGCGTTGACGATCTGCGCGCGCAGCAGCGGATTCATCTTCACGATGTCGAGCACCGTGTGGTGCATCGTGATGTCGCGCGTGCCGACATACTGCTCGATGTAGGCCGGGTGTGCGGCCATCGGCGAGGCCATCAGCTTGGGCATGCCGAACGGCAGCCGCTTCATGATCGAGGTGGACACCAGCGTCGCCGTGCCGCCCCCGATTCCGATGATCCCGTGCACCCGGCCCTGCCGCATCAGGTCGTCGACGATCAGCGACGCGCCACGAATCTGGTTGTCCGTGGCGGCGTCGCGATCGGAACGATACTTCTCGCGTACCACCTCGATCGGCAACCCGCCGCGAGCCGCCACGTCCTCGGTGCGGATGTCACCGGGAAACGGCGGCGGCTCCTCCATGCTGAAGTCGAGCAGGATCGGCTCGTGGCCCCTGT
>CAZXLV010000301.1:0-2642 GCA_964641405.1 uncultured Limnobacter sp. | reverse complement strand
ATCGGCAAGCGCAAGCCGTCGTGCTTCTTCGGCACGATCTTCATGAGCCACCTCAACTTCCTCGACATCGACACGCTGATCATGACCGGCTGCACCACGTCGGGCTGCCTGCGCGCGACGACCGTCGATGCGTACTCGTACAACTTCAAGGTGGTGATCCCGGAGGAATGCGCCTTCGACCGTTTCGAGGCGAGCCACGCGATCAACCTCTTCGACATGAACTGCAAGTACGCCGACGTCATCCCGACCGCGGAGGTCGCGGCGTATCTCGCGGGACTGCCGGTGCGCGCCCCGTTTGTGGCGCCCGCCTGAAGCGCACGAGGTCGGATGAGCAAGACCCGCGAGCCGTGCCCGGTACACCTCCTGACGGGGTACCTGGGCAGCGGCAAGACGACGCTCCTCGCGCATCTCCTGCGCGATCCGGCGCTGGCCGATACCGCGGTGATCATCAACGAATTGGGCGAGGTCGGCCTCGACCACGTGCTCGTCGACCGCGGCAGCGAGGACGACGTCGTGCTCCTCGATTCGGGCTGCCTGTGCTGCGCGCTCGGCAACTCGCTGCAGGAGACGCTCGAATCGCTGCACTACCGCCGCGAGCGCGGCGAACTGCCGCCGTTCGCCCGCGTGGTGATCGAGACGACCGGGGTCGCCGATCCCGGGCCGATCGCGGCCACCTTGGCGCTCGACAGCGCGATCGTGCGCCACTACCGCCTGGGGAGCATCGTCACCGTCGTCGATGCGGTGCACGGTGACGACGAGCTCGACCGCTTCGTCGAGGCGCGCCGACAGGTGGCGATGGCCGATCGCATCGTCGTGACCAAGACCGACGCCGCACCCACCTCGGCGCTCCGCCGGCTCGAAGCGCGGCTTGCGGCACTCGCGCCGCACGCGGTGCGGCGCAGCGCGGCGCACGGCGGCATTGCCGCCGACGAAGTGTTCGTCGACATGCTGCGCTCCGCCGCCCTCGATGCGCTGCGTGCCGACCGCTCCACGCCCGCTGCCGAGCACGTTCACGACGCGACGTGCGCGCACGGCGCCGACCCGGGCAGCACGGGTGCGCACGACCTCGGCCACGACGATCCGGCGCATCCGCCGCACCTCGCCGCGGGCGAGATCGTCACCGCCTCGATCCGCCTCGCCGCGCCGCTCGCTTGGCCGCGCTACGCCGAGTGGGTGCAGTGGATGCAGCGCACGTTCGGCGAGCGGCTGTTGCGCATGAAGGGCGCGGTGCGGATGGATGACGGCAGCGTGCAGGCGCTGCACGCCGTGCTGCGGCTCTTCAACGCGCCGGCTCCGCTGCCGGTGCTTCCGCCGGAGCTGGGTGACGGCGTGGTCGTGATCATCGCCCAGTACGTCTCACCCGCGCTTCTTGCCGAGGCGAGGCAGCGTCTTGCCGATTCCGAATCCGTCGTTTCTTCCTGAAAGGAAACCCCAGTGAACTCCTTCCGTGATGCGCGAAACTCCCGCCGCGCCTTCATCGTGACCGGCCTCTTCGCCGCGACCCTCGCCGCTCCCGGCGTGCTGGCGCAAGGCACGTATCCCGACAAGCCGGTCCGCCTCATCGTCGCCTTTCCGCCGGGTGGCAGCACCGACATCATCGCCCGCCTCGTCGCGGCGAAGGTGGGTGCGATGTGGGGCGGCAAGCCGATCGTCGTCGAGAACAAGCCGGGCGCTTCGGGCACGATCGGGACGGGCGAGGGCATCGCCGCCGCACCCGACGGCTACACGCTCACCATCGGCAACAGCCAGACGCACGGCAGCAACCAGACGCTCTATCCGCAGTTGAAGTACGACCTCGTCAAGGACGTGACGCCGATCGCGATGCTCGCCCGCACCAAGAACGTGCTGGCCGTGTCGGAGAAGTCGCCGTACAAGAGCGTGGACGAGCTCCTCAAGGCGGCGAAGGTGAAGCCTCTGTCGTTCGCGTCGGTGGGCAACGGCGCGTCCTCGCACATCATCGGCGAATACATCAATCGCCAGTTCGGCCTCAACGCGGTGCACGTCCCGTACAAGGGCGGCGCGCCGGCGATCACCGATCTCATCGGCGGCCAGGTCGACTTCATGGTGCCGACCTATGGCAGCGTCGCGCCGTACTACAAGGACGGCCGGGTGCGCATCCTCGCCGTGTCCGACGACGTGCGCGATCCGCGCCTGCCCGGCGTCCCGACGTTCAAGGAAGCCGGGTTGCCGTCGCTCGGCCTCGACACCACGATCGGCGTGTACGGACCGGCGAACTTGCCGCCGGCGGTGGTCGCCAAATGGAGTGAGGCCATCGGTACGCTCGCCAAGGACCCGGAGACCGAGAAGACGCTGGAGACGACCGGCTTCGACGTCTGGTACAAGCCGGCGGCCGAGATGGCGAAGTACCACCCGGCCGAAGTGCCGCGCCTGGGCAAGATCATCAAGGAAGCGAACGTGCAGATGAATTGACGCCGCTTCGCGCGGGGACCACGACGTGAGCACGACAGGCAACGCCGCCGCGCCATCAGCCTTGCATCGGCTGCCGGCCACCGAACTCGTCGCGGGCTATCGCGCGCGGCGCTTCTCGCCGGTGGAGGTGACGCGCGCCTGCCTCGCCGCGATCGCCGCGCGCAACGGCGCGCTCAATGCATTCCTCGTCGTGCTGGAGGAGAGCGCGCTCG
>CAZXLV010000300.1:0-2665 GCA_964641405.1 uncultured Limnobacter sp. | reverse complement strand
GCATCGACGAAGTGATGACCCGCACCCCGGGCACGATCGACGCCCAGGCACTCGCAGCCGAAGCGGTGCGGGTCATGGAAGAGCGGCGCATCAGCCAGTTGCTGGTCACCGGCGAGCACGGTCGGCTGGCCGGGGCGTTGCACATCCACGACCTGCTGGCAGCCAAGGTCGTCTGAATGACGCGACCATGAACGATTCCCCCGAGACCGCCGCCAGGGCGGCCGGCATCCGGCTGGTCGCGCTCGACGTCGACGGCACGCTGACCGACGGGCGATTGTTCATCGGCCCGCAAGGGGAAGCGATGAAGGCGTTCTCGGTGCGCGACGGTTTCGGCCTGGCCCTGTTGCGCGAGGCCGGGATCGTGCTGGCGGTGATCACCGCCCGGCAATCGCCCATCGTCGAGGTGCGGGCGGCCGAGTTGAAGTTCGACCAGGTGTTGCAGGGCGTGCACGACAAGGCCGAGGCACTGCGCGAACTGTGCGTGCGCCACCAGTTGGCGCCAACCGCGGCGGCGTTCGTCGGCGACGACTGGCCCGACCTGCGCGCCATGGCATACGCCGGCCTTGCCGCATCCGTGGCCGACGCCCCGGCCGCGGTGCGCGCGCGCGCACACTGGGTCTCGCAAGCGCCGGCCGGGCACGGCGCGGTGCGCGAGTTCGCGGAGTTCCTGCTGCAGGCGCAGGGCCTGCTCGCCGCGGCCCTGGCGCGCCATGGCGGCCCCGCCAGGTGAAGACGCGCACCTACGACCGGCTCGCCGCGGTGCTGTCGCTGGCACTGCTGCTCACGCTGGCTGCCGGCACCTACTACCTGGCACAGATCTCGATGCATGCGGGCGCACCGCCACGGGCGCCTGCGCCGGGCAAGCCGGACTATTTCATCGACGGCGCAGTCTTTACGCGGATCAACCTCCAGGGTGCTCCGGTGTTCCGCATGTCGGCGCAGCACATGTTGCACTTCCCCGCAGACGATTCGACCAGCTACCGGCAACCGGAGATGGTCAGCCTCGATCCGGAGCAGCCGCGCCTGACCCTGCGTGCCGACAGCGGCCAGTCCAGCGCCGACGGCGTGGAGACGCTGCTGACCGGCAACGTCGTGATGGTGCGTGCCGCCACCGACGACGAACCGCCGATGACCATACACACCGAGCGCGTGACGATCTTCAGCGACACCGAGATTGCCCGCACCGACTTGCCGGTGCGCATCGAGCGTGGCGCATCGGTCTTGACGGGGGTCGGCATGGAATTCAATAATGCGGCCCGCTCGTTGAGGGTCGATTCCCGGGTACACCTCACCTGGCCACCGCCGCCGCAACGATCCCCCTGAGCATGCGCGCGAACCGTCCCACGCCCGATTCCAGCCACCTCCGCCGCAGCCGCAGCGCCGCCGTGCTCGGTGCCTGCGCCGCCGCGTGGACGCTGATGCTGGCGACGCCGGCCGGCGCTGAAAAGGCCGACCGGGACAAGCCGATCAACATCGAGTCGAACCGGATGCAGTACGACGATCTGAAGCAGATCAACGTATTCACCGGCAACGTCGTGCTCACCAAGGGAACGATCGTGTTGCGCGCCGACAAGCTGGTGCTGCGCCAGGATCCCGAGGGCTACCAGTACGCCACCGCGACCGGCAACCTGGCCTACTTCAGGCAAAAGCGCGAAGGCGTCGACCAGTACATGGAGGGCCAGGCGCGCCAGATCGACTACGACGGCAAGCTGGAGACCTACCATCTGCAGCTGCAGGCGATGCTGCGCCGGATCGAAAAGGACCGTGTCATCGACGAGGTTCACGGCAGCGACATCGTCTACGACAGTCGCACCGAATTCTTCACCGTCCAGGGTGGCAGCGCCGGTGCCACGCCGGGCAACCCGAGCGGACGCGTTCGCGTCGTGATCCAGCCGCGCGAACCGTCCGGTGCACCGGCTGCGACCCCGCCCGCGGACACGCCGAACCCACCTCCCGCTGAAGGCCTGAGGCTCGAACCCGCCGAGCAACTGGGCACGCCGCGCGGGACCGGCACCCGCTGATGGCCGGCAAGGCCGAACGTCCGCCGCCCGGCGAAAGCCGCCTGGCCGTGCGCAACCTGATGAAGGCCTACCACGGACGCAAGGTGGTCCAGGATGTCTCGCTCGACGTTGCCAGCGGGGAGGTGGTGGGACTGCTGGGTCCCAACGGCGCGGGCAAGACCACCTGTTTCTACATGATCGTCGGCCTGGTGCCTTCCGACGGTGGCTCGATCGAACTCGACAAGGTTCCGATCGGGCGCTTGCCGATCCACCGTCGCGCGCGGCTAGGCCTGTCCTACCTGCCGCAGGAGGCCTCGGTGTTCCGCAAGCTCACCGTCGAGGAGAATATCGTCGCGGTGCTCGAGCTGCAAAGCGACGGACAGGGGCGTGCGCTGGCGCGCCCCGAGATCGAGCGGCGACTCGATCGGCTGCTGGGCGAGTTGCAGATCACGCAGATCCGCTCGAACACCGCGCTGTCGCTCTCCGGGGGGGAACGGCGCCGGGTCGAGATTGCCCGCGCGCTGGCCGGATCGCCTCGCTTCATCCTGCTCGACGAGCCGTTTGCCGGCGTCGATCCGATCGCCGTCATCGAGATCCAGCGCATCGTCAGGTTTCTCAAGGATCGGCGCATCGGCGTGTTGATCACCGACCACAACGTGCGCGAA
>CAZXLV010000299.1:0-2740 GCA_964641405.1 uncultured Limnobacter sp. | reverse complement strand
GTTGGTGCCGAAGAGGAGGTTGTACGCATCGAGCCCGTCCACCACGTGTCCTTGGTGGATCAATGCGCCGGTCCGGACCGCCTTTGCGAGCTGGTGCATCACCTTGATGCTGGAGTTGTTCATAAGGCGTCGCCCGGACGACCAGGTGATCACCCTTCCTGAATCGAGCATTTCCCAAAAGCGGCGCAGCATGCCGGGTTCGGTGCGCGGCCCCGACCTCGTCACGGTGCGCGCGTGCTGGAACTCATCCACCACCAGGATGAACGGGCTTCCGTCCAGGTGGTGTTCCAAGCGGCTGAAAGCGCGATCGAGCCAAGCCTCGCCTTGGCTTTCCCCGGCATCCAGCCAGACGGTGCGCTTCTCCAATCCCATTTCCTCCACCAGCGCCCGCACCAGACTGGTCTTGCCGGTGCCGGTCATGCCCCACAGGCCGATGGTGCGCGGACGCGTCTGCGTTTCTGCAAACCGGTACCACGGGGCGAAGGCTTCCAGCAGCCGCTGGATCTCGGCATCGATGCCGAAGTGGTGAACGCCAAGGCGGCGGTGCAGGTCCTTCAGCTGCAGGCTGCGTTGGTTCTGGTCGGAAGGGAATGGGATTTTATTCATGCAAGAGGATTTACGGGTTAGTCCGCAAAGATTCGGAAGCCACATTGCCAAAACATGTCGTAGTGGCAAGAAGCACCGGAAAACGGTGGGTGCAGGACGGGGATCTCCGCCCGGGATGGCAGCGGCGGCTGGCCGCAGGCCGGGCCGTGCGCCACCGTGGAGCGAGGAGGCCCGACGGCAGGCTGCAAGTCCCGCCAACGGCGGGGCGGGACCCCGGAGCCCCGGTGGCGCACGGACCGGACAAGGGCACCACAGCGGACAGCCCGTTAAGGCGGCCAAATGCCGATATGATGATTGGTCGATCAGATGATCAGATGATCAGAAAATCAGACAATCAGACAATCAGACAATGGCCTGAAACCACCAAGCCCTGCGCCATCCAAGGTCGCGGCCAAGCATCATCTGATCATCTGATTTTCTGATCCCTCCCCCGCCCAATATCTTCGCGGCATGTCACACCCAGTAGCGAAACCCTACGTCCCCAAGCACAAGATCCGCATCGTTACCGCGGCCTCCCTTTTTGACGGGCATGACGTGGCCATCAACATCATGCGGCGCATCCTGCAAAGCACCGGCGCCGAGGTGATCCACCTGGGCCACGACCGCAGCGTGGAGGACGTGGTACACACCGCGATCCAGGAGGATGCCCACGCCATCGCGATGACGAGCTACCAGGGCGGGCACATGGAGTACTTCAAGTACATGTACGACCTGCTGAAGGAGAAGGGTGCGGGGCACATCAAGATCTTCGGCGGCGGCGGCGGAACGATCCTGCCCGAGGAGATCAAGGAGCTGGAGGTCTACGGCATCGCGCGGATCTACCACCCGGACGATGGCCGGGCCATGGGCCTGCAGGGCATGATCAACGACATGCTGGCGCAGGCCGACTATGACCTGAGCGACAAGCTGAACGGCGAAGCGAAGCAGCTGACCACGCACAACTGGACGGCCATCGCCAAGCTGATCAGCACGGCGGAGAACCACCCGGAGGTGTTCGCCAAGGTGGCCGATGAGATCCACAAGAAGGCGGAAAAGAACAAGGCGCCGGTCCTTGGCATCACCGGCACGGGCGGCGCGGGGAAATCGAGCATGGTGGACGAGCTGATCCGCCGTTTCATCCTCGATCAGCCCACGAAGACCATCGGTGTGATCAGCGTGGACCCGAGCAAGCGTAAGACCGGCGGCGCGCTGCTGGGCGACCGCATCCGCATGAACAGCATCCGCGGCGAGCGGGTGTACATGCGCTCGTTGGCCACGCGCCAGAGCAACCTCGCACTGAGCAAGCAGGTGAAGGAGGCCGTGCTGGTGCTGAAGGCCGCGGGCTTCGACCTGATCATCCTCGAAACGAGCGGCATCGGCCAGAGCGACACCGAGATCCTGGACCACAGCGACGTCTCGCTCTACATCATGACGCCGGAGTTCGGTGCGGCCACGCAGTTGGAGAAGATCGACATGCTGGACTTCGCCGACGTGGTGGCGATCAACAAGTTCGACAAGCGCGGCGCCCAGGATGCCCTGCGCGACGTGAAGAAGCAATACAAGCGCAACCACCAGCTGTGGGACGCCAAGGACGAGGACCTGCCCGTGGTGGGCACCATCGCCAGCCAGTTCAACGATCCCGGCACCAACACGCTCTATGTGCGTCTGATGAAGAAGATCGCCGAGAAAACGGGCGTCGCACTCGACTCCGCGTTCCACGCGCACGATGAGATGAGCGAGAAGGTGTGGATCATCCCCCCCGCGAAGAGCCGCTACCTGAGCGAGATCAGCGAGAGCAACAGGAGGTATGATGCGAAGGTGGAGGCACAGGCGGAGATCGCGGATAAGCTGTATGGGCTGTATTCGGCGGTACGCACCTTCGGTGGCACGGATTTGTTAGTCGGGAGTAAGGGAGTCGTGAGTCCTGAAGTCGGGAGTCGTGAGTCCAGGTCGTCGCAGACACACGACTCAAAGACTCACGACTCAGGACTGATCGACTCACGACTTGATTTCCTGTTGAGAAGGTTCGAGGAACTGAAAAAAGACCTCGACCCGCACCTCTGGTCCATGCTCACCGGCTGGAAGTCCGAGGAAGCGCGCTACAGCGGCGAGTTCTACACCTACACCGTGCGCGGCAAGGAGATCAAGGTGCCCA
>CAZXLV010000298.1:0-2743 GCA_964641405.1 uncultured Limnobacter sp. | reverse complement strand
CCAGCAGGCCGTCGTCGGGCATGTGGTCCTTCAGGTTCGGATGCGGCCAGTCGGTGCCCCACAGCACGCGATCGGGAAAGGTTTCGACCAGCCGGCGCGCGAAGGGCACCACGTCGCGATACGGATTGCGCTCGCCCGCGAGCGCGGGCGGGCCGCTGCGGCTCAGGCGTTCGGGGCAGCTCACCTTCGACCAGATGTTGCCGTGCTCGCGCATCAGCCTCACGAACAGCGCGAACTCCGGGCCGTCGAGCGGCTTGGCGACGTCGGGGCGCCCCATGTGGTCGACCACCACCGTGGTCGGCAAGGTGGTGAAGAAGTCCCACAGTTCGGGCAGGTCCTGCGCCTCGAAATAGACCACCACGTGCCAGCCCAGCGGTGCGATGCGCCGGGCGATCTCGGCCAGCGCATCGCGCGGCGTGAAATCGACCAGGCGCTTGACGAAGTTGAAGCGCGTGCCGCGCACGCCGGCGGCGTGCAGCGCCTGCAGTTGCGCATCGCTGATGTCGCGCTTCACCGTGGCGACGCCACGCGCGCGGCCGTCCGAATGCACCAGTGCATCGACCAGCGCGCGGTTGTCGCTGCCGTGGCAGGTAGCCTGCACGATCACGTTGCGCGCGAAGCCGAGCCGGTCGCGCAGTGCGAACAATTGCGCCTTCGAGGCGTCGCAGGGTGTGTACTTGCGCTCGGGCGCGTAGGGGAACTCGTCACCGGGGCCGAACACGTGGCAGTGCGCGTCGACCGCGCCCGGCGGCACGGCAAAGACCGGCCGGGAGGGATGGGGGTGGAAGGGCAGCCACCCGGGGCTCATTTCGAATGGCATCGCGGCTACGTCCCGGCGCCTGGTGGCACGCCGGCCCGGCCGCAATGGTCGACGCCCTGGCCGGACAGTTCGGTGCCGCGTCCGGACGCGCCGAGAATGCGGTCGGCCTCGGCGCGCCAGTTGCCGCGCGGCGCGGCGCGGTCGCCGAACACGCCGGCGTCGGCCAGGTCGGCGATCGAGGCCTGGCGCTCGGCGCTTCCACTGGCCGACCAGGGATCAAGGCCGGCCTCGCGCACGGTCTGCGCAACCTCGCGCATTTCCTCGGCGCGCCGGCGCCCATGCTGGATCACGCGCTGGAAGAAGTAGCTGCCCTGCTGTTCCCAGTCGATGCCTGGAAAGGTCTCGGCCAGCGAGGCGAGCACGGCGTCTTCCACGCCGTAGGCGCGCGCCGTGGTGAAGCTCTCGATGACCATCGCCTCCAGGCCCTTGATCATGACGCTGCGGCACATCTTGGTGGCCGAGGCCACGCCGAGCCGATCCGAGGCCAGCTTCGCCTCGAAGCCCAGTTCGGCCAGTCGCGGCTGCAGTGCCGCGGCGTGCGCGCCGCCCAGCAGCAGCGGGACGCGGATGCGGTAGGGCGGCACGGAAGTCATGACCGCGCCCTCGACGTAGCGCGCGCCTGCGCTGTCGACCAGGGCGGCGGCCCGCTGCTTGGCGCCCGGCGAGGCGGAGTTGAAGTCGAGAAACCAACTGCCCGCGCGCAGCGCCGGCGCGCAGGCCAGGGCGACCGGCACCGCCTGGCTGGCGGTGACCGCCGACACGATGAAGTCGCTGCCGGCAGCCAGTTCGGCGTGCGAGGCGGCCAGCGCGACGCCATGTGCGCCGGCATGTTCACGCAGTGGACCGGCCTCGGTGCCATCGAGCTTCAGGTCGTAGGCGAGCAGCTGCGCCACGCCGCGAGCGTGCAGGTCCTCGCCCAGGATGCGGCCCACCTCGCCGTAGCCGACCAGGCCGATGCGCCACTTCAGGGGATCGGAGGGGAGCGTCATGGCGTCAGTCGATGTACTTCAGGCCGGCCTTCGCGAGCGGCTCGCGCATGTTGTACATGTCGAGCCCGAGCACGCCGGCGGCCAGCCTCGCGCGCTTGCCCGCCTCGTTGGCCTCGCGCGCCTCGGCTGCATCGGCGGCCTGCCGGGCGATCGCCGCCGGCACCACCACCACGCCGTCGTCGTCGGCGATCACGACGTCGCCGGGGTTGACCAGCGCGCCGGCGCAGATTACCGGCACGTTCACCGAGCCGAGCGTGGCCTTGATGGTGCCCTTGGCGCTGATTGCACGCGAAAAGACCGGAAAGCCCATGGCCGTGAGGTCCTTGACGTCGCGCACCCCGCCGTCGATCACCAGCCCCTTTGCCCCGCGGGCGCGGAAGGAGGTTGCCAGCAGGTCGCCGAAGAAGCCGTCGCTGCATTCGGCGCTGCAGGCCGCCACCACCACGTCGCCCTCCTTCAGCTGCTCGGCGGCCACGTGCATCATCCAGTTGTCGCCCGGATGCAGCAGCACGGTGACCGCGGTGCCGCACAGGTGCGCGCCGACGTAGATGGGCCGCATGCAGGGCTCGAGCAGGCCGACGCGGCCCATCGCCTCGTGGATGGTGGCCACGCTGAAGCGTGACAGCTTCTCGACCGCCGCGGGCTCGGCGCGCGTGATCGTGCGCCGCACGATACCCAGGTTGTTCATGTCCATGATGCGCATTTCTCCAGGAACGGTGCCAGCCCCTACAGGCCCTTGCGCCCGAGTACCGCCTCGAGCCGCGGGTAGACCCGGCGCGCGTTGCCCTCGTAGATCTTGCGCCGATCGACGGCGCTCAGCGCCGATGCCTCGATGTAGCGCCGGGTGTCGTCGTAGTAATGGCCGGTTTCGGGATCGATACCGCGCACCGCGCCGATCATCTCGCTGGCGAACAGGATGTTGTCGACCGGGATC
>CAZXLV010000297.1:0-2780 GCA_964641405.1 uncultured Limnobacter sp. | reverse complement strand
GCCGGCGTTCAGTGATCGAGCAGCCAGCCCGCCTCGCGACGCAATTGCCCCTGCGCTACCAGTTCATCGACTGCCCATGCCAGGGCCGACTCGAAGTCCATGCCGATCAGCGCGGCGGTGTCACGCATCGCGGTGGCGTCGCGCAGCCGTTCCTGCAGCAGTGCCGACTCGATCCGCTCCAGGTCGAGCATCAGGAATTTCACCAGCACCTTGAGCGCATGACGCGCGTGGCGGCGTGGATCGGCGCGCATCGAGGCCAGGCGGTCGAAGGCACGCTGCAGGGCGGCGGGCACATCGGCAAAGGCGGCGCCATGGCCGGGCAGCACCAGCCTCACCGGCAGGCGGGCGATCGACTCGAGCACCGCCTGCTGTTCGTCGAAGCCGGATTGCCCCTGCAGTTCGGGGAACAGGACGCCGAAGCCGTTTTCCCACAGGGCATCGGCTGAAATCAGCAGGCCCTCTCGTTCGCAGTGGAAGATCAGGCTCCTCGGATCGTGGCCGGGCGCGGCCAGCACCTGCCAGTCGAATCCGCCCAGGCGCAGCGTGTCGCCGGCAGCCAGCGTTGCCGTGTAGTGAAACCGGCTGCAGCGCTGGCCGGTGCCGGTGTAGCCGAGGGACGCTTCGTCCCAGGCGGCCACATCGGCGGCGCTGGCCTGCGGAATCGTGATCGAAGCGCCGAAGGTGCTCGCCAGTGCTGCGTTGCCGCCGCAGTGATCGGAGTGCAGGTGCGTGTTGACGATGCCCGCGAGTCGCGCGCCACCGGCATCGGCAAGCGCCTGGCGCACCAGCGCGACGGTGAGGGTGGCGTCCCTGGCGTAGCCGGTGTCGACGACGATCGCCTCGCCGTCCTCGAATCCGAGCACCTGGTTCGAAGACAGCCAGTCGCGCTGGATGAACTGCAGCGATGCGGGCAGGGCCGGCGATGTCGGCGTGGTGCGCACCGTTTCGGCGTGGCCCGCGCCCGCCGGTGCGTCGCGCCTCATGTGGTCTCGGCCGCCTGCTGGCGGCGAGCGACCAGCGCAGTGCCGGCACGCGACAGGCTGCGCCGCCCGAGTTGCGCCGATATCCACTGGCCGGTGTCGACCAGTCGATCGAGGTCGAGTCCGGTTTCGATGCCCAGGCCGTGCAGCAGATAGACCACGTCCTCGGTGGCGACGTTGCCGGTGGCGCCCCGGGCGTAGGGGCAACCGCCGAGCCCCGCGATGGAGCTGTCGAAGCGCGCCACGCCGCACTGCAGGGCCGCCATCACGTTGGCCACCGCCTGGCCGTAGGTGTCGTGGAAGTGGCCCGACAGGTTCTGCAGCGGTACTTCACGCATCACGGCCTCGAAGACGCGCGCGACCTGGCCGGCGGTGCCCACGCCGATGGTGTCGGCGATGCCGATCTCGTCGCAACCCAGGTCGCGCATCCTGGCCGACACGTCGACCACGGCCGCTACCGGAACCTCGCCCTGGTAGGGGCAGCCGAAGGCCACCGAGACAGCGGCGCGCAGCCGCAGCCGGTTGGCCCGGGCGGCTTGCGCCACCGGGCGAAAGCGCTCGATGCTCTCGGCGATCGAGCAGTTGATGTTGCGCATCGAGAAGGCTTCGCTGGCGGCGCCGAAGATGACCACTTCATCGACACCCGCCTCCAGCGCCGCGTCGAAGCCCTTCATGTTCGGTGTGAGTACCGAGATCGTCACGCCGGCGGAGCGCGGCAGGCGTGCCAGCAACTGCGCCGCGTCGGACATTTGCGGCACCCATCTGGGCGACACGAACGAGGTGGCCTCGAGCCGGCGCACGCCGGCTGCGAGCAGGCGCTCGCACAAGGACAGCTTGATCTCGGTGGACACCGGCTGGGGCTCGTTTTGCAGTCCGTCGCGCGGACCGACCTCGGTGATCAGGACCCGCTTGGGCAGTTCCATGGCAAATCTCCCGCTCGCCTTGCCCGACAGCCTCCCCAGGGTGCAATCGGCAAGGGCTTCGCCCAGTGTACTGCCTCGATCAGGCCGGGCGCGGCACGAACTCGATCAGTCGGGCACCTTCGTCGACCTGCTCGCCGACGCCGTACAGCACGGCGCCAACTTCGCCGTCGCCGGGCGCGCTGATGGTGTGCTCCATCTTCATCGCTTCCATCACCAGCAGCGGCTGGCCGCGCCTGACCTTCGCACCGGCCTGCACCAGCAGGGCGATGACCTTGCCGGGCATCGGCGCGGTGAGCCGTGCGTCGTCCGGGGCCTGTTCGCCGACATGCGCCAGCGGCGGTGCATAGCCGAGTACCACATGGCCCTCGGCGGTGAACAGGTGCACGGTCTCGCCTTCGATCAGCGCGCTGGCTTCGAATGCGCGCTCGCTTGCCAGGCCGCGGATGCGATGCTCGCCGGCCGACCACTGCAAACCCGCCAGGCATACGGTCTCGTCGCCATCGAAAACGGTCCAGCCGCCACGCGCGTACTCGAGTTCGACCGGACACGGCTCGCCGGCATGGCTGAATGCCAGCAGGCGGCGCAACGATGCGGCGGGGCGCCAGCCGTTGCGCAGATCCCAGGGGTCGTGGCGACCGCGCACGCGCGCCGCGCGGGCAGCCTCGTCGAGTTCGCTGGCCATCACGGCAGCTGCCGCGATCGCGCGCATTGACAGCGATGGGCGGGTGGGTGCCGGCAGCAGGACCGCCTTCTCGCGCTCGATCAGGCCGGTGTCGAACTCGGCACCGGCAAAGGCGTCGCTGCGCACCACGCGCGCCAGGAAGTCGACATTGGTGGTGGGTCCGACCACCTCGAAACGCGACAGCGCCTGCCCCAG
>CAZXLV010000296.1:0-2785 GCA_964641405.1 uncultured Limnobacter sp. | reverse complement strand
CAGCGCCTCGGCAGGCACCAGTCCGTCGCGGCAGCGCTGTGCCAACTCGAGGTACAGCGCCGTGCCGGCACGCTTGCGCGCGATGTCGTGCTCGGTCAGTGAACGCACCACGCGCGCCGGCACGCCGGCCACCAGTACCCGCGGCGGGATCTGCATGTCGACCTTGACGAAGGCCATCGCGGCCACGATCGCCTGCTCGCCCACCGTGGCGCGATCCATCACGACCGCGTTCATTCCCACCATCGCATCGCGGGCAATATGCGCGCAGTGGATGATCGCGCCGTGCCCGATGTGGCTTTCTTCCTCCATCACGCAGTCGAGATCCGGACGCGAGTGCACGACGCAGTTGTCCTGCAGGTTGGCGTTGCGCTGCATGACGATGCGGCCGAAGTCGCCGCGCAGGGCCGCGCCCGGCCCGACGTAGCATCCGGGGCCGACGATCACGTCGCCGATCAGGATGGCAGCCGGATGCACATAGGCCGTGGGATCGATGACCGGTACCAGACCTTCGAAGGCGTAGACAATCGGACCGGAACGCACGTGGATCCCCAGAAGGTACTGCCGATCCCCGAATGTATCACCGGCTCGGCAGCACGATCCGGCACGGCGCCTGTCGTCGCCTGTCGCCGCCAGCCGACGGCCGCACCGCCATCCCGGACGCGTTCCTCGGATCGGCGGCGCCACCCGTCGGCGTACCCGCGGGCCAGCACCATCGGACCTGCGCGAGGCGGCAGACTGTCAGGGTGAGGAACCAATGCCTGGTGACTCGCGACCTGCGTTCCCATGGCCATCGTCTTCGATCCACGCACCGCTTTCCTGCTCGGCGCCTGTACCGCCGCACTCGGCAGCATGGCCTTCTTCGCGCTGCAGCCGATGTATTCGCAGGCGGCCGCCGCGCTGCGCCGCTACGGCCTGGGGACCGCGGCGGCGGCCTGCGGCATCGGCCTGATGAGCCTGCGCGGCGCCCTGCCGGATCCGCTCACCCATCTGCTGGCCAACATGCTGGCCTGCGTGAGCATCGTGATATGCGCGGACGCGACGATGCGCCTGTTCGACCGCCGGCAACCGGCGTGGCTGTTTGCCCTGCAACTGCTGGTCGTGGCCGGGGCCTGGCTGTGGCTCGATCGCCTGCCCGACGGTTCCGGCATTCGCGTCATGACCTTCTCGCTGGTGCACTGCCTGTGGTCGGCGGCACTGGCCTGGTGGCTGTGGCGCCTGCCGCAGGCCCGGCGCCTGCCGTACGTGAACGCAGTGCGCTGGCTGTTTGCGGCCTATGCAGCCACCCACCTGACCCGCGCAACGGCTGCCGCACTGGGCAGCGCGGCAGCCGGCGGGGCGCTCGCGGCAGGCCCCGGCCAGATCGGCTTCATCCTCATCTTTGCGCTGACGCCGATTACCCTGGCGCTGCTGGTGCAGATGGTCCTTCACGCGCGCGTTGCGATCGAACTGCACCGGCGCGCCACCACCGACGAACTGACCGGGCTGCATTCCCGGCGGCACTTCTTCGAGCTTTCGCGCCAGCGCTTGAAGCGCCCACATCCGGCCGGCCGACTGCATCACGTGCTGATGATCGACCTGGACCACTTCAAGAAGGTCAACGACCTGTACGGTCACTCCATGGGTGATCACGCCCTGCGGCACGCAGCGCGCATCCTGCATCGTGCCATCGCGCCATCGGGGTTCGTCGGGCGCTACGGGGGCGAGGAGTTCTGCGCCCTGATCCAGAGCGACGCCGAGGACGACGCGCGCCAGACCATCGAAGGCATTCGCAAGGCGCTGGAGGCACTGCCGCTACGCATCGGGCCGGCCACGATCACGCTCACCGCCAGCATCGGCGCCGTTCCGGTCACCGATGCCGGGTCGCTCGAGCGCGTGCTGGTGAGCGCCGACCGTTGCGTGTATCACGCCAAGCGCGAAGGGCGCAACCGGGTCGTGCGCGCCGCGGAACTGCTTCCCGTACCGGTGGTCTAGAGAAGGCTGTCGGGGGATCCTAGTCGTACCGGCGCGCGTCGTCGATCACCTTGCCGTCGTTGGGCAGGGTCGCCGGTTCCACCAGCTCTACCTCGCCACGCAGCCTGGTGACCTCGCGCATCGCTTCGGCCAGGCGCGCGGCCAGGGCCCGGGCGCCATCGGCCGCGGCCAGTGCCGTCGCATCGACCTCGCACTTCAGCGTCATGCGGTCGTTGGCCATCTCGCCCTCGACCACCAATCGCGCGCGTGCGGCCTCCGGCACGCGCCGCAGGATCTCCGCCACCTGCCCCGGGTGCACGAACATGCCGCGCACCTTGGTGGTCTGGTCAGCGCGCCCCAGCCAGCCGCGAATGCGCACGTTGGTGCGCCCGCACGGCGAGATGCCGCGCAACACCGCAGACAGGTCACCGGTGCCGAAGCGGATCATCGGGTAATCGGGATTGAAGCTGGTCACCACCAGTTCGCCGACCTCGCCGTCGGAAACCGGCTCGCCCGTGCCCGGGCGCACGATCTCGACGATCAGTTCCTCGTCGAGGATCATGCCTTCCATGGCGCTCGATTCGTACGCGATCATGCCGATGTCGGCGGTGCCGTACCACTGCAGCACCGTCTCGATGCCCTGCTGGTGGAACCAGTTGCGCAGGCTCGGCGGCAGCGCCTCGGCGGCCAGCAGCGCACGCCGAAGCCTGGAGATATCGAGTCCGAATTCGCGCGCCTTGTCGACGATGATGCGCAGGAACGAGGGCGTGCCGGCGTAGGCGTCGGGCGCAAACCGGCGGATCAGCTCGATCTGCTGCTCGGTCTGCCCGATGCC
>CAZXLV010000295.1:0-2801 GCA_964641405.1 uncultured Limnobacter sp. | reverse complement strand
TGAACGGCATCGAGGGCGCGTACTGCGGCAACGTGTGCAACGTCACCATCGACAATAACCCGAACTTGGGCATACGCCTGGCGCAGACCGGAGGACAGCCTGAGCTGAGCCTGTGGCCCAACCCCAACAACGGGCAGCACCTCAACGTGGCCCTGAGCGGCTTGGACAGCAAGGTCTCCACCGCCGACGTGCGCCTGATGGACCTCACCGGCCGCGTGGCCTTGGGCACCCAGCTGAACGTGGTGGACGGTGCCATCAACAGCGTGATCGAGCTGGGCAATGCCGCCAACGGCACCTACCTGCTGCAGGTCATCGCCGGTGGCAAGACCTATACGAAGCGCGTGGTGGTGAGCAAGTAGCCATCCTGCTTTCCAATGTCGAAGGGCCGCTCCGCAAGGGGCGGCCTTTTGTGCGTTGGTGGTTCTCGCAGGGTCCACTTCGTGTGACCCTGCGAGAACCCAAGTTTTGCCCCGTCGGCCACCAACCGGTCCCGGAACGCCAACAGCTGCTTGAGCTCCAGCATGGCCACAGTGGTGGAACTTGCCTTGCGCTGCTTGTCCCGGTGGCGCATGGCAAAGTCGGCGATGCGCACCGCATCGATGCGGTCGTTCTTTCCCCGCACCATGCCCATGCTTTGCCGGATGTCCATGGGGTGTGCCGCCCACGCAGGCACCCCGCCCTCCACCAATATGGCCAGGAGCGTGTTGGAGTAATGCCCGGTGGGTTCAAAGCAGGCCAGGCAGGCGCTCCTGTCCATGCCAGCCTCACGTCCCCATCGCCCCAAAAGCAAGTTGATCCCCTTGCCCGTGTTGGGCACTTCGGCCTGGTCCACCACGTGGCCACGGCCATCAAGCAAGGCGAAGTCCAGCTTGGCCTTGCTCACGTCAATCCCCATGTAATGCATTGTTGCTTAGTTTTGGGTTCTACATGTGGTCCCCGGGGGACTGTGCATGGGTCTGCTGCTCGATGACTCTAATAGGCCGCTAGCCTGATATTCTATCCGAGCCTTGGACCCGAGTGGACGACAGGTACTCATAAGGCCCTTAGGTCATTAACCTTTCCGGCCCGTTAGGTCACATGCCGTCCTGCTCAGCTCTCTCCGGGGATCCTTTCCTTCGCTAAGATGATTTCGCCTTAGCGAAGACAAGGGTAGAGTCCGGCCCGCCGAATGCACCTCTTCAAGCGTAGTTCACAGACGGGCCGGAGACCCTACCAGCACACTCACTCGGGTTCGCGGAGGCGGCGATCTGGCACGAAAGGAAAAGCGCCTCACAAGGAATGGATGCGTCCATCAGGTGGAAAATCCACTAACTTGCACCCTGCATGAAGCAAGGCCTTGGAATGCCAAGGGCACCCCTCCAGAGCGACTGGAAGGGTGCCGACTCGGACGTTCACTGGTCAATCAGGAGTTCAGTAATCCTCTCAGCCCCACTCTCCAATAGCGCGTTGAGCCACTTTGCCTCCATGCCAGTGTCATTCAATCCGTTCAGCACTCAGGAGGTCGGCTCTCCATGCCACGCGGGCCACTCTCAAAGCCTCGCGGACATCCGTCCCCCATTCGTTCCTACTGGGCGAATGGACCCCCACCGAAGTGGAAATCGGGCGCAACTTATAGTGGCCCAAAGGCACCGTTTGTAGAATTTTTGCTACACGTCTCCCAAACGCCTCAACAAATGGCCTTGAACCTCAGTTTCCTTCTCGCCGACGACCACGTGATCGTGCGCCGGGGATTGCGCAACCTGCTGTACGACCAATTCCATGCAGGGAACGTGGATGAAGTAGCCACCTGCCGGGAATTGCTGGACAGCTTGGCGCGCAAGGAGCCTTCCCTGCTCGTGCTGGACCTGCAGTTGACCGACGGCAGCAGCTTGGACCACCTGGAGCGCATCAGCCAAGCACACCCGGCCATGCGCACCCTGGTGTATACCATGCGCTCGGAAACGGTGTACGCCCAGCGCGTCATGGCTTTGGGGGCCGCAGGGTTTCTGAGCAAGGAATCTTCCGAGGAGGAGGTGACCCGCGCGATCAGGCATGTGCTTCAAGGGCGCCCCTACATCAGCGGCACAACAGAAGACCACCTGCAGGAAAAGGCCAAGGACGCCGAGGCAAAAACGAACCCCTTCGCCTTGCTGTCCGACCGGGAGATGAGCGTAATGGACAATATGCTGGCTGGCTTTGGTGTGAAGGACATCTCTCTGCGCCTGCACCTGCAGCCCACCACCGTGGCCACCTACAAGGCGAGGATCTTCGACAAGTTGGGCGTGGCCAACCTGCTCGACCTGCAACGCTTGGCACAGGCCCACCGGCACTATATGGAATGAACCGCCACCCGCGCTTCCGCCGCTGGCCATGGGCCATTGCGCTGGCGTTGCTGGCCGCAACGCAGGCCGCAGGGCAGGAGACGTGGACGCGCGAGCAGTACACCTCGGAAAATGGCCTGTTGCAGAACCGCGTTCATGCGATCGACCGCGACCAGTGGGGCAGCCTGCTGATCGGCACGGAAGGGGGCTTAGTCCGCTTTGACGGACAGGGCTTCCGGCAGATCGGCATTCCTTCCCCGGAGGGCATGCGCCCCAGCCGCGTGCTGGAGATCATCGCCGTGCCCGACAATGCCTTCGTGATACGCGATGCCGGAAGCCGACAGTACTTGTACAAAGACCACCTGCTTACCCCCCTCACCGCAGATGCCCCCGCCCGCAAGCCGCTGGCGCGCTTCGGGGGGCGCGGCGTGTCGGTCGGCACGGTACTGCGCGCCATGGACCCCGACTCGGTGATCGACGCCAAGGCGAGCTGGCCCTACA
>CAZXLV010000294.1:0-2808 GCA_964641405.1 uncultured Limnobacter sp. | reverse complement strand
GCCGACTACCTCTCGCTGTCGGTGGGCGGCAAGTTCGAGGATGCGGTGCACTCCCCCGGACAGGTGCTGCATGCCTATTCCGGGTACTCGGGCGACCGTTGCATGCCCGGGGCGAAGTACCCACCGGCCCTGCACGCGGGCTACGCCGCCGAAATCAAGGCCTTCATCAACGGCAAGGGCCATGCGGTGCCGGTCATCGGCGCCGGCAAGCTGTCGGATCCGCAACTGGCCGAAGAGATGATCGCTTCGGGCAAGCTCGACATGGTCGCCATCGCCCGCGGCTTGCTGGCCGATCCCGACTGGGTCCGCAAGGTGCGCCTGGACGAGCGCGACCGCATCGTCAAGTGCGACTACTGCAACGTGTGCAAGCAGCTCGACGGCGCGCACATGCCGGTGACCTGCTTCCTTTGGCCCAAGGGCGCCTTGCAGGCGCCCGCTGCGAGCCAGGTGCTGGAAGCGCCGGCCTGGCCCGCTGGCAAGGCCGGCCTGACGATCAAGGAGGGGCCGAACGGCCTCACCCTGAAATGGAAGAAGGCCGAAGGCAAGCCGGTCTACTACGACGTTTACCGCGCCGACGATGACGGCGAGATGCGCATCGTCGACGGAGTCAAGACCGCGATGTTCACCGACACCGGCCTGCTGCGCGGCATGTCGTATCGCTATTATGTGCGCGCCTGCGATGCCAACGGCAATGCCAGCGCGCCATCGGAGGTCGTGCAGGTCGCGGCGGACGGTTCCGCGATGGTGCCCGCGGCGCACGACGCCGTGGCGCCCTGAGCCGCGAGGAGGAGAGGCGCGATGCTGGCGGGCTGTACACCGTGGCCTGAGGAGTTCGCTCGCCGGTACCGGGCCGAAGGATACTGGCAGGACATCACCCTGGGCGAGATGCTGCGGCGCTCGATGCAGCGCAACCCACACAAGCTGGCCATCGTCGACGGCGACAGGACGGCCAGCTACGCACAGTTCGTCGAGCGCTCCGATCGCCTGGCGGTGAAGCTGGCGCAACTGGGCTTGAAGTCGCGTGAGCGCGTCATCTTCCAGCTCGGCAACTCGATCGAATTCCTGTACGCCTACTTTGCCCTGTTGCGCATCGGCGTGATTCCGGTCATGGCCCTGCCGGCGCATCGGCTCTCCGAACTTGGCCACTTCGCCAGCCACGCGGAAGCGGTGGCGCTTCTGGTGCCTGCGTCGAGCGAGCGCTTCGACTACTGCGGCCTTGCCGAAGCCGTCCGGCGCGAGGTGCCGTCGGTGCACACGGTGATCACCGCCGGGGCGGCACCGGCAGGGCAACTCGCCTTGTCCGGACTGCTCGCGGCGCAGGTGAGCGAGGAAGACCTGCTCGAGTTGCGCCGCAACGCCTTCGACGACGCCGGCGACGTGGCGCTGATGATGCTGTCGGGCGGCACCACGGCACGCTCGAAGTTCATTCCGCGCACGCACAACGACTACGTCTACAACTGTACCCAGAGCGGTGCCGTCGCCGGCTTCGGCGAACACAGCGTCTACCTCGCGGCGCTGCCCATGGCGCACGGCTACACGCTGGCCTCGCCCGGCATGCTGGCGGCGTTCGCCCACGGCGGTACGGTGGTGATCGCCCCCGATGCCCGGGCCGAAACGGTATTTCCGCTCATCGAACGACATCGCGTGACGATCGTTGCGGGCGGCGTTCCGCTTGCGGTCGACTGGCTGGCCTCGTCCTGGCCCGAGCGCTGCGACCTGTCGTCGCTCGAGGTGTACATGAACGGTGGCTCGCGGCTGCTGCCCGAGTTGCGCCGACAGATCGAGGCCCGCCTCGGCTGTACCTACGTGGAGAGCTTCGGCACCGGCGAGGGCCTGCTCAACCAGACGCGGCTGGACGATCCCGAGCACGTGCGCTTTCACAGTTCGGGGCGGCCGGTCTCGCCCGCTGACGAAATCAGGGTGCTGGACGAGAAAGGCAACGACGTTCCCGATGGCGCGGTTGGCGAACTCGCTGCGCGTGGGCCCTATACCGTGCGCGGCTACTACCGGGCGCCCGAGGCAACGGCGGCCGCATTCACCGAAGACGGCTTCTACCGGATGGGTGATGCGGTGCGCAAGGTCGGGGACTACCTCTACCTCGAGGGTCGCATCAAGGACCTGATCAATCGGGGCGGCGAGAAGGTGAGCGTGGAGGAAGTGGAGAACCACATCGTCGCGCACCCAGCGGTCGAGAACGTCTGCGTCGTTGCCATGCCCGACGAGCGCCTCGGCGAGCGGGCGTGCGCCTTCGTGATTCCCAGGCCTGGCCAGGCGATCAGCTTCGAGGCGCTGAAGGCGTTCCTGCTGGCGCGCGACATCGCGAGCTTCAAGCTGCCGGAGCGCCTGGAGCTCATCGATGCCTTTCCGCTCAGTCCGGCCGGCAAGATCCTGCGGCGTGAACTGCGCGCTATGATCGCGGCTCGGCTCGCCGCCGAACAGGCGGTGGCACCATCCGCGGCGCCCGTGCCGACGCACCCACAATCAAACGAAGAGCAAGGAGACCCTGCATGAAATTCCTGGCCTGTTTCGCCCTCGCCGCCACGGCGGCGATCGGCACGGCGCACGCGCAGGCGCCGGTGCGCATCGGCTTGCTGACCACCTTGTCCACGCCGGCCGGCTACATCGGCGAAGACGAGCGGGACGGCTTCATGCTGGCCGTGAAGGAAGAAGGCGACAAGCTCGGCGGCATCCCGGTGCGGGTGCTGGTCGAGGACGACGCGCTCAAGCCCGCCAATGCCAAGCAGATCGCCGAGAAGATGGTGCAGGACGGTGTGCGCCTGTTCACCGGCATCAACTTCTCCAACGTGC
>CAZXLV010000293.1:0-2809 GCA_964641405.1 uncultured Limnobacter sp. | reverse complement strand
CAAGGGCATCGAGGCGAACCGCGTCTACACCGAAGGCAAGGGCGAGAAGCAGCCCATCGCCGACAACCGCACCCGCGAAGGTCGCGCCAAGAACCGCCGCGTGGAAGTGGAAGTGGTCGGCACGCGTCCGCGTCGCTGATCGACTCGGCCGGCCGGGCTGCTTGCGCCGGCCCGACTGACAGGCCCCGCTTCGGCGGGGCTTTTTTTTCCTGTTCGATAGAATCCCTTTCGTGACCAAACCCGCCAGCCAACCCGGCAACGTCGATCCGGCCGAACTTGCGAAGTTCCAGGCGCTCGCCTCGCGCTGGTGGGATCCGCAATCGGAATTCCGTCCGCTGCACGAGATCAATCCATTGCGGCTCGAATGGATCGACGGCATCGCATCGCTCGCCGGCAAGCAGGCACTCGACGTCGGCTGCGGCGGGGGCATCCTCGCCGAGGCGATGGCGCAACGCGGCGCGCAGGTGCGCGGCATCGACCTGGCCGAGCGCTCGCTGCAGGTGGCCGAGCTGCACGCGCTCGAGAGCGGCGCGGCAGTCGCCTACGAGCGCATTGCGGCCGAAGATCTGGCGCTACGCGAGCCGGCGGCCTGGGATGTCGTCACCTGCATGGAAATGCTCGAACACGTGCCGGATCCCGAATCGACGGTGCGTGCCTGCGCAACCCTGGCCAGGCCCGGTGGCTGGGTGTTCGTGTCGACGATCAATCGCAATCCGAAGGCGTTCGCCCTGGCCATCATCGGCGCCGAGTACCTCCTGCGCATGCTGCCGCGCGGTACCCACGAGTACGAGAAGTTCGTGCGGCCTTCCGAGCTTGCCGCCGCCGCGCGCCGCAGCGGCCTGGAACTGGTCGAACTGACCGGCATGACCTACAACCCGCTCACGCGTCGCTACCGTCTCGATGCGCGCGACGTGGACGTGAACTACCTGGCCGCATTCCGGCGCAGCGCCTGACCCGATGCGTGCCGCCGCATCGCAGGCCGTCTTCTTCGATCTCGACGGAACCCTGGCCGACACGGCTGAAGACCTGGTGGCGCCGGTGCAGGCAATGCGCGCCGAGCGCGGCCTGGCGCCGCTGCCGCTCGCCACGCTGCGCCCCTATGCCTCGATGGGCGCACGCGGCCTGATCGGCAAGGGTCTCGGCATCGCAGAGGAGGCGCCCGGGTTCGCGCAACTGCGAGCCGAGTTCCTGCGTCGCTACGAAGCCGGCCTGCTCGAGCGCACGCGGTTGTTCGCCGGCATGCGCGAAGTGCTCGACGCGCTCGATGCGGCCGGCATCCCCTGGGGAGTGGTCAGCAACAAGCTCGAGCGCTACCTGCACCCGATCATGGCCGGCCTCGGCGTGCTCGAACGATCGGTGTGCGCCATTGGCGGCGACACCACGCCCTACGCGAAACCTCATCCGGAGCCACTGCTGCACGGCGCGCGGCTGGCATCGGTGGCCGCGGTCAACTGCGTCTACATCGGTGACGACCTGCGCGACATCGAGGCCGGGCGCGCCGCTGCGATGCGCACTGTTGCGGCATCCTACGGCTATTGCGGTGGTGATTCGCCGCCGCAGGAATGGGGTGCGAGCCACCTGATCACGCACCCGATCGAGTTGCTCGACCTGCTCGAATTGCGCTGAAGTGCTGGCCGACCGGTGCGCCGCGCGGCGGGACCGGGTACGGCGCTACAGGAAGCGGTCGAGCAGTCGGCGACTGGCACGATCGAGTGCTGCGAGGTCGCGCACCAGGTAGTACACGCCATGGCTGTCCGTGATCAACAGCGCGGAACGTGACAGGCGACGGATCGCCTCCTCGCCGGGCAGCACGAAGCGCGTATCGCCGCGATCGGTCGTGACTTGCCAGGTGCACGGTGTCACGAATCCCGACACCGCCACGATGCGCAGGATCTGCGGCATGAATTCGCGCGCCGCCAGGCATTGCTCGATCAGTGTGCGCGTCGCCTCGGGCAGTCCCCGCAGGCGTTCGACCCAGGCCAGTTCGCGTCCATCGGCATCGACGATGGCGATCGACTCGTCGGGCGCCGATACGGGGAAGGCACGCACCGCGACCACCGACTGGTGCAGCGTGCCGTCATCGAAACGCAGCGCCAGTCGACCGAACGCATCACGGCTGAGCGAGAAGCCGGGCGCCTCCGTCGCTGCAGGCTCGCTGCGCTGGCCGGAAGCACTCATCCGTTTTGCCTCGATGCCGCGACTCCTGGCGCCGCTTCGGCGGCCTGGCCGTCGTCGCGCGCGGCGCGCGGCACCAGACGCACCGGCCCATCCTGCGCGGCACCCGCCGGATCACGCTGGCCGCTGCCCTCGTCATCGCCGTCTTGCCCGGCCTCGACGCGACGCTGCTGTGCCTGGTACAGACGGTAATACGCCCCCTCCATGGCCATCAATTCGTCGTGCGGCCCCACTTCGGCAACCTGCCCGTGATCGAGCACCACCAGGCGGTCGGCCTTGCGCAAGGTGCTCAGGCGGTGTGCGATGGCGATGGTGGTGCGGCCCTTCACCAGGTTGTCGAGCGCCTTCTGGATCTCCTTCTCGGTGGCCGTGTCGACCGACGAGGTCGCCTCGTCGAGGATCAGGATGCGCGGATCTATGAGCAGCGCCCGGGCGATCGAAATGCGCTGGCGCTCGCCGCCCGAGAGCGCCTGGCCGCGCTCGCCCACCAGCGAGTCGTAGCCATGCGAAAGGCGCAGGATGAACTCGTGGGCATGCGCGGCGCGCGCGGCCGCGACAATCTCCTCACGACTGGCCTCGGGCTTGCCGTAGGCGATGTTCTCCGCGATGGTGCCGAAGAACAGGAACGGCTCCT
>CAZXLV010000292.1:0-2836 GCA_964641405.1 uncultured Limnobacter sp. | reverse complement strand
GCCGATCCCAAGGCGATGGCGATGGGCCTGTTCTGGGGCGCCTTCATCAACATGGGGCAGACCTGCGCCGCCGCCAAGCGGCTCTACGTGCCCGAGAACCTGTACGAATCCACCGTGCAGGCGCTCAAGGAACTCGCCCAGGCGATGCCGATGGGCAACGGCCTGGAAGACGGCATGGTGATGGGTCCGATCCAGAACAAGATGCAGTACGACAAGGTGGTCGACCTGGTGGACAGCGCCAGGGCGCAGGGTGG
Organism: uncultured Limnobacter sp.; assembly: GCA_964641405.1. GTDB lineage: Bacteria > Pseudomonadota > Gammaproteobacteria > Burkholderiales > Burkholderiaceae_E > Zeimonas. Next base: position 2,582 of record CAZXLV010000292.1, on the reverse strand, counting down.
CAACATCGTCTGCGGCGGCACGCCGACGGGCGGACCCGGCTACTTCTACCCGCTCACGCTGGTGACGGGGCTGAAGGATGGCGACCGGCTGGTGGACGAGGAACAGTTCGGACCGGTGCTGCCGATCATCAAGTACCGGGACGTGGAGGACGCGATTGCCAGTGCCAACCGGCTCGAGGCCGGCCTGGGCGCCTCGGTGTGGTCGACCGACGTGGACAAGGCCAGGCAGGTGGCCAGCCGCATCCAGGCCGGCACGGTGTGGATCAACCAGCACGGGATGATCCATCCGATGGTGCCCTTCGGCGGCGTCAAGGGTTCCGGCTATGGCGTCGAGTTCGGGGTCGACGGCCTGAAGGCGGTCACGCAACCGCAGGTGATCAGCATCAAGAAGTGAGGTGGAACCGGAGCCAATCCAGCGCGCGTTGCGCACAGGCTCTGGTACTGGTGGCGGCCGGCGCAATGCCGGCCGCGTCGTTGGCGCAGAGCGACCAGGAACTCACGCCGGTCGTCGTGACGGCCACGCGCGTCGAGCAGCGCGGTTTCGACCTGCCCGTCGCGATCGACGTCGTGGAGCGCAGCGCCTTGCAGGAACAGCGGCGCATCGGCGTGTCGGAAGTGCTCGATCGCATCCCCGGCACCGTCGTGATGAACCGCGGCACCTTCGCACAGGAGGAGCAGATCGTCATCCGGGGGTTTGGGGCACGCTCGCAGTTCGGCGTGCGCGGCATCCGCCTGCTCGCCGACGGCATTCCTGCAAGCACGCCCGATGGCCAGGGTGGCTCGGGCCTGTTCGACCTCGAATCGGCCGAGCGCATCGAGGTGCTGCGCGGACCGTTCTCGGCGCTCTACGGCAACCACTCGGGCGGCGTGGTGCAGATCTTCACCGAGAATGGCGCGCGTCCGCCGACATGGACCGCCGAGGGCTCCGGCGGCAGCTTCGGCAGCTGGCGTGCCGCGACCAAGGCGAGCGGCGCCTGGGATTCACTCGACGCGGTGGTGTCGCTGTCGCGCTCGGAAACCGACGGCTATCGCGACTGGAGTGCCGCGCGCAAGGATCAGTTGAACGCGAAGCTGCGCTACGCCCCACAGGCGTCCACGCTCGTCACGATTGTCGCCAACCGACTCGACCAACCCGATAACCTCGACCCGCTCGGACTCACCACCGCCCAGATGGCGGCCAACCGCCGGCAGGCGAACCCCGCGGCGCTGGCGTTTCGTACGCGCCGCGACCTGGAGAACAGCCAGGCCGGCTTGATCGTCGAGCATGAACTCGAGCAAGAGCGCTCGATTCGCCTGGTGGCCTACAGCGGCGAGCGCAGCAACCAGCAGTTCCTCGCCTTTTCGGGTGTCGGCGCAACGAGCTCGGGCGGCGTCAGCGCCTTCGAGCGCTCGTTCTGGGGGCTGGGCCTTCGCTATACGCAGCGCACCGGTCACCTGCGCTTGAGCACAGGCTTCGATCACGAGCGCTCCTACGACCGCCGAAAGGGCTATGTCAACGACGACGGCGTGCGCGGCGCATTGCGGCGCGACGAAGACGACCGTGTCGGCCAGACCGGCATCTACGTGCAGGGCGAATGGACACCCACCCCCGGCTGGTCGCTGCACGGCGGGCTGCGGCACTCGCGTGTCGCCTTCGATTCGAACGATCGCTACGTGCTCGGCGTGAACCCCGACGACAGCGGCAGCGCCAGCTATTCGGCCTGGACGCCGACCGCAGGCGTGGTCTACCGGATCAACGACTCGGTGAACGTCTACGCCAGCGTCGGGCGCAGCTTCGAGACGCCGACCTTCATCGAACTGGCGTATCGACCTGGCGGTACCACCGGCTTGAACTTCGAGCTGCAGCCGAGCATCAGCCGTCACGCCGAAGTCGGTATCAAGGCGAAGCTCGGCCCGCACACGCACGCCGAGGCAGCACTTTTTCGCATCGACACGCGCAAAGAGATCGTCGTCGACAGCAATGTCGGCGGGCGCACCTCGTATCGCAACGCCGGTGATACGCGCCGCATCGGGATCGAAGCGACGCTGGGCACACGCATCGCGACGGACTTCTCGTTCCTGCTGGCGGCAAGCTGGCTCGATGCACGCTTTCGTGACGCCTTCGCAAGCTCGGCGGGTGGCGTCGACAGTGGCAACCGCATCCCGGGAGTGCCGCAAAGCACGGTCCTTGCCGAACTCGCGTGGCACCCGTCCAGCCACGGCTTCTCGGCGGCAGTCGAGGGACGCTGGAGCGGACGCATCGAAGTCGACGACCGCAACACCGAAGCGGCCGACAGCTACCTGGTCGCAAACCTGCGCGCGGGCCTCGAGCAGCATGCCGGCGCATGGAAGTTCCGGCAATTCGTGCGAATCGAGAATGTCTTCGACAAGCAGTACGCCGGTGCGGTGTACGTGAACGACGGCAACGGGCGGTACTACGCGCCGGCGAGCGGGCGGGGGTGGGTGATGGGGCTCCGGGCGACGCGGTCGTTCTGAGCCGGGACCCTGCATCGCATCGAGGACGTTGCGGTGCTGCTCGCACGCGTACACGACGTGCTGGCGCCCGGCCGCCGTCTTCCTTCGCAGATCCCGCGGAGGAAGAC
>CAZXLV010000291.1:0-2842 GCA_964641405.1 uncultured Limnobacter sp. | reverse complement strand
CGACATGTTCACGCGCATCCGCAACGCGCAGCGCGTCGAAAAGGAATCGGTGTCGATGCCATCTTCGAAGTTGAAGGTGGCGATAGCACAGGTGTTGAAGGACGAGGGATACATCGACGACTTCGCGGTCAGGGGCGAAGGCGCAAAGCATCAGCTCGAAGTGCAGCTGAAGTACTACGCGGGCCGACCGGTGATCGAGCGGCTCGAGCGTATTTCGCGCCCGGGACTGCGTGTCTACCGTGGCCGCGAAGCGCTGCCCCAGGTCATGAACGGGCTGGGGGTGGCCATCGTCACCACCTCGCGCGGTGTCATGACCGACCGGCACGCCCGCGCCAACGGCGTGGGCGGTGAAGTCATCGCCTACGTGGCCTGAGCGGAGGACCGACATGTCCCGAGTAGGCAAGAGTCCGGTCTCGCTGCCGGCCGGCGTCGAAGTCACCCTTTCTCCCGGGACGATCTCGGTCAAGGGTCCGCTGGGCGCGCTCAGCCAGCGCATCGACCCGCGCGTGCAGATCGTGCGCGACGGTGCAGTGCTGAACTTTCCGCCGGTCGACGACAGCCGCGAGGCCAATGCGATGAGCGGCACCTATCGCGCACTGGTCTCGAACATGGTGCACGGTGTTTCCAGGGGTTTCGAGAAGCGGTTGCTGCTGGTCGGCACCGGCTTTCGCGCGCAGGCGCAGGGCGCGAGCCTGAACCTTTCGCTGGGGTTTTCGCATCCGGTGGTTCACCGGGTGCCGGACGGCGTCAAGGCGGAAACGCCGACGCAAACCGAGATCGTGCTCAAGGGTGCCGACAAGCAGGTGGTCGGGCAGGTCGCCGCGGAGATCCGCGCGTACCGCGAACCCGAGCCCTACAAGGGCAAGGGCGTGCGCTACGCCGACGAGCGGGTGGTGTTGAAGGACGTCAAGAAGAAGTAGGCGAGCCGGCTGCTTCTCGAGGATTCATGCGATGGACAAGAACCAATCCCGTCTGCGCCGTGCGCGGCAGACCCGCCTGAAGATCCGCGAACTGCGGGTCAACCGGCTTACCGTGCACCGCACGAACACCCATATCTACGCCAGCATCATCGATGCCGGCGGCGAGAAAGTGCTGGTGTCGGCCTCCACGCTCGAGCAGGACGTGCGCGCGCAGCTGGCCGGCAAGCAGGGTCTCGGCGGCAACGTCGGGGCGGCGGCGCTGGTGGGCCGGCGCCTTGCCGAAAAGGCACTGGCCGCCGGGATCGACAGCGTGGCTTTCGACCGATCCGGCTATCGTTTTCACGGGCGCGTAAAGGCGCTCGCCGAGGCCGCGCGCGAAGCCGGCCTGAAGTTCTGAGGACCGATTCGACATGGCAAGAATTCAAGCCAAGATGACCGGCAAGGGTGCCGGAGACGAGCGCGACGATGGCCTGCGCGAGAAGATGATCGCCGTGAACCGGGTGACCAAGGTCGTCAAGGGCGGGCGCATCCTCGGCTTCGCCGCGCTCACGGTGGTCGGCGACGGCGACGGGCGGATCGGCATGGGCAAGGGCAAGGCCCGCGAGGTGCCGGTGGCGGTACAGAAGGCGATGGACGAAGCGCGCCGCAAGCTGGTCAAGATCCCGTTGCGCGGCGGCACCCTGCACCATCAGGTGATGGGTCGTCACGGCGCGGCCGTGGTGATGCTCAAGCCGGCTGCCGACGGTACCGGCATCATCGCCGGCGGCCCGATGCGGGCGATCTTCGAGGTGATGGGCGTGAGCAACGTGGTTGCCAAGAGCCACGGTTCATCCAATCCGTACAACATGGTCCGGGCGACGATCGACGCGCTGCGCAGCCTGAGCACGCCGGCCGAGATCGCGGCCAAGCGCGGCAAATCCGTCGAGGAAATCCTCGCCTGAAGGTGTGCGGCCGAGCGGGCCGGGGGGTCCGGCGCATGGAGAACGCAATGAGCAAGAAGACCTTGAAGGTAACGCTGGTCCGCAGTGCCATCGGCACGCGTGGCACGCACCGTGCCACGGTGCTGGGCCTGGGGCTGAAGAAGATCAACCAGACGCGCGAGCTGGAAGACACGCCGGCCGTGCGCGGCATGATCCAGAAGGTGTCGTACCTGGTAAGGGTGCATTGAAGCCATGAAACTGAACGACTTGAAACCTGCCGAAGGCAGCCGTCACGCTCGCAAGCGCGTCGGCCGCGGCATCGGTTCGGGGCTGGGCAAGACCGCGGGGCGCGGGCACAAGGGACAGAAGTCGCGCGCCGGCGGCTTCCACAAGGTCGGCTTCGAAGGCGGTCAGATGCCACTGCAGCGCCGGCTGCCCAAGCGCGGCTTCACCTCCCTGAGCGAGGGCGGTACCGCCGAGGTGCGCCTGTCCGACCTGCAACGGCTCGAGGGCGACAAGGTCGACCTGCTGGCGCTCAAGGCGGCGGGCGTGGTCCCGCAACTGGCGCGCGGCGCGAAGGTGATCCTGTCGGGCGTGCTGACGCGTGCCCTGACGCTCGAGGGCGTTGCTGCCACCAAGGGCGCCAGGGCGGCCATCGAAGCCGCTGGCGGCTCGGTCGCCTGAGCGACGCACAAGCGGCAATCGCGACCATCGGAACGAAGCACGTGGCAACCAATTCGGCAGCACTGGCGACAGCAGGCAAGTTCGGCGACTTGAAGCGCCGGCTGGTCTTCCTGTTGCTGGCGCTGGTGGTCTACCGGGTCGGCGCGCATATTCCGGTGCCCGGAATCGATCCGACCCAGCTCACCCAGTTGTTCCAGGGCCAGCAGGGCGGCATCCTCGGGATGTTCAACCTGTTCTCGGGCGGCGCGCTGTCGCGCTTCACGGTGTTCGCGCTGGGGATCATGCCGTACATCTCGGCATCGATCATCATGCAGCTGC
>CAZXLV010000290.1:0-2852 GCA_964641405.1 uncultured Limnobacter sp. | reverse complement strand
CGCTGCGCTCCAGGATCAGGCCCATCAGCGTGAAGAAGGGCACGGCCAGCAGCGTTTCGTTGGCCATGATGCCCATCAGGCGTTGTGGCAGCCAGGCGAGGATCTGCGGCGGGAAAACGTCCAGTTCGATGCCGAGCAGGCCAAAAAACAGCCCGCAGGCGCCGAGGCTGAAGGCCACCGGAAAGCCCAGGATCAGGAACAGCAGCAGGCCCCCGAACATCATCGGGGCGAAGTTGGCGGCGATGAACTCCATGGGGGTCTGGCTCTCGTCGCTCAGCGGCTCTGCGGGGCCGCTGCACGGCTGGCGTTTTCGACCTCCTGGCGCATGGCTTCGGCCAGTGCCTGCTCGTCCGACTGGTCGCTGCGGCGCCCGGTCGGGTCGGGCCCCTGGCCCCCGAGAAAGGCGATGCACTTGATCAGCTCCGACCAGCCCTGCAGCAGCAGCAGCGCGAAGCCCAGCGGCAGCGCCAGCCATACCGGCCAGCGAATCAGGCCGCCGGGGTTGCCCGACATTTCGCCGGAGATGAATTTCTCGACCGCGATCGGCGTGCACAGATAGAGCACCAGCAGGCACACCGGCGTCAGGAACAGGCTGTAGCCCACGATGTCGATCCACACGCGCACGGTCTTGGGCAGGTGGCTGTTGACGACGTCGATGCGCACGTGCTCGCCATGCAGCAGGGTGTACCCGGCCGCGATCAGGAACGACCAGGCAAACAGATACCACTGCACCTCCAGAAAGCCGTTGGAGCTGTAGTTGAAGAGCTTGCGGATGGTCGCGTTGCCGGCGCTGATCACCGTGGCGGCAAGGATCAGCCAGATCACGTAGCGGCCCACCATCGCGTTGAGCCGGTCGACGGCCCGGGAAAACTTGAGCAGCGCTTGCATCGGGATCTCCGTGATGGTTTCCGCCGCCGGCGCGGATGTGCCATGGGTGCATGCCAATGGCCCGCATGGCTGCTGGCCTGCGCAAATAGCCGGTGATTGTAAATCGAGGTCGGAGAAGCTGTGGACGATTGATTCACAGCTTCTGATCCCTGCGGCCACGGACATTCCCGCATCGGCTGCAGCGGGCGGGGCCAGCGCCTCGGCGGGTCGCCCTGCGCCTGGAACGACGTGCACCCGCCATCGGCCTGCTCTCTCCGGGCCGGCGAGCAGGCCGTGGCGCGTCGCCGCTCAGCCCTTGCGCCTCGGCGGCAGGTCGGTACAACTGCCCTCGAAGAGCTCTGCGGCCAGCCCGATCGACTCGCCCAGCGTGGGGTGGGGGTGAATGGTGCGCCCGATATCGATCGCATCGGCGCCCATCTCGATGGCCAGTGCCAGTTCGCCGATCATGTCGCCGGCATTGGTGCCCACGATTGCGCCACCCACCAGGCGATGCGTCTGCTCGTCGAACAGCAGTTTGGTGAAGCCCTCGTCGCGCCCGTTGGCGACCGCGCGCGCCAGCGCCGACCACGGGAAGACCGCCTTGCCCAGCGCCAGTCCCTGCACCCTTGCCTGCTCCTCGGTGAGGCCCACCCAGGCGATCTCGGGATCGGTGTAGGCAACCGATGGAATCACGCGGGCATCGAAGAAGCTCTTCTCGCCGGCTGCCGCCTCGGCGGCGACGTGCCCCTGGTGGACGGCCTTGTGGGCCAGCATCGGCTGGCCGACGATGTCGCCAATCGCGAAGATGTGTGACACCGCGCTGCGCATCTGTCCATCGACGGCGATGAAGCCGCGCTCGTCCACCGTCACGCCGGCGTTCTCGGCCGCGATCTTGCGCCCGTTGGGCGCGCGCCCCACCGCACTGAGCACCAGGTCGTAGGTCTGCGGTTCGGCGGGAGCGTTCTCGCCCTCGAACCAGACCCGGATGCCCTCGCCGGATGGCTCGGCGCGCACCGTTTTGGTACCCGTCATGACGCGATCGAAGCGACTCGCGTTGAACTTCTGCCAGATCTTGACCAGGTCGCGATCGGTGCCCGGCATCAGCCCGTCGAGCATCTCGACGACGTCGATGCGCGCACCCAGCGTCGAATAGACGGTGGCCATTTCCAGGCCGATGATGCCCCCGCCGATGACCAGCATCCTGCTCGGCACCCGCGGCAGCGTGAGCGCACCGGTCGAGTCGACCACGCGCGGATCCTCGGGCAGGAACGGCAGGCGCACCGGCATCGAACCGGCGGCAATGATCGCCTGCTCGAAACGCACCAGGGTCTTCTCGCCCGTCTTGTCCTGGCCGTCACCGCGCGTCAGTTCCACTTCGAGATGATGGCCATCCAGAAAATGGCCGTAGCCGCGCACCAGGCGAACCTTGCGTGACTTCGCCATGCCGGCCAGCCCTGCCGTCATCTTGCCGACCACCTTTTCCTTGTGCGCGCGCAGCCTGGCCAGGTCGATCGAGGGCGGCGCGAACGCGACACCGGTCGATGCGAAGTGCGCCGCCTCGTCGATCACCGAGGCCACGTGCAGCAATGCCTTGGAAGGAATGCAGCCGACGTTCAGGCAGACGCCCCCCAGGGCCGCATAACGCTCCACCAGTACCGTGTCCAGGCCAAGGTCGGCGCCGCGAAAGGCCGCCGAATAGCCCCCGGGTCCGCCGCCCAGCACCAGCAAGCGACAGCTGATGTCGACCTGCCGGCCGGCAGCCAGCCCAGTGGCTGGCGCTTGCGCTTGCGCTGGCGCTTGCGCTTGCGCTGGCGCTTGCGCTTGCGCTTGCGCTGGCGCTGGCGCTGGCGCTGGCGCTGGCGATGGTGTCGATGCGGGCCCTGGTGCGATCGCCGGTGCGGGCGCAGCACTCGTTGCAGCCGCTTCCAGTTCCACGATCGGCGTGCCCTGCGCCACCTTGTCGCCCAGCTTGACCTTCACCGCCT
>CAZXLV010000289.1:0-2862 GCA_964641405.1 uncultured Limnobacter sp. | reverse complement strand
AGCCGGATCGGAGCGCCCGCACGCGCGGCCACCCCGATCACTCCGGCCCCGAGCGCAATCTCCGACCCGATGCCCGAGGCGTCGTAACCCAGGCTCGCCACCGTGTACAGGCGGCCCGCCCCGGCGTCGAGCAGCAGGAACATGGCATGGCGTACCTCGAAGTGCTCGCGCAGGCCCGCCAGCGTGGTATCGAACAGCGACTCCAGATCGGCGCAGCCGGCCAGCGCCGTGACGACGGCACGCAGTGCCGCCAGGCGGTTCGGCCCCGACGGCGCGGCGCTCGGTTCACCGGTCAGTGCGCCGTTCGACGCACCGGTCGCCGGACGATGGGCCAGTTCGATCGCCTGCACGCGATAGACGTCTGCGCCAAGCAGGCGGAACACGCCGGTCATGCCGGTGTGTGAAGCGATGCTGGCGAGCCTGGCACGCATGCTCTCGAAGAGGGCACCCTCGGTTTCGGTGCGCAGGTACGCGACGGTGAGCCGGTACATCGCCCCGCTCGCCGGATGGATGACCATGAGTCGCGCGCGCGGGTTCGCGAGCACATTGGCACGGGTCTTGTTGAAGAACTGGAACGTCAGCGCGACGTGGTCACGATCGACGTACTGCACCTGCGACAGGTAGCTCACATTGGGTGTGCCGTCAGCCGCGCAGGTTGCGATCAGCGCCGGCGTCGCGCCTTCGAGGCAGTCGCGCAGGGCGTCGAGGGCGATCGACATGGCGGCACCGTCAACCGGCCCGCAGCAGGGGCGTACCGGCGCGCGGCCCCGGTGTCTGGTCGAAGGCGCTCTCGGGCAGCAGGCGAACCGCAGCCAGTTGCGCGGGATCGAACGAAAGCAGCCGCCGCATCAACTCATGCGGAAAGCCCATCAAGACCAGCTCGCGGGCCATCGCCTCGCGACAGCGCTCGACAGTGGCCAGGTCGGCCTTGCGGGCGTCCGAGATGGTCACGCGATTCGCCTTGACCTGCAGCGTACGGTGCGTGGAGGGCTGGCTGAAGACCACCGCAATCGCGCCATTGGCAAGCAGGTTCGCCAGCACGCCGGCGCCGTCGACGCGCGACACGAACACCGTCAGCTGGCCCGAGCGCTCGACCCGATGGCCGACCCCGCGCACCAGGTCCGGCAGGTGGTCGGCATCGCGCGAGGCGATCGACACACCGACACCTTCGCGCAGCAAGGCGAGCTGGGGTGCGGCAAGGATCGAAGTGCGGCGACGGGCGTCGACCATGGCGGGAGTCCGCAAGCTGCGCAGTCTACGCCGCGGCGGCCGCCGCGTCGGGAATCGCCCCCTCCCAGCCCCCTCTCAGCCCCACTCCCGGCGCCGGCGCAGGCGCGCGGCGAGCCTCGTGGCGACGACCGCGGGCACGCCCTGCACCACCAGGGCCACCAGGGTGAGCGGCCACAGGTTCCAGCTGCCCGGGCCCAGGCTGAGAATCACCGCCTGCCCCAGCATCACCAGCGCGCCCCAAAGCCACGCGCCTACGGGATAGCGATAACCCAGCACGGCGGCGACCACGATCGAAAGCGGGTAGGTGATCCGCCAGTAGAACGCGGAGTCCCAGGCTTCGCGGGCACCGGTGAACGCCGACGTCAGCCACCACAGCAAGGCACCGGCGACGATCGCGATGGTGAAGGGCAGGACGAAGGATTGCCTGGGCATGGGCGGAGATTGTGCCGCCGTCCGTGCATTTCAGCCGATCAGGAACCGATCGGCGGGCGCTCGCCTACCCCGGTCGGCCATCCGCACGCGCGCGCACCAGTGCCGGCCCGTGACGGACGACGAACAGCGTGAACGCCAGCACCCACAGCGCGCCGGAATACAGGCTGCTCTGCACCTGGTACCCGGGCTGGAGCACCGGCCAGAACACCCGGATCGCCGCCGCCAGCGCAAGCAGCAGGCAGCAGGCGACATCGAAGCCATCGGCCGTCAAGGCACGGCCGGTGTGCGCTCGCGCGGTGCGAATCATCATGCCCATCGTCAGTCCGCCGAGCACGCCGATGGTGAAGGCATGCACCGCCAGCGGCCGCGCGATCCAGCCGACTTCGTGCGCTGCACGCAACACGAAGTGCACCGGGATCCATGCGTAGGCGATGTAGAGCACCCACAGCAGCGGCACCGCGAGGGCACTGCGGAAATCCCACCGCCACAGCCGCCAGGCATGCACCATCGCCAGGGCGAGGGCGAGACCGATCAGGACGGGGCCGGTGAGTTGCAGGAGGTCGGCCAGCAGCAATGCAAGCAGGCCGCCGATGGCCAGGCGTTCGACGCCTTGCGAGCGGCGTGCCCGTGCGCCCGGCACCGCCTTGTTGGTGTAGATCGGCACGACCCGGCCGGCCACCGCCGCGATCACCAGCAAGAGGGCATCGATGCCGGTTTGCACGCCGACCCAGGCCGGCAGCGTCACGGCTCCGAGTTCGGACAGATGGAACAGGACCAGCGCCACCGAGATCAGCAGCACCAGCCCGACGAAGAAATAGTTGCGCCGGTCGCGTGCCTGCCAGAGCGGCACGCCGATGCCGGCAGCCACCGCGAGTGCGAAGGCCAGGTTGGCCACCGCAAGGGCGACGCTCCACGGGGTGAACACCAGGATGCGCGCGACCAGCCACAAGGCGACGATGGCTGCCAGTACCGGTCCGGTGGGCGTGGGCCGGTCGGCCCAGCTGCGCACGATCGCAAACAGGAAGCCGGCGATGACGGCCAGTGCATAGCCGAAGATCAGCTCGTGGGCATGCCAGGACGGTCCCGCATGCCCCACCCAGGGCAAGTAACCGGCAAACTGGGCAGCCCAGGTACCGACGGACAAGGCAGCGAAGATCGCTGCCAGCAGATAGAACGGACGAAAACCCAGTTGCCAGAGCG
>CAZXLV010000288.1:0-2876 GCA_964641405.1 uncultured Limnobacter sp. | reverse complement strand
CGATGATGATGCTGGTGATGGCGAACAACTTCCTGCAGCTGTTCTTCGGCTGGGAAGCGGTGGGCCTGGTCTCGTACCTGCTGATCGGCTTCTGGTACACGCGCGAGAGCGCGATCTACGCCAGCCTGAAGGCGTTCATGGTCAACCGGGTGGGCGACTTCGGCTTCGTGCTGGGCATCGGGCTGGTGCTGGCCTGGTCGGGTTCGCTCGATTACCTGGAGGCGTTCAGGGTCGCGCCCTCGGTGGCCGGCAGCGGCATCGAGATGTGGCCCGGCGCGTCCTGGTCGCTGGTCACGCTCACCTGCATCTGCCTGTTCATCGGCGCCATGGGCAAGTCGGCGCAGATGCCGCTGCACGTGTGGCTGCCCGATTCCATGGAAGGCCCGACGCCCATCTCGGCGCTCATCCACGCCGCCACCATGGTCACCGCGGGCATCTTCATGGTGGCGCGCATGTCGCCGCTGTTCGAGTTGTCCGACACGGCGCTGGGCGTGGTGATCACCATCGGCGCAATCACCGCGCTGCTGATGGGCATCCTGGGCATCGTGCAGAACGACATCAAGCGCGTGATCGCGTACTCCACGCTCTCGCAACTGGGCTACATGACGGTTGCGCTGGGCGCCTCGGCCTACAGCGTGGCCATCTTCCACCTGATGACGCACGCCTTCTTCAAGGCCTTGCTGTTCCTGGCGGCCGGCTCGGTGATCATCGCGCTGCACCACGACCAGGACATGCGCAACATGGGCGGGCTGCGCCGCTACATGCCGATCACCTGGATCACCTTCCTGGTGGGTTCGCTCGCGCTCGTCGCCACCCCCTTCAGTTCGGGTTTCTACTCCAAGGACCTGATCATCGAGGCAACGCGCCACGCCAACGTGCCGGGGGCGGGATTTGCCTACTACTGCCTGGTGGGCAGCGTTTTCGTCACCGCGCTCTATACCTTCCGGATGTTCTTCATGGTCTTTCACGGACCTGAGCGCTTCGGGAGCGCGCAGCAAGGCCACGATGGGCACGACGACGGTGAGCACCACGGACTGGCACCGGGACAAAAGCCACGCGAGTCGCCCGCGGTGGTCACCGTGCCGCTGGTATTGCTGGCGATACCCTCGGCGCTCATCGGCCTGTTCACGGTGGGCCCGATGCTGTTCGGCGGCTTCTTCGATGGCGCCATCGCCGGTGCCGCCAGGCATCCGGCCATGGCCGCGCTGGGCGAAGATTTCCACGGCTGGCTGGCCTTCGGCCTGCACGCGCTGTTGGCGCCGACCTTCTGGCTGGCGCTGGCCGGCGTGCTGGTCGCCTGGTACCTCTACCTGGTGAATCCGGGCCTGCCCGAGGCGGCAAAGAGCAACTTCGGCGTGCTGTACCGCCTGCTGGTCAACAAGTACTACCTGGACCGCATCAATGAAGTCGTGTTCACCGGCGGTGCGCGCCTGCTCGGGCGCGGGCTGTGGAAGGGCGGCGATCGCGCGCTGCTCGACGGCGTGGCGATCGATGGCAGCGCGCGGCTGGTCGGCTGGTTCTCCGGCGTGCTGCGCCTGGCGCAGACCGGGCGCCTGAACAGCTACGCAATCACCATGATCGTGGGCGTGGCGTTGCTGATGCTGTTCGTGGTCCTGCCGATGTTGCGGCGCTGACGCGAAGACCGAACCGAGACGAGTTCCCTTTCATGAGTTCCTTCCCGATACTGAGCGCCGCAATCTGGATTCCGATCCTGTTCGGCGCCGTGCTGCTCGTGATCGGCAGCGAGCGCAACCCGGTGCTGGTGCGCGTGCTCGCGCTGGTCGGCTCGCTGCTCGGCCTGCTGGTCACGCTGCCGCTGTTCACCGATTTCGAGCGTGGCTCGGCGGCGATGCAGTTCGTCGAACGCCGGCGCTGGATCGACGCGCTGTCGGCGCACTACCACCTCGGCGTGGACGGCCTGTCGGTGTGGTTCGTGCTGCTCACGGCCATCATCACCGTGATCGCCGTGATCGCCGGCTGGGAGGTGATCCGCGAAAAGGTGGCGCAGTACATGGCGGCGCTGCTGTTTCTCTCGGGACTGCAGATCGGCGTCTTTGCCGCCCTCGACGGGCTGCTCTTCTACAGCTTCTTCGAGGCATCGCTGATTCCGATGTACGTCCTGATCGGCATCTGGGGCGGGCCGCGGCGCGTCTACGCCGCCTTCAAGTTCTTCCTGTACACGATGCTGGGCTCGTTGCTGATGCTGGTCGCGCTCATCTGGCTGTACATGAAATCGGGCTCCTTCGAAATTCTCGACTGGCATGCGCTGCCCTTGACCATGGCCGCGCAGATCGCCCTGTTCGTGGCGTTCCTGGCCGCGTTCGCGGTGAAAGTGCCGATGTGGCCGGTGCACACCTGGCTGCCCGATGCGCACGTCGAGGCGCCCACCGGTGGCTCGGTGGTGCTGGCGGCGGTGATGCTCAAGCTGGGCGCCTACGGCTTCGTGCGCTTCTCGTTGCCGATTGCGCCCGATGCGAGCCACGAACTGTCCTGGTTGATGATCGTCCTGTCGCTGATCGCGATCGTCTACATCGGACTGGTGGCGCTGGTGCAGCCCGACATGAAGAAGGTGGTGGCGTATTCCTCGGTGGCCCACATGGGCTTCGTCACCCTCGGATTCTTCATGTTCAACCACATCGGCATGCAGGGCGCGCTGGTGCAGATGCTCTCGCACGGCTTCATTTCGGGCGCCATGTTCCTGTGCATCGGCGTCATGTACGACCGCCTGCACACGCGCCAGATCGCCGACTACGGCGGGGTGGTGAATACCATGCCGAAGTTCGCCGCGCTGTTCATGCTGTTTTCGATGGCCAATGCGGGGCTGCCCGGCACCTCGGGCTTCGTCGGCGAGTTCTTCGTCATCCTGGGCGCGGTGC
>CAZXLV010000287.1:0-2879 GCA_964641405.1 uncultured Limnobacter sp. | reverse complement strand
CTCCTGGGCAGCGCCAGTTTCTGGGAAGGGGTGGACGTGCCGGGTGACGCGCTGTCGCTCGTGGTCATCGACAAGCTGCCGTTCGCGCCTCCCGACGATCCGCTGCTGGCGGCGCGCCTCGCGCGTCTGCGCGAGCGCGGCGGGAATCCGTTCATGGACTGGCAGTTGCCGCAGGCGGTGATCAGCCTGAAGCAAGGCGCGGGGCGTCTCATTCGCGCCGAGACCGATCGCGGCCTGCTCGCGATCTGCGATCCGCGCCTGATCGACAAGGCCTACGGACGCCGGGTCTGGCAGAGCCTGCCGCCGATGGCGCGCACCCGCGACGAAGCGGTGGCGGTCGCCTTTCTCGAGGGATTGCGCGAGAGCACGCCGGCGCCGCGCTGACCCGGCACGCGGCGCGGTCGCCGCCCGCTCGCAACCCGAGCCGTCGTCACCTTCCGCAACGACTCGCTACCCGTCGGCCCCATTTGCGGATGGCTCAGTACGGCAGTCGCGATATCGTCTTGGTGGCGGTCACGCCGTCGACGGTGTAGGCGAAGGTTCCGGTATCGCGATCACTGAAGGTCAACGTTCCCTCTCCCACGATCGTGCGCGTGACCTTTGCGGGGTCGAACGTTCCGCCGAAATAGGGACCCGTGGTGCGATAGATCGGCCCGGTAAAGACGTTGTAGTAGCGCCACTCGCCGGGCTCCATCGTGAACCAGAGGGGCTCGCCGTCGGCATCGTAGACGAACCATCCCGCAAACACCTGATTGTTCAGATGCTGCACGATGAAGAGCCCCCAACCCGACTCGTTTTCGTTCCACCAGCTGTCGGTGTAATCGACGAGCGGAAAATACTTCCCGGAACTCCGGGCGGGATTGTGCTCGACCGTCAGTGGCTGGGCTGCCATATTGCCATAGGCGTCCACGACCTCGACTTGGTAGGTGCCCGCCGGCAGGCTCCCGATGGAGACATCCACGCGCCCCATCGCACCGATGCTGATGCAATCAGGGTTTGGCTTTACGGCAATCCGGATGACCCCGAATCGCGCCGGCGGTTGCGCGATCTCGATCGTCCGGCGATCCACAAAACACCCGTTCACACCTACGATGCGAGCAGTTACGGGTTCGAATTCCACCGGAGTCGCTGGCAACAAAGTGAGATAAAAGGGAACGATCTGGGCGCTTGCGCAGACTGGAAATGCGATCGCCACCACGACCAACGCTCTGACAAGCCTCGTGGGCCGTCGTACGCGATCGCCAGCCTTGGTCGGCACGATGGACGTCGTCATCTCGAAGGGCCTCAATGGGTCGGGCGATTGCCGGTCGCGTTCAGATAGCTCAGAACGGCAGTCGCGATATCGTCTTGGTGGCGGTCACGCCGTCGACGGTGTACGTGAACGTTCCCGTATTGCGATCGCGGAACCCTAGCGTTCCCTGCCCCACGATCGTGCGCGTGACCTTTGCGGGGTCGAACGTTCCGCCGAAATAAGGACCCGTGGTGCGATAGATCGGCCCGGTAAACGAGTTGCTGTCGGTCCATTCGGCCGGCACCATCGTGAACCAGATGGGCTTCCCGTCGGCATCGTAGACGAACCATCCCGCAAACGCCTGATTGCTCGGATGTTGCACGATGAAGAGCCCCCAACCCGACTCGTTCTCGTTCCACCAGCTGTCGGTGTAGTCGAGGAGCGGAAACGATTTCCCGGAACTCCGGGCGGGATTGTGCTCGACCGTCAGTGGCACAGCCGCCATGTCGACACCGTGGTACACGAGCTCAACCAGGTAGGTGCCCGCCGGCAGGCTCCCGATGGAAACATCGAAGTGCCATCTCCGATTCAGGTTCACGCAACTATAGTCTGGCTCCACGGCAATCCGGATGACCCCCGGCCGCGTCTGCGGTTGCGCAATCTCGATCGTCCTGGGATCCACAAAACAGAAGTCCGAAACTTCGATGCGAGCGGTTACGGACTCGAACTCCACCGGTTTCGCGGGCAACAACGTCATATTGAATTCAACCGCTTGGGCGCTGGTCCACACCGGCAATGCAACCGCCGCCACTGCCAACGTTGTGACAAGCGTCGTCAGCCGTCGCACGGCGCAACCCGTCTTGTTCGGCACGATGGACGTCGTCATCTCGAGGGTCCTCAATGGGTCGGGCGCGGCACTACCAGAACTGCCACCACGGTCGCTCGGCCAGCTGCCCCGTCGGCTGCACGCCGAAGCTCGCCTCGTCCTTCTTCCAGAACTCCCACCACGCCCGGTCCTTGACGCCGGTGACGAACGGACTCTCCGGGTACGTCTTGACGAGGATCGCCCGCGAGTCGTCGGCGAGCTGCGTCAGGTCGAGCTTGGCGTAGCTGCGATACAGGAGATCGAGCGCCCTCTCGTTGGCGGGCGTCTGCGGAAAATTGACGAGCACGCCCTGCGCGCGATTGGCGGCGGCGATGTACGCACCGCGATTGAAGTAGTAGCGCGCGACGTTGTACTCGTAGGTTCCCATCGCGTTGTTGAGGTAGCGCATGCGCGCGAGCGAGTCCTGGTAGTACTGGCTGTCCGGGAACTTGGTGGTGAGCTCCTTGAACGCCGCGAAGGAGCTGCGCATCTCCTTGGGATCGCGCTCGGAGAGGTCGAGCTCGTAGACGTAGCCGATGAGGCCCTGGTCCTCGCGGAAATGAACCAGGCCCTTGAGGTAGTACGCGTAGTCGACGTTCGGATGATTGGGATAGGTGCGGATGAACCGATCCGCCGCGGCGATCGCCGCCTCGGTCTCGTTGCCGCGCCAGTTCGCGTACGCCGATTCGAGGATCGCCTGCTGCGCATAGCGGCCGTAGGGGTAGCGCGCCTCGAGCTGGTCGAAGAGCTTGATCGCGCGCTGGTAATTGCCCTGCATCATCG
>CAZXLV010000286.1:0-2881 GCA_964641405.1 uncultured Limnobacter sp. | reverse complement strand
CGTCCTCGAAGATCACGTAGACGTACGAGGCGCCGAACATCGAGAAGCCGCGCACCACCTTCGCGCGCGGCACGGCGAGCATCGCCGTGGTGAGCGGATAGGTCACCTGGTCTTCGACCACCTGCGGCGCCTGTCCTGCGTAGTCGGTGTAGACGATGACCTGCACGTCGGAGAGATCGGGCAGCGCATCGACGGGCGTGTGGCGGACCGCATAGGCACCCACGCCGACCAGAAACAGCGTGGCCAGCAGCACGAGGAAGACGTTGCGCGCCGACCAGTCGATGACCCGGCCCAGTACGCCCGAGCGGTCGTTGGCCGCAGCCTCGTCGCCTGTCGTGGCCATCTCAGTGGTTCACTGCGCTGCGCGCCAGCCGCGACGGCTCAGCCGGTCTGCAACGAAACGATGCGTTCGCGCTCATGGAATGCGTTCCACGACCGAAAACGCGACCTTTTGTAGCGGCGAACTCGAGGTCGCCGCGCGCAGGCTGGTCAGCGCGGGAAGGAGGACGGGTTCCATTTCAGTGGCCCTCGTGCGCATCTGTGTCGGCGCGCTTCCTGATGCCCGTGCGCAGCCGCTCGATGCGCGTAATCACGAACTCCCCCGGTTCGCCCTGCCGAAACTCGAAGCGTACGGCACTGCCCGACGCGATGCCGCCGGCGAGGGCGGGGTCGGCGAGTGTGAAGTCCATCGTCATCGGGGGCCACTTCAGCGACAGGATCTCGCCGTGCGTGATTGTCACGCTGCCGGCGGCCCGATCGATCGCGTCGACGCTGCCTTCCGCCCGATGGACCGCGGCCGCGCCCGACTGCGCGCCGCCCGCGGCCGCGCCCGACTGCCCGGCGTCGGCTCGCGGCTCGCCGCCGGCCTGCCCGGCGCCGCTGTCGACGAGGTTCGCCAGCGCGGCCCTGAGCTGGCTTTCGGAGTCGATGAGGAAATTCGCCGACACGACCACCCGGTCTCCCGGCTTTACCCCTTCCAGCACTTCGACGACTTCGCCTCCGCGCTCGCCCAGGCGCACGGCGCGCGGCTGGAAGCGACCCTCGGCGAGCGCGAGCAGGACAAGCTGACGCTGTCCGTCATCGATGACCGCCGAGGCCGGCACGGTCGTCCTCGGCGCAGAGCCGCCAACGTCCAGCTCGACTTGCGCGAACATCCCCGGTTGCAGCAGCCCCGCCCGGTTGTCGAGTTCGAGGCGAACGGGCACGCTGCGCGTGGCCGCATTCAGCGTGGGATAGCGATATGCGACCTTCGCGTCGAATCGACGGCCCGGAAAGGCGTCCAGCGTCACATGCGCCGGCTGGCCGACGCGCACACGCGCCAGGTCGCGCTCGTACACGTCAGCGATGACCCAGACCCGGGAAAGGTCTGCGATGCGAAACAGTGCTTCGCCGGCTGCGAAGCGCGCTCCCTGGATCGCCGGCTTCTCCAGCACGATTCCATTGGCGGGCGCGTAGAAGGTCTGGCGCGACGACGTCTGGTCGGCGACCTGCAGATTGCGCAAGCGGCCGCGCGTGGCCTCGGCCAGGCGCCGGGCCGATTCGTTCGCCACCGCGTCGTTGCCTTCGCTATCACGCGCCAGGCGCTCGGCGATACGCAGCTCTTCGCCAGCCGATTGCAGCTCCGGGCTATACGCGGTGAACAGCGCCTGCCCCTTGCGCACCTTGTCGCCCACCGCGCTGACGTGAAGGCGTTCGATCCATCCTTCGAAGCGCGGCGCCACGACGACCTGCGCACGCTCATCGGCCTCGACGCGTGCGCTTGCCCGCACTGTCACCTCCAGCGCGCCCTCTCCCACCAGCGCGGTGCGCACCCCGAGCGTCTGGACTCGCGCCGGGCTCACCACGACGACGCCGCTGTCGTCGGGCTTGTCGTCCGCGTACACGGGAATGTAGTCCATCCCCATCGAGTCCTTCTTCGGCACGGACGAGGTGTCGGACAAGCCCATCGGGTTTCGGTAGTAGAGAATCCGGCGCTCGCCCCCGGACGTCGAGCCAGCCGATTCCGTGCCCTGCTGCACGACCTTCGATCCGGTGGCCGGAAGGAGCGCCTTTCCGCTGCCCAGCAAGAAGCCGGCCCCCACCGCCAGCGCGAATGCCGCGACCAAGGCCGCGGTTCGGGTCGAACTCATTTCGGCGCTCCCGTGATTCTTTCGATCTCGACCAGCGCCAGTCGCGCTTCCAGCTCGGCCTGCAGTGCCCGGGTGCGAATGTCGATGAGTTGGCGCTCGGCCTCGATCACGCTATCGAAGTCGACCTTGCCGTTGACCAGCGCTGCGCGGGCCGCATCGCGGGTGGCAAGCGCTTGTGCAAGCAGCGTTCGCTCCAGCAGTCGCAGGCTGTCCCGATTCGAGGTATACGCCGACCAGACCCGTCCGAGTTCACCGGCGGCGCGAGCCTCGGCATCGGTACGCCGCGCCTCGGCGGCGGTGATCATGTATTCCGCTTCGCGCTCCCGGGCGCGGCGGCTCGCTTGTTGCAGCGGGATCGTCACCTCGAACATCAGGTCCCAGGAGCGCCTGCCGTCGTACGGACGGTTGTTCCTCAGCCCGACGCTGAAGTCCGGCAGGCGATCCCGGTAGGTCCGCTCTCGGTCGGCTCGCGCGACCTCGATGCCTGCAGTGCTCGTCTGGACTTCCGGATTGCGCGCGCGCGCCGCATCAAAGAGCACGGCGGCCTCCAGCTGCTTCGGCAAGGCAGGCGGCTCGGACGGTGAGGCGAGCGGTGCGTCGGGCGCGCGTGCAAGCAAGCCGTTCAGCGCCGCGGCCAATCCCTTGCTGCGCTGCTCGACCTCGATCAGCGCGACTCGCTGCGCCGTGATTTCGCGCTGGGTGCGCAGCACCGCCTGTTGCGGCACCAGCCCCAGCTCGAATCGCTTCAGGCT
>CAZXLV010000285.1:0-2899 GCA_964641405.1 uncultured Limnobacter sp. | reverse complement strand
GTGCCATGTACGAAGCCAAGCGCGCCGGCAAGAATCGCGTCATCCTGGCTTCGCCTGGCGAGCGCCTGGTCGTGTGACAGGCTCCTACGTCGCTCCGAGACCGGCGACCCCGCGCACAAGACGCGACCATGATGTCTAGTCGATCAGCCGGTGGCGCAGCGCGTAGGCGGCCAGTTCGGCGTTGCCCGAGACGGCGAGTTTCTCGAGTACGCGAGCGCGGTAGACGCTCACCGTCTTGGGCGAAAGCGACAGCGCCTGCGCGATCTCCGAGAGGCGTCGTCCGGAGGCGATCATCATCATCGTCTGCATCTCGCGCTCGGAAAGCTGCTCGTGCGGCGCGCCTGTGCCTTTGCCGGTGACCGCATCGAGCAGCAGGTGCGCCAGTTCCGGCGTCAGGTACTTGCGGCCGCTTGCCACCGCGCGCACGGCAGCGACGATTTGCTGCGGTTCGGCCGACTTGTTCAGGTAGGCCATTGCGCCGGCGCGCAGTGCGCGGATGCCGTACTGGTCCTCGGGGTACTGCGACAGCACCACCACGCGCACGGTGCTGCCGTCGGCCGCCAGCGCGGCCAGCACGTCCATCCCGCTGCGGCCGGGCAGGTTCAGGTCGAGCAGCACCAGGTCGCAGCGCTCCTGGCGCAGCAGGGTGCGCAGTTGCGCGTAGTCGCCTGCCTCGCCGACCACCTCGATGTCGCCCGCCTCGGTGAGCGTTTCACGCAGGCCACGGCGAATCAGGGCATGGTCGTCGACCAGTACGACGCGAATCATGCCTGCTCCGGCACGCGGGCCGGTGCCGCGCTGGCGTTCGGCAGCAACAGCAGTACGCAACTGCCGGCAGGCGCCGGCGTGACATCGAGCCAGCCGCCAATGCGCTGTGCCCGCACGGACAGGCCGCGCAGCCCGAACGAGGCCGGCTTGTCCAGATCGGGCGCGCGCAGGCCGATCCCGTCGTCGGCGATCTCGAGCGAAAGCTGATCCGGGGTTGCCACCAGGCCGATGCGCACCGCAGTGGCCTGCGCGTGCTTGGCGACATTGGTGAGCGTCTCCTGCAGGGTGCGGTACACCGTCATCGCGGTTTCGGCATCGACCGGCAAGGTCTCGACGTTGCACGAGAAATCCACGGCCAGCCCGGTGCGGCGCCGGAACTCGGCGATCTGCGCGCCGAGGGCTTCGAGCAGTCCGGCATCGAGCATCGGCGGGCGCAGGTTGCGCTGGATGCGCTGCGCTGCCTGCATGGCGTGCGCGAGCGTCTCGATGGCGTGACGCGCCCGCGTCGAGTTGCGCGCGTCGCCGTTGCGCTCGATCCACGACAGGTCGAAGCGCAGCGCGGTCAGGGTACCGCCGATGTCGTCGTGGATTTCGCGTGCGATCGAGGCGCGTTCCTCCTCGACCACCGAATCGAGGTGCGCCAGCAATTCGCGCAGCCGCCGCTCGGAAGTCGCGAGGGCCAGCAGCGCGCGCTCGCGGTCGCGCCGCGCCTCGGCCGAGGACAGCGCATTGAGCAGCGCCGGCGCCAGGCGCGCCAGCCGCCCCTTGATCAGGTAGTCATCGGCTCCGCTGCGCATCGCCGCCACCGCGGCGTCTTCGCCGATCATGCCCGACACGATGATGAAGGGCAGCGTGCCGGCGCGCTCACGCACGATCTGCAATGCCTCGCTGCCCGAGAAACCGGGCAGGTGATGATCGGAGATCACGGCGTTCCATCCGCCTTCATCGAGCGCTGCCAGCAGTTGCTCGCGCGTGTCGACGCGACGCGCCTGCACGGCCAGGTGCTCGCGCCCGAGGGTTGCCAGCAGCAATTCGTAGTCGAGTTCGGAGTCCTCGACGACCAGCAGGTGCAAGGGCAGTGAAGGCTGGGCAGTGATGGCAGCCGGGGCGATCAAGGTGAAACTCGGGCGCGAAGGGGCGACGCCCGGATTGTACGGACTTTGGCTGCGCTACAGGCGCAGCACGTCGAGCATGTGTTCGACCATTGCGGCGAAGGGTACCTGCAGCAACGGCAGGCCGAGCGCCAGCAGCACCAGTCCGGCGCCGATGGTGACCGGAAAGCCGATCGCGAAGATGTTCAACTGCGGGGCGATGCGCGACACGATGCCCAGCGCGAGGTTGACGAACAGGAGCAGCGCCATGAAGGGCAGGGCGATCGCGATGCCGAGTTCGAACAGGCCCGCGCCAAGGCTGGCCGGCTGCATCCGCCCCAGCCAGTCGCCCAGGGCCGTCGCCGGCGGAATCACTTCGAAGCTGCGCACCGCGGCGGCCACCAGCAGTACCGGCCCGTTGATGGCCACGAAGGCCCACAGCGAGAGCGTGTTCATGAGCCGGCTGACGGCGTTCAACTGGCCGCTGTCGGGATCGAAGAAGCCGGCGAAGGACAGGCCCATCTGCAAGCCTATGGCCTCGCCGGCGACTTCCACTGCCGCAAGCACGGCGCGCGCAACGAAGCCGATCGCAAAGCCGATGGTGGCTTCGCCGGCCACGGCAAGCCATCCGCTCGGCGCGCCGAGGTCGGCCGATGGTGCGGCCGGCAGCAGCGGTGCGACGATCGCAGCCAGCAACAGCGACACGGCGATTCGCAGCCGCAGCGGTACGGCCCGCTGCGACAGGATCGGCGCGCTGGCGAACAGCCCGAGGATGCGGAACAGCGGCAGCAGGAAGGCACCCAGCCAGCCCAGCAACTGCGTCTCGGTGACGCTGATCACGGCAAGGCCTGCCCCGTGATGGCGGCCGGAATGCCGATCAGCACGCGCTGCAGGTAATCGACCAGCAGCGTGAGCATCCACGGCCCGGCCAGCATCAGCGTGACGGCGATGGCCACCAGCTTGGGCAGGAACGAAAGCGTTGCCTCGTTGATCTGCGTGAGCGCCTGCAGCACGCTGACGATCAAGCCGACCGCCAGCGC
>CAZXLV010000284.1:0-2955 GCA_964641405.1 uncultured Limnobacter sp. | reverse complement strand
AGTTCAGGCCCACGGTGAGCGGGCGCGCGTGGCGCAGCGAGTTCCAGAACGCCTCCACCGTCTGCCCGGACAGGATGCGCCCGGACGCATCGGTGACGGTGCCCGAGATCATGATCGGCAGGCGCGGCAAGCCGGCCGCCTCGCGCTCGGCGAGGATCTCATCGATGGCGAACAGCGCCGCCTTGGCGTTCAGGGTATCGAAGATGGTCTCGACCAGCAGCAGGTCGGCGCCGCCGTCGATCAGCGCGCGCACCTGCTCGTCGTAGGCGATGCGCAGTTCATCGAAGCTGACGTTGCGCGCGCCCGGATCGTTGACATCGGGCGAGATCGAGGCGGTCTTCGGCTGCGGGCCGATCGCCCCGGCAACGAAGCGCGGGCGCTCGGCGGTGGAGTAGCGATCGCAGGCCGCGCGTGCCAGCCGCGCCGAAGCCAGGTTCATCTCGCGCGCCAGCCCCGACAGGCGGTAATCGGCCAGCGCAATGGCGCAGGCGCCGAAGGTGTTGGTCTCCACGATGTCGGCGCCGGCCGCCAGGAACTGCTCGTGGATCTCGCGCACGATCTGCGGCTGGGTCAGCGACAGCAACTCGTTGTTGCCCTTCAGGTCGTGGCCGAAGTCGGCGAAGCGCTCGCCGCGAAAGCCCGCCTCGTCGAGGCGATAGCGCTGGATCATGGTGCCCATCGCACCATCGAGGAGCAGGATGCGGCGCTCGAGCAGTTCGCGCAGGCGGGTTTCGGTCGGATTCATCGGGAGTGGGATCGGGCGGAAGAATGAGTATAGCGGTGGCCGATAGCGAGGCGGGGATGGTCAGGGCAATCCTGCGTGAATGGCCACGGGTCTGTCCGTCACTCTTGATCGTAGCGGCCAAGGAGCTGAAACGTGTCCGCAAGGGTGAAGCGAAGGTTCACGCCACAGCCGAGGCAGGATCCGACCTTGGCGTGGACAATTGACGACACGGACGCCGCGCGCAAGCTGCTGCGAAAACAGGTTCGCGCGACCGCACAGCGTATCTGTCGTTACCCGGCCGAGCGCGCGTCGTCGGGCTGGGGTGCTGGCGCCGTGAGCCCCACACGCTGCTCACCGTCATCTCGTAGCCGCGCCGCTTCAGCAGCGCGTGTTTGACATCGACATGCAGCACTGCCCGAACTCCGGTGCCGGACAGTTCAAGGGATCGCTGCCATCCATGAGCGGTCGTTGATCGGAAAAATCCTTACCCATCTGGGGCTGCCGACCGTGGCAGTACGACGCTGACGCCGGGCGCACTCATCCGGGTGGAGCCCAGTCTTTCGAGCGCTCTTTGCCGCCACAATTGACCCAGATCCGGATCTTTCCCTCGAGCACACTGGTGGTGAGCCGTACATCCGGATCGCCCCAGACCAGCTTGCGCAGGTCAGGCTTTGCACTATCGACCACCTTTTCCAGGGTGGCCCTCCCCGGAGCAACGGGCGACTGGAGCCCGACGTAGGCGTTCTGCAAGGCCGTCTCGGCAGCGGCAATGCAATCGCTGGCGGTTTTCGCGCCGGCACCGGCGACCGACACGGCCCCCGGCATGGCAAGCAGCCACGCCGCGGCAAACAGAATTGTTGGTCGGTACATGTTCCTGCCCTGTCAGGGGATGCCCGATCCGCAATGGTGCACCACGGCCTGCGGGTCGCGTCCGGCGAGCAACGCGAGGAATTCCTCACGCAGCATTCCGGTCGGCTTGAAACGACCGTCGGGGCGCAGATTCTCTTGGATCGGGCGATTGACGGCGCCGGGAATGTGCCCGGCTACGAGATCCAGCGGCTCGATTTCGCCACGATAGCGTTCGGGCGATCGCGCATCGACGAGCAGTTGCCGTCCGGCGCCCAGCGCCGCGACGATGCTCTGCGTGTCGGCCTGCGTGACCAACGGTTCGCGCCGCGACAGACTGCCCGTGCGCCCTGCCGACTGCTCACGCGATCGTGGATGGCCGGCCGCCCGCCAGGCCTGGATGCCGCCATCCAGCACGGCTGCGCCGGGATGCCCGAGCCACCGTGCCAGCCACCACAGGCGGGAGGCGGCAACGCCGCCGATGTCGTCGTAAGCCACCAGTTGGTCGCTATCGGACAGACCGAGCGACTCGAGCCTGCGGCGCAGCGTCTCGCGCTCGGGCAAAGGATGCCGGCCGTTGCGCCCGTTGCGCCGTCCGGCCAGGTCGCGGTCCTGGTGCAGAAAGAACGCGCCCGGGACATGACCCGTCGCGTACTCGAGGCGGCCCTTGTCGGGATCAGACAGGTCATGCCGGCAATCGACCACCACACAACGGTCGAGGCGGCTGGCCAGTTCGTTGACGGTGACGATCGTCGCCCAGTTCATCCCTTTGCGTTCTCCAGGACGTTGCGGATAGTCCGAACGAAACGATACCGTAGCGCCGATCCGGCCGCCTCGGCATCAGCGCCTTGTACAGGAACGGCACCTCGCCAATTGACTGGCGCTGCCGGTGTGTGAAGCCAGACCGCGGTGCCGGAGCCTCGAGCCGCGGCAGCAGCTCGAGCAGCGCCGGCCTTCATCCGGCCTCGGCCAGATAGGCCCTCGCCAGCCGCTTCGCCTCCGCGGTCGACAGCCATTCGTCGACCCGGTCGGCGAGCCAGGGCAGGTACTCGGCCAGGTCCACCTCGAAGCGCTGCACGTCGACGCGCAGGCCGGTGGGCGTGAAGCGCCACAGCCGGTCGGCGTCGCGCACCAGCTGATCGTTGAGCGAGAGGCTGGTCGCCCGGGTATCGTGGCCATCGATGATCGCCACCACCTCGTCGCGCTTCGCTGCATCGAAGTCGAGCTCCGAGAGAATGGCGGCGGCAATGCGCGCGCCTTCGGTCTCGTGCAGGCGCTGCAGTTCCGGCCTCGACATGTTCGGTCCGAACGCACTCAGCTGCTCGGCTTCGGGCACCATCTTCCAGCCCACGTCGTGCAGGATGCTCGCGGTGAGCACGACCGCC
>CAZXLV010000283.1:0-2961 GCA_964641405.1 uncultured Limnobacter sp. | reverse complement strand
TGCGGCGAAGAAGGCGTCGCGAACGTAGCGGATCGCCCGCTCCACGCGTCCCTTCCTTCACCTCTCCAACTGCATCGCCGTCAGGTTCGAAGACGGTGTCGTTCGAGATTACGCACCCGTTCCATCCGCGGCGTGGTGAGCGTTTCCCGGCGGCGACGCGTCGACCGACGTGGGGCGAGGACCGGCTGACCTACTTCGATGCGCGAGGTCGGCTGCGCTCGATACTGACCTCGTGGACGAGCCTTGCCGATGAGGATGTGTTCCTGCGAGCGTCGGCGGGCCGGTCATGGTTTCGCGTCGACGATCTGGCGCAGCTCAGTGCGCTGCTCGAGGCGATTCGGGCAGGAGCGCAGCGATGATCATGTCAAGCTTATTACGCCGCGTGTGTAAGTTCGCAAACGCCGATGGCGACGACATCTCGGTTTCGATCTCGGTTCTGTTCTCGTGCTTGTTGGGCATCATAAGAGATTGGTCGATCTCGTCGAGCCGATGGGTGGGGCTTGCAACTCCATGTATAGCGGCATATAGTGCATTACACGCCGGAGCCAACAATCACCATGCCCAAGCCAGACCCGAAGGTCGAACGCCTGCTGCGCGACGGCGCGTTGAACCGGCATCCGGAGTCGGTCACGGCGCCGTGGTTCGGTCAGCATCGCTTCTTCGATGCCCGCGATCTCGTGCAGGTGAAGTACGAGATGCTGCGCCACGTGCTCGTCGACGGTGCCGAGAAGTCGACGGCGGCGGCTCTGTTCGGCGTCTCGCGACCGACGCTCTACCATGCACAGGCCGCGTTCGAGCGCGACGGACTGCCCGGACTGCTGCCGCGTGCGCGCGGCCCGAAGCGGGCTCACAAGCTCACCCCCGAGGTGATGACGGCCATCGAGTCCAGGCTCGCCGCCCAACCCGAACTCGGCGCTCGGGCACTGTCCGGATACCTGCACGCCGAGCAAGGCCTGAGGGTCCATCCGCGAAGCATCGAACGCGCGCTGGCGCGGAAAAAAAAACGGTAGCACCCAAGCACCGAGCGCTGCTGGAGGTGCCAGTCGAGAGCGTTGCGACCTACGAGGAACTACGCGCCCGAATCCTGCGCGGCGAGGCCTCGGCCGAAGGTCTGGGAGCGATCACCTTCCACGGACTGCTGCGTGGCATGCAGATCGTGCTCGCCAAGCCCTGCGAGCCCGTCAAGCCGGTAGCGCGCGCGGATTCGAGCGCATCGGTTGCCATCGACGGCGCGCTCGTGCGCGTGCTCGCCAACATGGTCCTGCAAGTCCACTCGGAGCTGCGCCATGTCTATTGACCGCCCGCACAAGATTCGCCCGGAGCACCTCGAGCGCGATGCGTTTCTCTACGTGCGCCAGTCCTCGCTGCGGCAAGTGTTCGAGAACACCGAGAGCACCAAGCGACAGTACGCGCTGCGCGAGCGCGCCGTAGCGCTGGGGTGGCCGCTCGAGCGCATTCGCACGATCGACTGTGACCTGGGACTGTCTGGCGCCCAGGCCGTCAACCGCGATGGATTCCAGAGCCTCGTGAGCGAGGTCGCGCTCGGGCGTGCCGGTATCGTGCTCGGGCTGGAGGTGTCGCGACTGGCGCGCAACAATGCCGACTGGCATCGACTGCTCGAGCTTGCTGCACTGGCCAGCACGCTGATCCTCGACGAGGACGGGATCTACGATCCGAGCGAGTTCAACGATCGGCTCCTGCTCGGGCTCAAGGGCACGATGAGCGAAGCGGAGCTGCATGTCCTCAAAGCGCGGTTGCAAGGCGGCATTCGCAACAAGGCTCGTCGTGGCGAACTGGAATTGCCCTTGCCGATCGGATTGGTCTACGACGGCGCAGGCCACGTCGTGCTCGATCCGGACCAGCAGATCCAGGCGAGCGTGCGACTGCTCTTCGAGACGTACCGGCAGACCGGATCGGCCAGCGCGACGGTACGCCGATTCACGAGCGAGGGTTGGTCGTTTCCGCAGCGCATCCGTCGTGGCCTGGGCAAGGGCGAGGTCCTCTGGGGAGCGATCGATCACAGCCGCGTGATCGAGATCCTGCACAACCCGCGCTACGCCGGTGCGTTCGCCTACGGTCGGTGCCGTACGGTGCCCGGCAAGAACCTGAAGTCGATGGTTCAGGTCAAGGTGGCTCGCGAGAACTGGCAGGTGCTGATCAAGCAGGCTCATCCCGGCTACATCGAGTGGGAGGAGTTCGAACGCAACGAGAAGACGCTCGAGCGAAACACCGCAGGCTGGAGCGCCGAGGGCCGCGGTGGCGTGCCTCGCGAGGGCGTCGCGTTGTTGCAGGGCCGCGTCGTGTGCGGTCGATGTGGTGCGCGCATGCGCGCCCGGTACCAGCAACTGGGTTCGGTCATGATCCCGTACTACGTCTGCCAGGAAGCCGCGGTTCGTC
This sequence comes from uncultured Limnobacter sp., assembly GCA_964641405.1. GTDB lineage: Bacteria > Pseudomonadota > Gammaproteobacteria > Burkholderiales > Burkholderiaceae_E > Zeimonas. Next base: position 564 of record CAZXLV010000283.1, on the reverse strand, counting down.
GCGCCGAGCGGGCCTGCCAGTCGATCCGCGGTCGCGAGGTCGATGATGCCGTCGGTGCGCTGATTCTGAGCACTGTCGCCCCGGTCGCACTCGAGGTGGCGCTCGCCGTCAACGACGAGATCGCCGCGCGCATCGAGGCGGCCGAGTCGCTGCGCCAGGCAGCCATCGAACGCGCACGCTTCGAGGCTGAGCTCGCGCGCCGGCGCTACATCAAGGTCGATCCCGAGCATCGGCTCGTCGCCGATTCGCTCGAAGCCGACTGGAACGATCGCTTGCGTCGGCTCGATGCGCTGGCCCAGGAACACGATCGGCAGCGGCTGGCCGACCGTGCGCTGCTCGATGACGCGGCGCGTGCCCGGATCCGCGCGCTCGCGGTGGACTTCCCGCGGGTCTGGCAGGATCCATCGACCGCGCCAATCGAACGCAAGCGGATGATCGCGCTGATGATCGAAGACGTCACCTTGATCAAGGCCGAGCGCATCGCGATCCATATCCGGTTCCGCGGTGGCAAACTCGCCACCCTCGAGGTCGCCCGGCCGATACCGATCGCGAAGGTTCGCAAGA
>CAZXLV010000282.1:0-3006 GCA_964641405.1 uncultured Limnobacter sp. | reverse complement strand
TGGCGATTCCCTCGATCAGCGTCGTCCGGTCGTCGGTCCCGGAGCCCGGCACGCTCACCCTGCTTGGATTGGGGCTCCTCGGTCTCGCAATCTGTAAGCGCCGTCTGCAACACGCACCACCCGCACATCGTTCTGCTACCTGACCGGTCCGGGCCATGGCCCGCCGCTCCGCTCCCCCAGCCTGTCTCTCGCGGGATGACTTAATCCCGCGACGGAGAACTCCCATGCTGCGCACCTTCACGAGATTCTCGTTTGTCTCGCTGTGGCTCATTGCCGCGCTGATGGCGATCTTCTTCACGGCCGCGCCGCGTGTCGCATCGGCGACCCCGACACCGATGGCCTGCGATGTCGATGGCGATGCCGACATCGACCGGAACGACATCGCGCTCATCACCAAGGCGCGCGGCAAGCCGGCCACCGGGCCCACGGATCCGCGCGATCCCGATCGGGACGGCATGATCACGGTGAACGACGCGCGCGCCTGCACGCTGCGCTGCACGCTGCCGCAGTGCGCGATTCCGACCGGCGGCAATCGTCCGCCGGTCGCGAACGCCGGCCCCGATGTGGTGGCGTTCGTCGGTGACACGGTCACGCTCGACGGGTCCGCCTCGAGCGACCCGGACGGCAATCCGCTCACGTACCAGTGGACGCTGCGGGTGCGCCCCGCGGGCAGCGCGGCGGTGCTGTCGAGCCCCACTGCCGTCATGCCGAATTTCCCCGTCGATGTCGCGGGCCGCTACGAGATCGACCTCGTCGTCAACGACGGCAGCGTCAACAGTGCCGTCGATACCGTGGTCGTCACGACGCCGCCGGCGAACACGAATCCCGTTGCCAACGCGGGTCCTGATCAGCCGGCGGTCACAGGCCAGACTGTCACGCTGAACGGGTCGGCGTCTTCGGACATCGATGGGGACCCGCTCACCTTCGCGTGGGTGTTCGTCACGCGGCCCGCGGGCAGCGGCGCGTCGCTGGGCGGCGCGGACACCGTGACACCGACTTTCGTGCCCGATCTGCCGGGCACCTACACGATCCGCCTCACCGTCAGCGACGGGCGCGGCGGCACGGGCACCGACACCGTCGATGTCGTCACGACCCAGGCCAACCGACCACCCGTGGCGAACGCAGGTCCCGACCAGTCGGTCGTCGCGAGCCAGGCCGTGCTGCTCGATGGGTCGGGGTCATCCGATCCCGACGCCAATCCGCTCACGTATCGATGGACCCTGCTGACGCGACCCGCGGGATCCGCCGCCACGCTGAGCGGTGCCACCACCGTGACGCCGCAGTTCACGGCCGATCGCGCCGGCGACTTTGTCGCGCAGCTCATCGTCAACGATGGCTTCGTCGACAGCGCGCCCGATACGGTCGTCATCAGCACCAGCAACACGCGGCCGGTCGCCAATGCCGGCCCCGACCAGACCGTGGCGCAGGGTGCCACCGTGTCGCTCGACGGCACCGGTTCGAGCGACGCCAACGGCGATCCGCTCACCTTCTTCTGGTCGCTGACGACGACCCCGGCGGGCAGCGCCGCAGTGCTGACGGGTGCCGACACCGCGACGCCTTCGTTCGTCGCCGATCTCGCCGGCCTCTTCGTGGCCCAGCTCGTCGTCAACGACGGTGCGCTCGACAGCCTGCCCGACACGATGACCGTCACCGTCAACGCGCAGGCCAACCGCGATCCCGTGGCGGTGAACGATTCGGCCGCCATGGACGAGGACGGCGCACCGATCCTGATCGCCGTGCTCGCGAACGACTCGGATCCCGACAACGATCCGCTCACGATCACGGGCGTGGGCACACCGGCCAACGGCACCGCGGTCATCGTCGGCAATCAGGTGCGTTTCACGCCCAATGCGAACTTCAACGGGACCAACACCTTCAGCTACTCGATCAGCGACGGTCGCGGCGGCACGGCCTCGGCGCTGATCACCGTCACGGTGCGGCCGGTCAATGACGATCCGGTCGCGAACGATGACAGCGCGTCGACGAGTTCCGGCACACCCGTCAATATCGATGTGCTCGCCAACGACACCGATGTCGACGGCGATACGCTCACGATCTCGGCGGTCGGCGCCGCGGCGAACGGCACCGTGGTCATCGTCGGGGACGAGGTGCAGTATGTACCGAACGCCGGGTTCTCCGGCACCGACACCTTCACCTATACGGTCAGTGACGGCAACGGCGGTTCCGACACCGCCACGGTGACCGTCAGTGTTGGTGCGCTCCCGGTGCTCTCGATTGCGGACGTCACGGTGACGGAGGGCAATGCGGCGAACCTCACGGTGAGCCTGTCGGCACCGAGCGGCCAGACCGTCACCGTGCAGTACGCGACGAGTGACGGCAGCGCGACGGCCGGTGCCGATTACACCGCGGCCAGCAACACGATCACGTTCGCCCCCGGCGTCACGACGCAGACGATCGCCATCGCGACGCTCGACGACACGCTCGATGAGCCGGCCGAGACCTTCAGCGTCACGTTGTCGGCGCCGGGCGGCGCGACGATCGGGGACGGCACGGCCGTCGTCACGATCACCGATAACGATCCGGCGCCGTCGCTGTCGATCAACGACGTCGCCGTTACCGAAGGCAATTCGGGCACCGTGAATGCGGTGTTCACGGTGACCCTGTCGGCGGTTTCCGGGCAGCAGGTCACCGTCAACTTTGCCACGAGCAACGGGACGGCGAGTGCCGGCAGCGATTACGCCGCGAACTCCGGCTCGCTGGTGATTTCCGCGGGGCAGGCGAGCGGCACGATCACCGTGGTGGTCAACGGCGATACGCTGTTTGAGGCCAGCGAGACGTTCAATGTCACGCTGTCGGCCCCGGCCAATGCCACGCTGGCGGATGGCACCGGTGTCGGGACGATCACGAACGACGATGCCCCGCCGAGTCTCGGTATCGCCGATGTGTCGCTTGCCGAAGGCAAATCCGGCACGACGGCGTTCAATTTCACTGTGACGCTCACGGCGGTGAGTGGTCTTCACGCCTCGGTCGATTAAGCCACGGCGA
>CAZXLV010000281.1:0-3013 GCA_964641405.1 uncultured Limnobacter sp. | reverse complement strand
GGATCACCTTCGCCAGCAGGTCGATGCCGGGCTGGTGGTAGACGCAGGTGTCGAAGAAGATGTTCTTCAGCAGGTGGTCTTGCAGCAGGGGCTTCTTCAGTTCCTGCGCCAGCCCGCGGAATCGTCCCCAATGGTAGGGCACCGCGCCACCGCCGTGCGGAATGATGAACCTGAGCGTCGGGAAATCGCGGAACAGATCCCCGCTCAGGCACTGCATGAAGGCCGTGGTGTCGGCGTTCAGGTAGTGCGCCCCCGTGGTGTGGAAGCAGGGGTTGCAACTGGTGCTCACGTGGATCATGGCCGGGATGTCGTGCTCGACCATCTTCTCGTAGACCGGGTACCAGTGGCGATCGGTGAGTGGCGGTGAGGTCCAGTGCCCGCCCGAGGGGTCCGGATTCAGGTTGATGGCGACGAAGCCGTATTCCTTCACGCACTTTTCCAGCTCGGCGACGCAGGTCTTCGGATCGACGCCCGGCGATTGCGGCAGCATCGCGGCGCCGACGAAGTGATCGGGAAAGAGTCCGCTGACGCGATGGCACAGTTCGTTGCAGATCGCCGCCCAGGTCGAGCTGGTTTCGAAGTCGCCGATGTGGTGGGCCATGAAGCTGGCGCGCGGCGAGAAGATGGTCAGGTCGCTGCCGCGCTCGATCATCTTCGCGAGCTGGTTCTTCTCGATCGACTCGCGCAGTTCGTCGTCGCTGATCTTCAGTTCGGAAGCCCTGGGCTTTTGCGCGGGATCCTGCAGCCCGGCGATCTGGCGCTTGCGCCAGTCCTCGAGCGCCTTCGGCGCGGTGGTGTAGTGGCCATGGCAATCGATGATCATGCCGGCTTTCCTTTCCATATCGAGGCGGGAATCATGACTTCACCGCGCATGATGAGGCGCGCGGTGCGCAGCAGCGCAGCGCGCACGACGTTCTGCGCATCGGCGGGGTCGAGTTCGAGCTCGACGCTGAATTCGCCGCTGGGATGCTCGACCGACACCTTGCGGATGCGACCCGCGAGAGGCTCGGCCACGCCGCTGGCGACCGTACCGTCGAGCACGCAGGCGGTCGCCACCGTCACGGCAGCCAGCACGCCGATCGCGTCGTGGCACACGTGCGGAATGAAGCAGCGCGTGGCCAGCGTGCCGCCGGCGCGTGGCGGCGCGATCAGGCACATCTTGGGATAGTTCTTCGCGCTCACGTCGCCCAGGCCCATCAGCACGCTCGCCTTCAGGCGCAGTTGCTCGATGCGCGCCTTCAACTCCGCGTCGGCGTTCAATTGCGCGACACTTTCGTAGCCGCTGCGGCCCACGTCGGCGGCGCGAAACAGCACCATCGGCATGCCGTTGTCGATGCAGGTGACCCGCAGGCGCCCGACGCCGTCGATCCCGATCTCGTCGCTGGCCTGTCCGGTGGGCATCAGGCTGGCGCACACCGAGCCGGCGGTGTCGAGGAAGTTGATGGTGATCGGCGCCGAGGTGCCGGGGACGCCGTCGATGCGCGCCTCGCCCTCGTAGCTGATGCGCCGGCCATGCGGGCCGGCCGGCGTGAGCACGGTGATGTCGCACTGCATGCCGGTGTTGCGCGTGAGCACGCGCAAGGTGGTGGTGTCGCCCTGCGGCTGCGCCAGCCCGGTTTCCAGCGCGAAGGGCACCACTGCGGCAAGCATGTTGCCGCAGTTCGGCGTCGTGTCGACCGTGTCCTTTTCGGGCTGCAACTGTGCGAACAGGAAATCGATGTCGACGCCCGCGACCTCGCTGCGCCGGATGATCCCGACCTTGCTGGTGAGCGGATGGGCGCCGCCCAATCCGTCGATCTGGCGCCGATCGGGAGACCCCATCACCGCCAGCAGCACGCGGTCGCGCGTGGCCAGGTCGGCGGGCAGGTCGGACTCGGCGAAGAACGGTCCGCGCGAGGTGCCGCCGCGCATGAACAGGCAGGGAAGGGCAGTTTGCATCGACAGCCTTCGGACCACTCGACAATGGCCAATTCTCGCACGCAATCCCGATTGCTTCAGGGCATGCGGACGATATCATCGACGTCGGTGCGGTATTGGATGCGCCGGCGCCGACCGGGGGCGTGCCTTGCTCGGTTAGAATTTACCGCCAGACCAGCAGGTTCATGCCTGCAGCCATCCCGGGTGAATCACCACATGAGCGCCGCTCCCCCCGATCCCCACGCGACGATCACGCCTTCGATGAAGGCCGCGATCCTGGTCGAGGCGATGCCCTACATCCGCCGCTTCCATGGCCGCACGGTGGTGGTCAAGTACGGCGGCAACGCGATGATCGACGACGCGCTCAAGCAGAGCTTCGCGCGTGACGTGGTGCTCCTCAAGCTGGTCGGCCTGAACCCGGTGGTGGTGCATGGCGGCGGACCCCAGATCGAGGCACTGCTTGCGCGCATCGGCAAGAAGGGTGAATTCGTGCAGGGCATGCGCGTCACCGATACCGAGACGATGGACATCGTCGAGATGGTGCTCGCCGGCAAGGTCAACAAGGAGATCGTCGAGTTGATCAATACCGCCGGTGGTCGCGCGGTGGGACTGACCGGCCAGGACGGCGGCCTGATCCGCGCGCGCCGCATGAAGATCACCTCGAAGGAGCGCCCCGACGAACAGATCGACATCGGACAGGTGGGCGAGATCGCCAGCATCGATCCGAGCGTCATCCAGACGCTGACGGCCAACGGCTTCATTCCGGTCATTGCGCCGATCGGCTCGGGTGACGAGGGTGAGACCTACAACATCAACGCCGACGTGGTGGCCGGCAAGGTCGCCGAAGTGCTCAAGGCCGAGAAACTGGTGCTGCTCACCAACACGCCCGGCGTGCTCGACAAGAGCGGCCGGCTGCTCTCCGGCCTGAGCGCGCGTGAGATCGACGATCTGTTCGCCGACGGCACGATATCGGGCGGCATGTTGCCCAAGATCTCGTCGGCGCTCGACGCCGCCAGGGCCGGCGTCAATTCGGTGCACATCATCGACGGCCGCGTCGACCACTGCCTGCTGCTCGAGATCATGACCGACCACGGCG
>CAZXLV010000280.1:0-3014 GCA_964641405.1 uncultured Limnobacter sp. | reverse complement strand
GCAAGGCTTTTTTCCTTATTTTCCAATCCCTTACCGCGATATTCGTCGAACAACTCGACGTTTTTCACGACCTTTGCAGCGGGCTCCTCGGCGATCGCGGCGGCGATCTCGGCCAGCACCTGTGCAGCCGTTCGATCCTGTCCCAGGATCAGGGACAGATCGCGAATCACGGGCGGAAACCGGGACACTTCCCGGTAACCGGGGATGGCACGCTGCAGCAGTGGCGCCAGTTCGATCTCGGCCAGGATGGGTGGCTGGGCGAGTTCCAGATCCGGCAGCAAGCCCGGATGCAGTTCACCGATCCAGCCGATCGCCCGGCCTGCGACCACGATGCGGGCGCTGCGCCCCGGGTGCAGTGCGGCATGAGGCGCCGCCTCGAACGACAGCATGGGCCCGGCAATCGCCTCGAGGTCACCCTTGAGGTCGAAGAAGTCGACGCGCCGCGCCACTGACGCCCACTGTTCGTCCAGATGTGATCCATGGGCCAGCAAGCCGAGTCGCTGCGGTTGCGCCACCCCCTGCACTTCGTGCGGCCCGGCCGCTACCGACGGATCGGCGAGGAATACGCGCCCGATTTCGAACAGGCGCACTCGCGAGGCCTTGCGGTTGAGGTTTGCACGCAGCGTCTCGATGAGGCCACCCCACAGGCTGGTGCGCATCACGTCCATCTGCGCCGCGATCGGATTGAGCAGGCGTATCGGCGCAGGCCCGCCCAGGCGTCGATCGAGCGCAGCAGCGACGAAGCTGTAGTGGATCGCCTCCTGGTAATCGCGCCCAGCCACCTGCCGCCGCAGCACCGCCAGGCTGCGCTGCCCCTCGGGCGCCGGGCGCATCGCCGCGCTGGCCCTGGGCGGGCGCACCGGCAAGCGCTCGTAGCCCCAGATGCGCACCACCTCCTCGATCAGGTCTTCCTCGATCTCCAGGTCGAAACGGTACGAGGGCGGCGTGACCAGCAGGCCCTCGTCGCAGGCCCTGGCGGGCAGGCGCAGGCGCTCGAAGATATTCGCCATCTCGTCGCTTGCAATGTCGACGCCGATCACCTTGCAGGCACGCGCGGTGCGCAAGCGCACCGGTGCGCGCGTCGGCAGGCCGGTGATCGTGTCGTCGATCGGACCAGCCTGTCCGCCGCAGATCTCCAGCACGAGTCCGCTGAGGTATTCGAGGTGCTCGACCGTGCTGGCTGCATCGACGCCGCGCTCGAAGCGCGCCCCGGCATCGGTGGCGAAGTTGTAGCGCCGCGAGCGTCCGGCCACCGCCGCCGGCCACCAGAATGCGGCCTCGAGGTAGACGTTCTGCGTATCGTCGTTCACCGCGGTGGCCTCGCCACCCATGATGCCCGCCAGGCTCTCGACCTGGTGCTCATCGGCGATGACGCCGACCTCGGGCCCCAACTCGACGGTCTGGCCGTTGAGCAGGGTCAGGCGTTCCCCCTGGCGCGCCCAGCGCACTTCGAGTCCGCCCCGGATGCGATCGAGATCGAACACGTGGGTCGGGCGACCCACTTCGAGCATCACGTAGTTCGAGATGTCGACCAGCGCCGAGATGCTGCGCTGGCCCGCGCGCTCGAGGCGCTGCTTCATCCAGGCCGGGGTCGCGGCGCGCGGATTCACGCCGCGAATCACCCGTCCGGAGAAGCGCCCGCAAAGGTCAGGCGCCTGCACCCGCACCGGCAGGCGAGTGTCGATCTGCACCACGGCAGGCTCGTATCGAGGCTCGTGCAAGGGCGCCCCGCTGATGGCGGCCAGTTCGCGGGCCACGCCGAACACGCTCATGCAGTGGGCCAGGTTGGGCGTGAGCTTGAGGGTGAACACCGTATCGTCGAGATCGAGCGCCTCGCGCAGATCGATCCCGATCGGCGCATCGGCCTGCAAGGCCATCAGGCCGCCGTGATCTTCCGACAGGCCCAGTTCGCGCGCCGAGCACAACATGCCCTGGCTCTCCACGCCACGCATCTTCACCGGCCTGATCGCCAGACCACCCGGCAATTCGGCGCCGGGCAGCGCACAAGGCACCTTCATGCCGACCACGACGTTGGGGGCTCCGCACACGATCTGGCGCAGGTGCCCATCACCCACGTCGACCTCGCACACCGACAGCTTGTCGGCGTCGGGATGGCGCGCGACGCTGCGCACCTGCGCCACCCGCACGCCCTGGAACGACGGCGCCGCCGCGCTGGCCTCTTCCACTTCGAGACCGGCCATGGTCAGTCGATCGGCAATCTCCTCGCTGCTCCACGGCGGCGAGGTGAAGTGCCTGAGCCAGTTTTCCGGGATACGCATGCCGGACGTCGCCTTATCGGTTGAACTGCTGCAGGAATCGCAGGTCGTTCTCGTAGAACGTGCGCAGGTCACCGATGCCGTAGCGCAGCATCGCCAGCCGCTCGACTCCCGAGCCGAAGGCAAAGCCGATGTAGCGCTCGGGATCGAGCCCGAAGTTGCGCACCACGTTCGGATGCACCTGCCCCGAGCCGCTGACTTCGAGCCAGCGGCCCGCCAGCGGTCCATCGGCAAAGCGCATGTCGATCTCGGCCGACGGTTCGGTAAAGGGAAAATACGAGGGGCGAAAGCGCACGTCGAGATCGTCTCGCTCGAAGAACCGGCGCAGGAAGTCGGCGTAGACGCTCTTGAGGTCGGTGAAGCTGACGTCTTCGTCGATCCACAGACCCTCGAACTGGTGGAACATCGGTGAATGCGTCGCGTCGGAATCGACGCGATAGGTCTTGCCGGGCGCGATCACCCTGATCGGCGGTTGATGGGCGCGCGCATAGCGCACCTGCACCGGACTGGTGTGCGTGCGCAGCATCAGGCCGCCGCCCTTGCCGTCCTGCGCATCGACGTAGAAGGTGTCGTGCATCGAACGCGCGGGGTGGTCCTGCGGCGTGTTCAGGGCGGTGAAATTGAAGAAATCCTCTTCGATTTCCGGGCCGTCGGCCACGTCGAAGCCGATCGAATGGAAGATGGCCTCGATGCGCTCGATGGTCAGGGTCAGCGGATGCAGGCCGCCGGCGCCCGGTC
>CAZXLV010000279.1:0-3022 GCA_964641405.1 uncultured Limnobacter sp. | reverse complement strand
CGTTGGCGGTGATCGTCTCGTTGATCTCGGGGGTGAGGTCGCCGGCGTTGCCGATGCAGGTGGTGCAGCCGTAGGCGGCCACATTGAAGCCCAGTTCGGACAGGTACGGCAGCAAGCGGGCGCGCTCCAGGTAGTCGGTGACCACGCGCGAACCCGGGGCGAGCGAAGTCTTGATGTGCGGCGCCACCTTCAGCCCCAGCTTGACCGCCTTCCGGGCCAGCAGGCCCGCGGCCAGCAGCACCCCGGGGTTGGAGGTATTGGTGCACGAGGTGATGGCGGCGATCAGCACGTCGCCATTGCGCAACTCGAGCCCGTCACGGGTCTGGTAGCCGCGTGCCAGGTCCTCGGGCTTCTTGCTGAAGCCATTTTCGGCCGCCGGCCGGGAGAACAGGTCGGCGAAGCTGGACTTCACCTCGCCGATTCCGATGCGATCCTGCGGGCGCCTGGGTCCGGCCAGCGATGGTGCCACGCTGGCCAGGTCGAGTTCGACCACCCGCGAGTAGTCGATCTGTCCCGCCCTGGGAACGCCGAACAGGCCCTGCGCCCTGAAGTAGCTCTCGAAGGCATCGATTTCCTCGCGTGTGCGGCCGGTGCCTTCGAAGTACTCGATGGTCTTCTCGTCGACCGGGAAAAAGCCCATCGTGGCGCCGTATTCGGGCGCCATGTTGCCGATCGTGGCGCGGTCGGGGACGGCCAGCGAACGCGTGCCTTCGCCGAAGAATTCGACGAACTTGCCCACCACCTTCTCGCGACGCATCAGTTCGGTGATGGTCAGCACCAGGTCGGTGGCGGTGCAGCCTTCACGCAGCTTGCCCTTCAGATTCACGCCAACCACGTCAGGCGTCAGGAAGTAGACCGGTTGGCCGAGCATGCCGGCCTCGGCCTCGATGCCGCCCACGCCCCAACCGACCACGCCGATGCCGTTGATCATCGTGGTGTGGCTGTCGGTGCCGACCAGGGAATCAGGGTAGTACACGCCGTCCTTGCAGTGCACGCCACGGGCCAGGTACTCCAGGTTGACCTGGTGCACGATGCCGATGCCGGGCGGCACCACCTTGAAGGTGTCGAAGGCCTGCATGCCCCACTTCATGAACTGGTAGCGTTCGGCGTTGCGCTCGAACTCGAGTTTCATGTTCAGTTCGAGGGAGTCCGGGCGGCGGAAGTAGTCGATCATCACCGAGTGATCGACCACCAGGTCTACCGGCACCAGCGGCTCGATCACTTTCGGATCCTTGCCCATCTTCTCCGCCACGCCGCGCATCGCGGCCAGGTCGGCCAGCAGCGGCACGCCGGTGAAATCCTGCAGCACGACGCGCGCGACCACGAACGGGATCTCCTCGACGCGCTTGTCATTGGGCTGCCAGTTGGCCAGTTGCTCGACGTGGTTCGTCGTGATCTTCCTGCCGTCGACGTTGCGCAGCACCGACTCGAGCACGATGCGGATCGACACTGGCAGCCGGGAGACGTTGGGAATCCGGCGCGCCAGTGCGCGCAGGGAGTGGAACTTGCCGGTCTTGCCGGACTTCATGCGGAAGTCTGCGAGCGTCCTGAATGCGTTCTGTGACATGGATGGCCTCTGGGGGATGATCGGGTTGGTTGCTCAATGCGCCGGTGGCGCGCGATGACGCGCGCGCGTGGCTGGATTCGGTGCGGGCTCGGAGCGAAACGAGCCGTCGTTCATGTTCAGGGTGCCCATGCCCGGCACGACGACGTCACCCGGCTTCTGGCCGGACGCACAGGGGCCGAGCCAGCGGGCTTCGAGGGCATCCTTGTCCTCGCGGCGCCCGGGCGCAAGCGGCGGTTCGTAGCGCACCAGGGTGTCGATGCGATAGGCCTGGCTGAAGTCGCCGCTGGCAATCGAACGGCTGGTGACGACGGTACGGCCCTCGCGGCACACGGACTCGGCCAGCCAGGCCGCGCCAGCGCGTCGAAACGCCCCGAAGGTGCATGATCCGCGCACCCCGACCGAACGATCGAGGTGCTGGCCTGCACTGTCGCTGTGCTCCCCGATGCACTGGCGGGTCGGCGGCAGGCCGGACGCCTGGGCGCCCACCGAACGCACTTCCCACAGGCCCGGGCGGCGCACCGGAAAATCGTTGCCGGCGTGCGCAAGCTGGCTCAGCGCGAGGCAGGCCAGCGCCAGGCCGGCGCGGCTGGCGCGCGCAGCTGGCAGGCCGGCACGCTCGCCATGTGCCATCGGGACCGGAACACGGCTCACCGCGGACTCGCAGCCATGGCGGCGTGATCGCAGGCGTGACGGACGCAGCGGCTCAGATGACGTACAGGTCGACGTATTCGTTGACCGGCATTGCCTCGAGCGCCTTCGGCTCGAGCGAAACCTCGAGGATGCGTTGCTGCTGCTTCGCCGGGAAGTGCCGTGCCAGGTTGGTGCGGAATTTCTCCACCAGTACCGGAATGCCTTCCTTGCGCCGGCGGCGGTGGCCGATCGGGTACTCGACCACGACCTCCGCGAGCCTCTTGCCGTCCTCGAACTCGATGGTGATCCCGTTGGCGATCGAGCGCTTGTCGGGATCGAGGTAGTCCTTGCTGAACTGCTTGTCCTCGACGCAGTTCATCCTGGCGCGCAGTGCGTCGATGCGCGGATCGGCGGCGATCCGGTCTTCGTAATCCGCGGCGGTGAGCCGGCCGAAGATCAGCGGCACGGCAACCATGTACTGGATGCAGTGGTCGCGATCGGCCGGATTGTCGAGCGGCCCCTTCTTGTCGATGATGCGGATCGCCGACTCGTGGGTGCGAATGGTGATCTTGCGGATTTCGTCGATGGTGCGCCCGGCCTCGTTCAACTGGCCGTGCAGCGTCATGGCGCACTCGACGGCGGTCTGGGCATGGAACTCGGCGGGAAAGGAAATCTTGAACAGCACGTTCTCCATCACGTAACTGCCGTAGGGGCGCTCGAAAGTGAAGGGCTTGCCCTTGAACAGCACGTCGTAGAAGCCCCAGGTCTTTGCGGTGAGCACCGACGGGTAGCCCATCTCGCCGGTGCGCGCGATCAGCGCCAGGC
>CAZXLV010000278.1:0-3039 GCA_964641405.1 uncultured Limnobacter sp. | reverse complement strand
CGACGTGCACGCCCTGATCCTCGGACGCGCGATCACCGGCATCGCGGCGTTTTCCAGCTGAGCCTCGCCGTGCCCGGGCATGACAGCGGCTGCGCGACGTTGCCGCAGCAAGCCGTCGTCGCATCGCGCGCGCCGCCGCTGGCCGGCGTGCGCGTGCTCGATCTGTCGCGCGTGCTGGCCGGTCCCTGGGCCGGCCAGTTGCTGGCCGATCTCGGCGCCGACGTGATCAAGGTCGAGCGCCCGGGCGCGGGCGACGATACACGCCACTGGGGGCCGCCTTACCTGAAGGGGCGCGATGGCCGCGATACCGCGGAGGCCGCGTACTTCCTCTGCGCCAACCGCAACAAGCGCTCGGTCACGGTCGACCTGGCGCATCCGCGGGGCCAGGATCTGGTGCGGCAACTCGCGCAACGAGCCGATGTGCTGCTCGAGAACTTCAAGCTGGGCGGACTCGAACAGTACGGACTCGACTACGCCAGCCTGGCGGCGCAGCACCCACGACTGGTGTATTGCTCGATCACCGGCTTCGGTCATCAGGGGCCCTATGCCGCGCGCGCCGGCTATGACTTCCTGATCCAGGGCATGGGTGGCCTGATGAGTGTGACCGGGCGCGCCGACGACGAGCAGGGCGCCGGCCCGCAGAAGGTGGGGGTGGCGCTCACCGACGTCATGACCGGCCTGTACGCCACCATTGCGGTGCAGGCGGCACTGGCCGAGCGCGAGCGTTCCGGGCGAGGCCAGCACATCGACCTGGCGCTGCTCGACGTGCAGATTGCCTGCCTGGCCAACCAGGCCTCCAGCTACCTGGCCGGCGGCGTGGTGCCGCGGCGCATGGGCAACGCGCATCCGAACATCGTGCCGTACCAGGACTTCCCGACCGCCGACGGCGACATGATCCTCGCCATCGGCAACGATGGCCAATTCGCGCGCTTTTGCGAGATTGCCGGCCACCCGGAGTGGGCCGTCGATGTGCGCTTCGCCAGCAACCCGCAGCGGGTGGCCAATCGCGCGGTGCTGATCCCGCTGCTGCGCCAGGCCACCGTCATGCGTACCACCCGCGAGTGGATCGCTGCGCTGGAATCGGCCGCCGTGCCCTGCGGGCCGATCAACCGGCTCGACGAGGTGTTCGCCGATCCGCAGGTGCGTGCGCGTGGCATCGCCATCGAACTCGCACACCCGCTGTCGGGCACGGTGCCGCTGGTGGCCAATCCGATCCGCCTGTCGGACTCGCCCGTGGTCTACCGGGCTGCGCCGCCGCTGCTCGGCCAGCACACCGACGAGGTGCTGGGCGAATGGCTCGGCCTCGAGGCTGCGGCGCTGGACAGCCTGCGCAGCCGGCAGGTGATCTGAGCAACCGTGTGTGTGCTGCCGCGAGGCAAGCCCTTGATTTCGGGAGAAGACACGGCGCGCAATGCGCGCCTTGCCGTGGACGGCCGGTGAGTCTTTCGTCGCGACGGGTGAGGAAGCCTCCCGCCCGGCATGCGAGCAGGGATGGTCCGTGCGCGGCAAGGGTACGTTGAATCTGCGCATCGACAACGACCTGTTCGGTGGCGTCGGGCAGGACGATGGCTGCTCGAACGGCTTCCCGCTGAGCTGGGTATCGCCGAACCTGCTGGACTACCGCCACCATCCCTGACTGCCTCACGCCGTTCGCCTGGGGCAGCTGATGTTCACGCCGTCCGAGCGCAAGGCTCGCGAGTTGCTTCCGGATGACCGGCCATACGCCGGCGCGCTGCTGCTCAGCCTTCCGGCATGCCATGACGTGCCGTTCCTGCCCGCAAGTCTCGATCGCCACCGTCGCGCGGTGCCGTATCTTCGCAAGGCGAGCGTATGTGGCTGGCCATGCCGAGCGGGCATGGCGGGACCGGCGAGTACCGAGGCCGTGTAACATGAATGAACGAGCGGCTTGCTCTCTACGTTGGGCGTTCGTCGTAGGCGGCGCCCGACGCCGTGGACAAGTCTCCGAGGCGCCTCACACACAAAAATCCGGACGCCCCCTGCGCCCTGGTCAGCCGCGCGCTCGGCGTTTTCCCGGGCTTCGTGCCCCGGCCTCATTGAAGCGCTGGGCCGAGAGCTTCGCACACACGAATTCAGGCACTCCCCGCGCGCACGCGGCGTGGGATGAGTTCAATGCCTGTCACGGCCGGCGCCTTGTCATTCACTTCACGCCGCTGCACGCCGGTTGGGTCAAGCAGATCGAGTTGCGTTTCGGCATCTGCTCATGCCGCGTACTTCGCTACGCCAGTCATACCTCTACCGCGCACCTGCACCAGCGCAGCCAGGCCTTCATCGCCCAGGGCAACGCCGCGCCGCGGCCGTTCAAGTGGACATTCGCCGGCTTCGACCTGCAAACTGGCGAACCCAGGACGTTCGCCACGCATGCCCAGACCCCTCGCCAGAACCCACGCCGCTGAGTTGCAGCAACACCTTGCCGGTCTCACCGGTCACACTGCGGCTCACGTCAAGCCCTACGGCAAGCATCTGGTGATCCAGATGCACCGCGACGACAGCATCGATACCGTCGCGCGCCTGACCGAGGTCGCTCACGGCAAGTACATCGCCGCCTTCCGCAGCCATACCGGCCGCTGGGAGCCGTTGCCTGCTTCAGCAGACAGCATCAAGAAGACCGCCGAACTCGTCACCACGCTTCTGGCTCCCTACCTGGAGCCATGGAATGTGTAAAGCCATTGATGGGATGTCGTACCGGTTACGTTGCCTCGCGCCGTTACGCCTCGCCCGATGCGGAACAGCGGCTGCGGGCCTGGCGTCGTTCCTTGCACTCGCTACCGAATGATGCGTTTTCGCTCGTAGAATGCATTCCACGAGCGAAAATGCATCATTCGGTAGCCGTGTCCGGAGCCGCGCCTGTGTTGCTGCTACCGGCTCCGCTGCTGACGTATCGGAGTGCGTTCCGGCATGGGGCGACGGGCTTGCGCAGTCGACAGTCCGATGTGCAGGAATTTCCAACGCGCTCGCACGGGCGCGCGCGTACACGGGCGGGCGCGTACACGGGCGGGCGCGTACACGGGCGGGCGCGTA
>CAZXLV010000277.1:0-3050 GCA_964641405.1 uncultured Limnobacter sp. | reverse complement strand
GGGGCGGCGTTGCGGCAGGCGTCACGGCGCGATGACTTCAAGCCGAGCAAAGTGGCTCTTGTAGGGTTTTGAGTCCCTGGTCAGCACGCTGAGATTCGATATGGCCGCGTGAGCGCCAATGAAAAAATCAGGCAGCGGTTTCTGCTTTGGGCCGCCGCGTCGCCGATACAGCGCATACGCGGCGGCGGTGAGCGAGGCAGATGCCCATGGCAATGGCGTTCGCAGCGTGTCATAGACGCCGAGCAGCGCATCCAACGCTTCAACGTCCGGCCCGGGAATCAGCAGTTCGGAGTAGATGATGATGTTGACGTGCAGCGGAGACCGCTCGCTGCACGCTTGCAACTGCGCCACGGCCCAGTCATGCCAGGGACTGGCCTCGTCGATGCAGTCAACCCAGACATTCGTGTCGACAAGCGTGCCGGCCGTGCCGTCGTAGTTGGCCAGACTAGCGGCGGCCACGGCGCGCAGCGGGCTCGTCGCCGCGGATGAAGCTCATGATTTCGTCAGCGCCAAGCTGCTTGAAGTCGGCGCTGAAACTGCCTCGTACACGCGCGGCAGCGGCCCGCAGCTTGGCCCGGCGATCTTCTTTGACGCTGGTGCCCACTGGTGTGATGACGATCTTGCTTCCTTCCAGGCCGAAAGTGACTTCGCTGCCCGGGGCGACACCGGCGGCCAGGCGGATGTGCTTGGGGATTGTGACTTGCCCCTTCTCGGTAACGAGCATCGCGGCTCCTCAAGTAAGAATCGGAAGTAGGAATTTTACAGGCAAGGACGGTGGCGTGCAACAGAGCATTGGAAAAAAGTCTTGTCCAACGAGGTTTGAGCCTGAAGACGGGCTCGTGTTTCCAAGGAACTGACACTTCAGGGAACCGGTGTTCCTTGTCTCGGTCGTTGGCAGTCAGTTATCGGGAGTTTGAAGAGTGGGCCATGCAATTTTGCAAGACCTGTCCCTGGCGTTATTCAACGAGTTGTTGGATTTCAGCGTGAATAAAAGGTCGGTGATCCTTTGGTATGACAGGCGCCATGAACAGAGAAATCAACCCCTCCATCATTCGGAAGTTGTTTCAATACAACCGAGAGCGCGGATTGCTTGTCCTGACGCCCTGACAGGGGGTCATTAAACACCCACACCTCATAAAATGTTGGGGGCTTGTGCATGACAATACGGGTTTCTGCCAACTGCGACCGATCAAGGCCACAATTTGCCTTGAGAGATTGAAAGACATCGGCTTGAACTTGAGCGGAATTCTTTGTAATGCTCTGCCCGGGAGTCCCTGCCCATTCTGCCGTTGTTATTGATCCATTATTTCCATTTTTCTTTGTGATAAATCGAATTGGTGAGAATTCAATCTCGAGATCTCGATTGACTTTTTGAGTTACAACCGTGGTTCCCGAATGCCCGGCACATCCACCAAGGCTTATCAGGAGTGCTGACAATATGATTGAGTGGAATATTTTTTGCACGTATTACCTCCTGACTGTGCGGTGGAACCAAATCTAACGCCCTGAATTCAGCCGACGCCGCAGGCGGTCGGCTGCGTTGGACGGTTAGGCCGCAACATGCGGCCCATGACCTACTCGTTGACGTTCGTGCCACGAACGGCTCGACCGCCAGCAATAAAGCCGGCAATGAAGCCCGCCAAGAGGCCGAGCGGACCAAAAATGAACGCGCCAGTCATTGCTGCTTCAAGTGAACTGTCGTGGGTGTTGGACGAGAACCACTCAATCAAGAAGTAACCCACGAACGCGAACAGGACGTAGCCGCCAATGCCGCAAAGAAATCCGATAGCGAAACGTTTCACGACGCGATATCTCGATATTGCGGCCTAACTTTGAATCGGACGACAATGATCGTATCCAGCGATGCCGCCTAACACAACATGCCGTAGCACAAACCCAACAAAATCTCGTATAAGTATATTAAGCTTAAGCAAGCCCAAAATTTCACGGATGGAGCCGCAATACGGAACCTGGACGGGCGAGGGCGGCAAGCCGCCGGAATTGCTGGATCGGCTGCGCACGCACCTGTGCGTCCGGCACTACGGTTTGCGAATGGCGTATGTGTAATGCGCGAGCGCCAAAAAGGCAGGCCCGGTCGCCAAGGTTTCAGCGCGCCGGGCGGGCCAGAGCCAAGGCGTCGGCGCAGGCGGCTGCGCTGGCCCAGGCCCACTGGAAGTTGTAGCCGCCCAGCCAGCCGGCCATGTCCACCACCTCGCCGATGAAATACAGCCCTGGCTGGCGCCTGGCCTGCATGGTTTGCGAGGACAGCTCGCGCGTGTCCACCCCGCCCACCATGACCTCGGCCTTGCGGTAGCCGGCGGTGCCGCTGGGCGTGATCGACCAGCGCGCCAGGCTGGCCGCCAGCCGCGCCAGCGCCGGGTCGGACGCCTCGTTGACCGGGCGCTGCCAGGCCGGGTCGCGCAGCACCCAGGCTTCGGCCAGGCGCGCCGGCAGCCAGGCCGCCAGTTCGCGGGCGATCGTGCGGCGCGAGCGCGCCTTGGCCGCGCGCAGCTCGGCGGCCAGGTCCACGCCGGGCGCCAGGTCGATCTCGATGGGCGTGCCCGGTTGCCAGTGGCTGGAGATTTGCAGCACCGCGGGGCCCGACAGGCCGCGGTGGGTGAACAGCAGGTCTTCGTGAAAGCGCACCCGCTGGCGTTTCGTCGCGCAGCTGATCTCGACCGGCAACGCCAGGCCCGCCAGCGGCGCAAACGGCGCCCAGGCCTGGGCGTCGAAGGTCAAGGGGACCAGACCGGGCCGGGTGTCGGTGCAGCGCAGGCCGAACTGGCGCGCCAGCGCCAGGCCGAAGTCGCTGGCCCCGATGGCCGCCACCGGCAGGCCGCCGGTGGCGACGACCAGCGCCGGCGCCTGGACCGTGCCGCGGTCGCTGTGGACGAGGTAGGCGCCTGCTTGCGGCCCATGGCCATCGGCATCGTCGGTGGGCCTGGACTGCACCTGCCTGACGGCGCACGGCTGCCAGCGTTCGACTCGTCCACCCGATGCCGATGCGGCATCGCACTCGGCCAGCAGCACGGCGATCAGGTTGTGCGCCG
>CAZXLV010000276.1:0-3054 GCA_964641405.1 uncultured Limnobacter sp. | reverse complement strand
GCCTGCGGGGTGACCACTACTGGGCGAGCATCGAGCGCGCCACGCAGTGAGCGCGCCACGCCGCAGCGGGCGGTCGGCCAGCCAGGGCGCAAGCCTATTGCCGAAGCGGCGATGCCAGGCTCATGACGAGCGTCACCAGTTCGCTTTGCCGGTTCGTGCGCGTCTTGCCGTAGATGGTGTCGAGATGGCTCTTCACGGTCGAGCGGGCAACCCCCAGGATTTCCGCGGCCGCCACCAGCGTGCGCCCATGCAGAAGTTGCGCGAGAACCTGCGTTTCGCCGGCCGTGAGGGCGAACAGCGCCGCGGCCGAGGACAGGGGCGTCTCGAGCGCCGCCTCGGGCTGCCGCAGCAGGAGCAGCACCGGGCTTTCAGGGCCCTGCTCGGTTGCGTTCAACATCGTCCATGTGGCATGAACGACACGCCCCGTCTCGTCGACCAGGCGGGCGTCGAGCCCACGCTGGCGCTTGCGACCTTCCGCTGCGGAGAGGGTATCGAGCAGCTTGACGGCTTCGGGTGTCATGCCGAGCAATCGCTTGCCATGTTCCCGAACGATCCGGGCTTGCGCGAGTTCCGCATTCGCCGCCGCATTGCGAAACAGGATCGTGGCGTCTGCGTCGACGATCAGCGCTGCTGCCGTCAACGCATCGAGGGCGGCATGCAGCGTTTCCGCTTCGACGCGCTGGCGCCCGAGTACGCCGGCAATCTCGAGCGAGCGCTTGACGTGGGGCAAGAGCAGGCGCAGCAGTGCGATGTCATCATCCGTGTAGGCACCCTTGCTCCGGTTGCCGAAGATGCCAATCGCCGTGAAGGTCGACACCGTGCGCGTGAGCGGTGCGGCAATGCAGTCGTAATATCCGCGATCCGCGAAGCAGGTGATCCAGTAGCGGCTCCTGTGAAACGCGTCGATGTCGATGTGTCGCGTGGCGCAAGTCGGCTCGCACAGCGGCATGGTCAGGCCGAAGGCGAGTGTTGGATTGAGTGAAGCATTCGCCTGCACCAGCGCAGCGAGATCGTCCGGCAGGTTCCAGGACAGGACATACGACTGATGCCCCTGGATCGGGTCGGCGGAGATGACTTGGGACATTGCTCCACCGATCGCCCCGGTGATCTCGCCCAGGACGTCGGTCCACCGGGTCATGTCGAGAGCGCAATCGTAGACGCGACCGACGAGATGGCTAAAGGCTCGATCCGGCTGCATGGTCCCCCCAGATTCGCGCTCTCCTGAGCACGGCGCGATTCACGAGCAAGAGTGTAGGGCGAACGTGGGTGATGTCTCCCCCCCAAATGGGGGATGCCCCGGACTGGCTGTTTGCCTTTTCTCCGCGGTTCGGCGGGTGATCCGCCCGTCACCGCGGACTACGGTCTCGGAACTGGAGAAGGAGGATGACATGCCGCCCATTCGGAATTTCGCATCGCGCGTCGTCGGGCCGACCTTGTGCGTCGCAGCGCTGGCCGCAGCCCTGGTCACCCTTGCACCGGGGACCTCGGCGGCGCAGGAAGCGCCCGTCACTGTGGGCGTGGTCACGTATCTTTCGGGCCCGTCGGCAGCGCCCTTCGGCGTGCCGGCACACAATGCCGCCGAGTTGATCATCGGGGCGCTGAACGCGGGCAAGCTGCCGGCTCCGTACACTACGCCCGGTTTCGGGGGCGCGCCGATCGCCGTCAAGTTCATCGACGAGGCCGGTGAATCGGCCCGGCAGGTCGAGCAGTACCGCAAGCTGGTCGAGCAAGACCAGGTCGATCTGGTGATCGGGTACGTCTCGAGCGCCAACTGCATGGCGGTGGCGCCGCTGGCCGATGAGCTGAAGCGCCTGACGGTGCTCTTCGACTGCGGCACGCCACGCATCTTCGAAGACGCCGACCACAAGTACCTGTTTCGCACCGGCGCCACGGCGACGATGGACAACACCGCCGCGGCGCTGTATGTCGCCGAGATGAAACCGGGCCTGAAGAAAGTGTCGGGCATCAACCAGAACTACGTCTGGGGCCACGATTCCTGGAATGCATTCGAGGCGGCCATCAGGGCGCTGGTGCCGGGGGTGCAGATCATCCGTTCGCAGATGCCCGAACTGATGGCCGGCGAGTACGGTGCGGAAATTTCCGTCACCCGCGGCGCCGAGGTGGTGCACTCGAGCTTCTGGGGCAGCGACGCCGAGGCGCTCATCCTGCAAGGCGCGCCGCGTGACTTGTTCCGGCGCTCCACCGTCCTGATGACCGCCGGCGGCCCGACCATCACGCGGCTGGGCAGCCAGGTGCCCGACGGAACGATCATCGGCGCGCGCGGGCCCTTCGCCATGTTCGCGCCCAACACCCGGCTGCAGCGCTGGTTCCGCGATCAGTACCTGAAGCGCTATTCGGCTGAACCGAGCTATCCGGCCTACAAGATGGCGCAGGCGATCCTGGGGGCGAAGAGCGCCTGGGAGAAGGCGCAGGCGGCCCATGGCGGCATGCGGCCGTCCCAGGAGCAGACCGTGGCGGCCTTCGAGTACCTGAGCTTCGAAGGCCCTGGCGGGACCGTCGACATGAGCCATGGCAAGGGCCACCAGGCCGTGCAGGAGACCGCCTACGGCACCACCCGGCGCGTCGATGGCAAGGTTACGCTGGTCGACGTGCGGCACTATCCGGCCGCGCATACCACGCCGCCCGACGGCGTCAACAGCGAGGAGTGGATCAGGACGCGTTTCAAGGCGTCGCTGCCGCGCGTCAAGCATCCTGGCCTGTCGACGATCACGATCTCGCGCGGTGCGGCAGGACGCTGATCCAGGCCGGGCGCGATCGCGGATCGCATTGCGAAGTACGAGCGGGGAGAGGCCAGACTCATTCCCGCGGAAGAGGTCTTTGCTGCCGTGCGTCGCCCCATGCAGTGAAACCGGTTCGCTTCCTCGACGGTGTACTGCATCGAAGCTCCGGAACTGATCGTCTTCGCGGTTGCCCGCATCGCGCGCCGGCCAGGCTGCTGGCGCCGCCGGAAGTCATGAAGCCGATGAAAGGCTTTTGATACGCCGTTGCTTACCTGTGAGCCGCCGCTCGCCGACTCGCATCGTGCAGGAATGC
>CAZXLV010000275.1:0-3062 GCA_964641405.1 uncultured Limnobacter sp. | reverse complement strand
CGGTGATCGCGCGTCCGAGGATCAGCGCGTGCACGTCGTGCGTGCCCTCGTAGGTATTGACCACCTCGAGGTTGACCAGGTGGCGCGCCACGCCGAACTCGTCGCTGATGCCGTTGCCACCCAGCATGTCGCGTGCGGTGCGCGCGATGTCCAGGCTCTTGCCGCAGGAATTGCGCTTCATGATGCTGGTGAGTTCGACCGCCGCGCTGCCTTCATCCTTCATGCGCCCGAGTCGCAGGCAGCCTTGCAGGCCCAGTGCAATCTCGGTGAGCATGTCGGCCAGCTTCTTCTGGATCAACTGGTTGGCCGCCAGCGGCCGGCCGAACTGCCTGCGATCGAGCACGTACTGGCGCGCCCGCTGGTAGCAATCCTCGGCCGCGCCCAGTGCGCCCCAGGCGATGCCGTAGCGCGCGCTGTTCAGGCAGGTGAACGGACCCTTCAGGCCGCGCACTTCCGGAAAGGCATTCTCCTCGGGGCAAAACACCTCGTCCATCACGATCTCGCCGGTGAGGCTGGCGCGCAGGCCGACCTTGCCGTGAATCGCGGGTGCCGTCAGGCCCTTGGCCCCCTTGTCGAGCACGAAGCCACGGATCGCGCCTTCGTCATCCTTCGCCCAGACCACGAAGACGTCGGCAATCGGACTGTTGGTGATCCAGGTCTTCGCGCCGGTGAGACGGTAGCCGCCTTGCACCTTGCGCGCACGCGTGACCATGCTGCCGGGATCCGATCCGTGGTTGGGCTCGGTAAGGCCGAAGCAGCCGATCGCCTCGCCGCTGGCCAGCCTGGGCAGGTACTTCTGCTTCTGCGCCTCGGTGCCGAACGCGTTGATCGGCACCATCACCAGCGAACTCTGCACGCTCATCATCGAGCGATAGCCGGAATCGATGCGCTCGACCTCGCGCGCCACCAGTCCATAGCAGACGTAGTTCAGGCCTGCGCCACCGTATTGCTCGGGAATCGTCGCGCCGAGCAGGCCGAGTGCGCCCATCTCGCGAAAGATCGCCGGGTCGGTGCGCTCGTGACGGAACGCCTCGAGCACGCGCGGCGCCAGCTGCTCCTGGCAATAGGCATGCGCGGCGTCGCGCACCTGGCGCTCCTCCTCACTCAGTTGGGCGTCGAGCAGGAGGGGATCGTCGCGATGAAAGGCGGTGCGCGTGGTCGAAGGGTTCATGGCGTAGTGCGTCGGGGTGGAGGACAGGGAGTGGGGATGACGTCGATCGACGAACGAAGTTGTGCAATTTATTCACATCTCGATCACAATCGCAGCAACTGAACCGGACTGTATCGTTAGACACCGGGGTGGGCAAGCAACTTATTTTCACTTACGTGTGCGTAATACTCAATCCGTAAGCACTTCGAGAGCAGGCGATGCGCCGCAAGATACCGTCCAACCTGGCGCTGGTGGCCTTCGAATCCGCCGCGCGCCACCAGAGCTTCACCAAGGCGGCCGACGAGCTGTCGGTGACCCAAAGCGCGGTCTGCCGACAGGTGGCCGGCCTGGAGGCATTCCTCGGCCTCGAACTTTTCAGGCGCACGCGGCGCGGCGTGGTGCTGACCGAGGCCGGCACGCAGTACAGCCGGCAGGTCGCTGCCCGGCTCGACGAAATCGAACGCGACGCGCTTGCGGTGATGTCCAGCGGCGGACGCGGCGGCATTCTCGAACTTGCCGTCGTACCCACCTTCGCCACGCGCTGGCTGCTGCCGCGCCTGGGGGCCTACACCGCAAGCCAGCCCGATGTGGCGGTGAACCTCACGCCGCGCACGCGGCCGTTCCTGTTCGACGAGACGAGCTTCGACGGCGCGATCTACGCCGGCGAGTCGAACTGGCCCGGTACCGAGGGCGTGTTCCTGATGCACGAAGACCTGGTCGCCGTCGGCAGCCCGAAACTGATCGCCCCGCATCGCACGATCGAAGCGCGCGAACTCGGTCAGCTGCGCCTGCTGCAGCAGAGCACACGACCCTACGCCTGGCGGATGTGGTTCGAATCGCTCGGCCTGCGCATCGAGAACGACCTCGCGGGCCCGCGCATGGAACTGTTCTCCATGCTCACCGAGGCGGCCATCCACGGCATGGGCGTGGCCCTCATCCCGCGCTTCCTGGTCGAGGACGAATTACGTCGCGGCCTGCTGCTGGCGCTGGTCGATCACCCTTACCTGAGCGATCGCTCCTACTACCTGATCTATCCCGAGCGCAAGGCCGAAAGCCCGCTGCTGCGCAGCTTCCGCGCGTGGCTGGAGGGGCAGGCGCGTGAATATCGCGCTGCCTCGGGACTGGGCTGAGGTGGGTCCGGGGGACTGTCGCGTGGCGGCCAGCGCGAATGCAGTCAAGGTATCGTGGAGACTTCGCGGGCCACGAGGAAGCGATCCATGCAGTTCTATCTGGATGGCGTGCGGGGACGCAACCCGTACATTGCGGAGGCGTCCGACTACGCGAGGACCCACCCGCACGGCGACGCCGTGCCTGCGGAACTGGACGTGCTCATCGTGGGCTGCGGCCCGGCGGGCCTGACGCTGGCGGCGCAGCTGGCGGTATTCCCGCAGATCCGCACCGCGATCATCGAGCAGAAGGACGCGCCGCTTCATCTGGGCCAGGCCGATGGCATCGCCTGCCGCACCATGGAGATGTTCCAGGCCTTCGGCTTCGCCGACAAGGTGCAGCAGGAGGCCTGCTGGATCAATGAAGTGACCTTCTGGCGGCCCGACGCAAGGCAGCCGAGCGTGATCGTGCGGCACGGGCGCGTGCAGGACACCGAAGACGGCCTGTCGGAGTTTCCGCACGTGGTGCTGAACCAGGCGCGCGTGCACGACTTCTACCTGCAGTTCATGCTCGATTCGCCCAGCCGCCTGCAGCCTCACTATTCGCGCAGGCTGCTCGACGTGGCGATCGATCCCTCGGCCGCGGACCATCCGGTGATGGCACGCATCGAGCGTATCGATGCCACGCACGCCGGCCGGCTGGAGACGGTTCGCGCGCGCTACGTCGTGGGCTGCGACGGTGCACGCAGCCTGGTGCGCAAGTCGATCGGCCGCGAACTGGTGGGCGACGTGGCCAACCAGGCCTG
>CAZXLV010000274.1:0-3070 GCA_964641405.1 uncultured Limnobacter sp. | reverse complement strand
GCGCGTAAATAGTTGATGTGGCAGAGGTTTCTCCGACATGGTGTCGAAGATGGGCGTGAGGCGCCTTGCAACGCGCCACGACCCTACGCACACCCTCGCTTCGATACCTTCCCGAACGTCTGCGGAGCAATGGGGATCGAGTTCACGGTGGCGAGGGCGATGCGCGCACCCGCGCCACTACCTGCTCGAGGTCGCTCCAGGGCGGTTTGCCGGGCGCGTAGCGCTGGCGCATCCAGGCCGTCAGTTCCGCCACCTGGCGATCGTCCAGTGCCGACGCGAAGGCCGGCATGAAACCGATCTCGCGCGTCGCCGGCGCCTGGATGCCTTCGAGGATGATCCGCACGAGATTGTCTGCTTGCTGCGCGTGCAGCTTGCTGTTGAGCGCCAGCGGCGTGTTCACGCCGAGCAGGTGCGGCCCTTCGCCGTCGTGGTGACAGGCGCCGCAGGCCGCATCGAACATGCGCGAGGCGGCTCCGGGCAGGGCGGCGCCGGCGCTGCGCGCTTCCAGGATCGCGGCCTGGGCAGCCGCGCTCGCTGCCGCTTCGGATGTGGGCGGATTGAACGAGGCCAGGTAATGCGCCATGGCACGCAGGTCCTCGTCGGGCAGCGCGGCCAGTTCGCTCACCACCGGTGCCATCGGGCCGCACGCCGCCCCATGCAGCGGGCTGTGGCCCTTGCGCAGGTAGTCGTGGAACGCCTGCTCGGTCCACGACACCGGCGAGCGACTGGCCGAGGTGAGCGCAGGAGCCTCCCAGCCCTCGACCATAACGCCACCCAGGTAGGCCTTGCCGCTGCGCTCGGCGCCCAGCAGGTTGCGCTGCGTATGGCAGGCACCGCAGTGGCCCAGGCCATTGACGAGGTACTCGCCGCGGTTCCATTGCGCCGAGCGTGACGCATCGGCATGTGCTACCGCGCCCGCCTGCAGGAACAGTGCGTTCCACAGGGCCATCAACGGGCGCACGCCGTACGCGAAAGGCAGGCGGGTTGGCGTCGTCGGCTTGCGCACCGGGGGCTGGCTCATCAGCCAGGCGTAGAGCGCGGTCAGGTCTTCGTCGCTGGTGCGCGTGTAGGAGGTGTACGGGAATGCCGGATAGAGGTGGCGGCCGTCGCGCGAGATGCCTTCGCGCATGGCACGCTGGAATGCGGCCAGCGACCAGGCGCCGATGCCGGTCTCGAGGTCGGGTGTGAGGTTGGTGCTGTGGATGGTGCCGAAGGGAGTCTGCATGGCCAGGCCGCCTGCATTGGGCGTGCCGCCCGGTGCGGTGTGGCAGCCCACGCAGTTGCCGAGTGCCGCAAGCTGGCGGCCACGCTCCAGGGTGGCGGCGGTGTACATCGAGGCGTCGGTGCGCGCGATGGGCGCGATCGCCGCGCGCCAGCCGAGCGCCCCGGCGGTGAAGCCGACCACCCCGGCCAGCAGTGCGCCCGCCACCGCCCACCAGCGCTTGCTGCGCGGCCAGGGCGCTGTCGCCGGCAAGGCGTGCGCGGCCTCCATGCGACCTTTGTCGTGGCGCGGAGCCGGGGTCGCGGCCGGGGCGGGCAGGGGATGGAGCGCTGCGCGCACCACCTCGGCGGTGAACGGCGGCTGGCGGAAGCGGATGCCGGTGGCGTCGAAGATGGCGTTGGCGATGGCCGCGGTGCCGGGTACCGACGAGGATTCGCCGACGCCTAGCGGCGCTTCGCCGGGACGCGGCATGGCCAGCACCTCGATCACCGGCACTTCCCGGAAACCGAGGATCGGATAGCTGCCCCATTCGCGACCCGAGACGACGCTGGTGGCCGGATCGATGCGTACGCGCTCCTTGAGCGCGCGACTGGTGGTCTGGATCACATTGCCCTGGACCTGGTGGCGCACGCCGTCCGGATTGATCGTCAGTCCGGCATCCTGGCCGACCACTACGCGCTTGACGTGAACTTCGCCGGTATCGCGGTTCACGTCGACGTCTGCGACCCAGGCCGACCAGGCGGCCGCCACGCCGGGCCATTGCCCATGCACGTAGCGTGCGTAGGCGACGCCGCGCCCGTGCAACAGTTCGCCGCTGGCCCCCAGTTGTTGCGGGCCATCGTGCGCGACCCATCCCGCGTGTTCGGCGGTGGCGCGCAGCAGTTCGATGGCGCGTGCATCCTGCAGGTGGCGCAGCCTGAATTCGAGCGGATCGACGCGCGCCGCGGTGGCCAGTTCGTCGACGAAGGACTCGTGCGCGAACGAATTGGGCAGCGCGGAAACGCCGCGCAGCCACGAGGCGCGCAGGATCGGCGCCATGTCGTGGATCGTCACCCGCAGGTTGGGCACCGAGTAGGGCGGCCGTGCCGTGCGATCGCCCATCTCGAAGGAGCGCGCCACCGGATCGATGGTGCGCGTCAGCAGCAGCGCCAGCGTCGGCGCGCCGTTCGAGGGGTACGAAACCGAGAAGTCATAGGCGCCGAAGGCACCCTCGCTGTCCAGGCCGCCGCGCACCTGCATCCACTGTGCGGTGCCCTTGGGTTCCCACAAGTGCTCCTGCTCGCGCGTCAATTGCACCCGCACCGGCGCGCCCACCGCGCGCGCCAGCAGGGCAGCGTCGGCAGCCACGTCGTCGGCGCAGTTGCGTCCATAGCAGCCGGCAGCCTCCATGCGGATCACTTCGATGGCCGGGTCGGCGACGCCGAGCAGGCGCGCGATATCGGCGCGCAGGACGTGCGGGTTCTGCGAGCCGGCCCAGACCGTGAGCACATGGGGCTGGGCCGCTTCGCCGTGCCAGTCGGCCACCGCGCACGATGGTCCGATCGAGGCATGCATCTGGTAGGGCCAGACGTAGGTGCGTGCCATCGGTTCGGCAGCGCCGGCCAGCGCCGCCTCGACGTCACCCTCGTCGACCACGCGGCGCGTGCTGGCCGGATTGGCGCGCAGTGCATTCTCGAGGTCGGCGAGCGGCGGCAGTCCGGGCCACGCCTTCCAGCGCACGCGCAGTTCGGCTGCCGCCTGTGCGGCCTGCTCCTCGCGCTCGGCGACGACGCCGACGAAATCGCGGATCGTCACCACCGCGCAGATGCCGGCGATGTGGGCGATCGACGATTCGTCGACCGACTCCAG
>CAZXLV010000273.1:0-3074 GCA_964641405.1 uncultured Limnobacter sp. | reverse complement strand
TCAATGTCGTCGCACCCGGGCTCACGGACACCGATATGGGAGCGCGCTTCGTCGGCTCGAAGGTGCCGGGCGAGATTCGGGAGCGGATCATCGCCGGCCAGGCCTACGGCCATGTCTGCAGCCCCGAGGAAGTCGCCGGGGTGGTCGCCTTTTTCGTCGGACCCGCGGCGTCCTATGTCAACGGCCAGCGCATCTACGTGGATGGTGGTGGGCCGCAGCTGTAGTAGGTATGCGCGAACACCTACCAGAATTCGGAGACCGACATGAACACCGACTGGAACGATCTGTGGGACAACGTTTGCGAGCAGCTGCGGCTAACCGGACGGGATGTCCTGCGCACCGCACCACCGGATGAGCTAACGCAGGCGGAGGGGCTACGCTATCTCTCTAGACTGTTCCGCTACGCCGTAGGGCGGCAGCTCGACCCTCACTTCCCGATGCGGCCTGAGCTCACCTACGAACGGGTCCGGATAGGCGGGGACAATCCCGATTACCGCTATGTCGCAGCGCCCCTAGACGGCCGCCTGCACTATCGGCTGCGCGGCCGGGTCAATGATGCAGATCGGATCGGCTTCGGCACCTACTCTGGCGGTCTGGGCACGTCCGAGGGACTCAAGTGCACCGGCAGCCTGGACAGTAGCAGTCTGACTCTGCTCGATGACCGTGCATTCGACATCATACTGTCGTCGGAGCCGCAGAATGGCTCTTGGCTGCCGATGGCTCCGAACACCAATACGCTAACCATCCGCGAGACGCTGCTGAGAAGTGGAACCGCCCGCCCCGCCGATTACGACATCGTTTGCCTCACACCGACGGCGGATCCAACGTTCGAGGACGCCAAGGCCATACG
The DNA here is from genome assembly GCA_964641405.1 of uncultured Limnobacter sp. GTDB lineage: Bacteria > Pseudomonadota > Gammaproteobacteria > Burkholderiales > Burkholderiaceae_E > Zeimonas. The sequence continues at coordinate 2,224 of CAZXLV010000273.1, read as the reverse complement.
ACAAGGTTTCGACCGGTCCCTGCAGTTCGTCTCGGGAACGGTGCGCCAGTTCCTCGGCTGGACGGAGACATTTCGGAAGCGGCCCAACGAGATCCTGCCGCTGCCGCCGGAGCTGCTCGCTGCTGCGCAGGGCGACAAACTGACCGCCTATTTCAACGGATACTACGAGCTGCGCAACGATCAGGGGCTCGTGGTGACCTTCACGCCTCCGCGCTGCGACTACTGGAACCTGCAGGCCTGCAATCACTGGTTAGAATCGATCGATCCTCTCCGTGCGCCGGCGCACTACAACAACGAGACGGCCGCGCTGCATCGCGATGGATCGGTCGTGATCATCATCGCCGCGTCGGATCCTCATGTGTCGAACTGGATAGATACCGCCGGTCATCTGCAAGGCGGGATCTCGATGCGCATCGTCGGCGCCAGCCCAAGCGAACGTCTGGGTCCACCGCTCTGTCGCCTACTTACTCTGGATGATGTCCGTGCTGCATTTGGGACCGAATCCCCATGATATTCGACGACCAAGTCGTCGTTGTCTCGGGCGTCGGGGCCGGCTTGGGCCAGGCGCTGGTGTCGGCCCTCGTCCGAGAGGGTGCGCGCGTCGTGCTTGCCGCTCGCAGCATGGGGAAACTGGAGTCGGTCGCCGGCAGTTTTCCTAGAGCACAGACACTCTGCGTCGCGACCGACATCGCCCGTGAGGCGGACTGCCGTCACTTGGCGGAGCGAACCAGTGATCGTTTCGGGCGCGTCGATGCGCTGATCAACAACGCCTTTCAGCTCGGTCCAACGAGTCTGCTGGCAGAGGCCGATCTGAACGGCGACTGGTCCCGAGCGTTCGAAGTGAACGTCAAGGGCTCGGTCCGCATGGTCCAAGCGCTTCTGCCGGCGCTGACGGCGAGCCAAGGCGCGGTCGTCATGGTGAACACCATCGCGATGCGCTGTCATAAGCCCGGCTTTGCGAGCTACGCGATCTCCAAAGGCGCGCTGCAGACAGCGACGCGAACGCTTGCGCTGGAGCTTGCGCCACGCGGTGTGCGCGTCAACGCAGTCATCCCTGGCTACATCGACGGCCCACCGCTGCAGAGCGCCTTCGCCGCCATCGCGGATGCGGAGGGGGTGAGCGCCGAAGACATCCGTCGGCGCGTGACTGACAGTCTTCCGCTGGGCTACATTCCGACCAGCGGGGACGTGGCCGAGGCAGCGCTGTTCTTGGTCAGTCGGCGTGCCCGCGGCATAACGGGTGCAGCGCTGGACATCAATGCCGGCGAGTACATACCGCTCTGAGCGCGCTCTGGCGCATAATCAGATATTCTGGCCGCGAGTGGCTTGAACAACGAACCTCGTATGCAGCGCTTCTTCAGACAATCGTAGGCGTCTCAGCGGCCACAGGTTGACGCGGCCGACGAGATGCCAGGCCGGATTGCGCTCCTGCTGCAGGTATTCCTGCAAGGGCTGCTTCGCGATCGAGTGTTCGGCGTGAAACGCCGCCTCGGTCTGCCGCCAAAGAGCGCAGAGTACTTTCGCGGTCAGGTACTCTCCCGCCGGCATCGACGGCGCGGCATCCACCAAGGCAGCGAGCGCCATGGGCGTGGGTGGTGGGACAGCGCTCGTATTCACGGCAGTCTCAGTAGTCAGCGGCTCCGCCGACATGCAAAGTGCCGTGACGAATTGGCCCGCAAAGTCGCGCCAGTACGCAAAATCCGGTGGCAGCGCTGTAGCAACTGCGTAATTCACGCGATGTCGGTCCACGATCTGTGCTCGTGTTCATGTCCTTCTCCAAGGTCCATCGGGCCCAGCTCCACAGCACCAACCCCTTGGAGAGGCTCAATGCCGAGATCAAGCGGCGCACCGATGTCGTCGGCATCCTCCCGAACGTTCCCGCCGTCACGCGCCTCGTCGGAGGGCTGCTGCTCGAGCAGAACGACGAGTGGCAGCTGCAGCGCCGCTACATGCCCCTTGAGCCGCTGCGTGGACTCGTCGACAATCAGCCCGCTCGGTTGTCGGTTGTCGGCTGTCGTCAACTGAGCACGAGTCCGACCAGATCGGAACTCACGGCTCGTACACCACGTGCAGGGACACGATCCTGGAAGGCTGACCGGCGTAGTCCGCAGGCTTCCGCAGGAACCCCCAAGAACACGTGGGGACCGGCGCGATCAGGCAAGAAAAAACCCAACCGAGAACGGTTGGGGTTTCATTAATGGTGGAGGCGGGGGGAATCGAACCC
>CAZXLV010000272.1:0-3079 GCA_964641405.1 uncultured Limnobacter sp. | reverse complement strand
AGCTCGGCGCGGCTCCCCGCGCAACCTACGACTCAGGAGACCGGTCGCCCGCCAAAGCGCGGGCGACCATGATGTCTAGTCCAGAAGCCCGCTGAAGGGCAGGAAACGCACGATGTCGCCGGGTGCGATGGCGCGCTCGGCCGGATTGTCGATCAAGCCTTGCGCCCACACCGTGGAGGTCAGCACCGCCGAGCCCTGATGCGGAAAGATGTCGAGGCCGCCGTCGCGGTTGAAGCGGGCGCGCAGGAATTCGCGCCGCCGCGCGGGCCGGGTCCACGCGAAATCGGCGCGCACCGGGATCGCCTGCGGCGTCACATCGACGACTCCCTGCAGGCGCAACAGGAAGGGGCGCGCCAGCATCAGGAAAGTGACGAAGCCCGACACCGGGTTGCCCGGCAGGCCGATGAAATGGGCCGGGCCCTGTGCGTCCGGCCGCCGCACGCGGCCGTAGGCCAGCGGCTTGCCCGGCTTCATGGCGATCTGCCACATGCGCAATTCGCCCTCGGCTTCGACGGCCGCCTTGACGTGGTCTTCCTCGCCCACCGACACGCCGCCCGAGGTGACGATCAGGTCGCTGCCCTGCGCGGCGCGGCGCAGTGCCTCCCGGGTGGCGGCCAGCGTGTCGGGCACGTGTCCGAGATCGAGCAGTTCGCAGCCCAGCGAGCGCAGCAGCGCCCCGAGCACGAAGCGGTTGCTGTTGTAGATGGCCCCGGGCCGCAGCGGCTCGCCCGGCATCGCCAGCTCGTCGCCGGTGTAGAAACACGCCACCCGCACGCGCCGGAACACCGGCAGCGCTGCCAGCCCGACCGAGGCCGCCAGGCCGCAGGCCTGCGGACCCAGCCGCGTGCCGGCGGGCAGGATCACGCTGCCGGAACGGATGTCCTCGCCGGCACGCCGGATCCACTCGCCTGGCTGCGGGCATTGCGTAAACGACACCGAATCGCCCTCGGGGCGGGCCATTTCCTGCATCACCACCGCATCGGCGCCATCGGGCAGCAAGGCGCCGGTGAAGATGCGCGCCGCTTCGCCGGCACGCAGCGGCTCCCCGACGTGACCGGCCGCAATGCGCTGAGCGACCGGCAGGCGCACCGCTTGCGCGCTCGAGGCCCCGGCCAGGTCGGCGCAGCGCACTGCGTAGCCGTCCATCTGGCTGTTGTCGCGCGGCGGCACGTCGAGCGTGGCGCGCACGTCGGCCGCGAGCACACGTGCGTTGGCCGCGCCGGTGTCGAGCGTCTCGACGTCGGTCAGCGGCGTGGCTTGCGCGAGCAGCGCGGCCAGCGCCTCATCGAACTGCAGCAATCCTGGGCTCATGGCGACGTTCCGGAAAAGCGAGAACGAACTCGACGATGTCGTCCGGACGATTCAGGTCGAGCAAGGGCAGCTGCGTGTCGATGGGTGCATCGGTGGCAATGGCAACGATGTTCGCATCGTCGGGGTGCAGCGGCGGCTTGCCCAGCGAGGGCCGGTAGACTTCCAGCTTGGCGATTGCAGCATGCTTGTAGCCCTCGACCAGCACCAGGTCACAGGGCGAAAAGCGCTTCAACTGCTCGTGCAGCGACGGCTCGGCTTCGTCGCGAAGCTCGTGCATCAGCACCCAGCGCTGGTCGGAGGTGATCAGCACCTCGGAGGCGCCGGCCTCGCGATGGCGATACGAGTCCTTGCCCGGCTTGTCGATGTCGAACAGGTGGTGCGCGTGCTTGATCAGCGACACGCGCAAGCCGCGCATGACCATGCGCGGAATCAGCTGCTCGATCAGGGTCGTCTTGCCCGAGCCGGAATAGCCCGCAAAGCCGAATACTTTCATGTCGTTCCGAAGCTATGGCTGCAGTGTAGCCTCGAAGCCGAATCCCGGCGCGGCAAGGGGCCAACGCGCGGCGGGCCGGCGCCCGCTACCGCCCCCGCTGATCCGCCAGCCTTCCTCCGCGGCGGTCTAGAATCGACGCTGACGGCCGGGCCGATTCCGTACGGCCGCAGAAGGGCCCGCCAGGCGCGCCTCGTGCATGCCCTGGCGTTGTTCGGCGTTCACTGGAAAATCACCTCATGGCAGTAGCGAAACACGCGAAGCGGCCCGGCGCCGCTGCGCACACGGCAGCGCGGACCGGCGCGCCAATTCACATCAGGAACTTCGGCACGCCGATCACCCCCAGCGAGCGCGACTACCTGCGTCGCAAGCTCGCCGCGCGCCTGAGCCGCTTCGAGTCCAGGGTCGAGCGCGCGAGCGCGCGCATCGAGGATGTGAACGGGCCACGCGGCGGACTCGACAAGCGTTGCCGGATCAAGGTCGTGCTGCGCGGCTTGCACAGCGTCATCGTCGAGGAGGCGCACGACAGCCTGCGCACGGCCATCGACGGTGCGTTGCGTCGCCTTGCAAGCGCCATGCGGCGCGCGATCGAGCAGCGACGCGCGCCGGCGCGGCTGTCGCGCCGCCCCCGGTCGCGCGAGGATCAGTAACGCGACTGCGCCCGATGGCGGCGCGATCAGTCGCGCTTCCACAACCTGCAATCGAGCGCCGAGGTGGCGGCGTCGCAGCGCTCGGCGATGTAACGCTGGAGCGCTGCCAGGTCCACCGGCATGCGGTCGAAACGCTGCGCACGGCGCTCGAGATCCTCGAAACCGGCCGGGCGCGGTGCTTCCTCGCCGATCGCCTCGCGGATGGTGTCGGCGAACTTGGTCGCCTGGGCCGTCTCCAGGCAGATCATCGGCACGCCCGGTTCGCGCCAGGCCTGTGCGACGTGCAGCCCGTCGGCGGTGTGGGGATCGATGATCACGCCGTAGCGAGCATGCACGGCGCGAATCGTCGCCAGCCGATCGGCATGGCGGCTGGCGCCCGAGACGAAGCCGAATTCGTGCAGGCGCTCGAACTCGGCGCTGCCGGCGATATCGAACTCACCGCGTTCGTCGAGATCGCGCCACATCGCCGCCACGCGCATGGTGTCGCCGCCGACCAGGTCGTGCACGAAGCGCTCGAAGTTCGAGGCCTTGGAGATGTCCATCGACGGGCTGCTGGTGTGGTGCGTCTCGGCGGTGCCGCGCGGCCGGTAGCGGCCGGTGCGGAAGAACTCGTCGAGCACGTCGTTCT
>CAZXLV010000271.1:0-3099 GCA_964641405.1 uncultured Limnobacter sp. | reverse complement strand
CGATCCAGGGCAACACCGACGAGCGCGGCAGCCGCGAGTACAACCTCGCGCTCGGCCAAAAGCGCGCCGAAGCGGTACGCCGCGCGATGTCGGCGCTGGGCGTTCCCGACGCCCAGATGGAGGCGGTCAGCTTCGGCGAAGAGCGACCACGCGCCACCGGCACTGACGAAGCCTCGTTCGCCGAGAACCGTCGCGTCGACCTGGTGTATCAGTGAACCTGCGACGCGGACTTTCGGCCTTTGCGGCGGCAGCGGCCCTGCTCGGGGTCGCCCCCGGTGCCCATGCGCTGTTCTCCGATGACGAGGCGCGTCGCGCCATTCTCGACGTCCGCGGTCGCGTCGAACAGCTCTCGCAGCAGGTCGGCGCGCTCGCCGCGCGCCTGGATCGCATCGAGCAGACCGCACGTGGGCAACTCGAGCTGCAGTCGCAGCTCGACGCGCTGCGCCAGGAGATGGCCCGGCTGCGCGGCCAACTCGAGGTGCAGACCAACGAGCTGGCCACCACGCAGCGGCAGTTGCGCGATCAACTGGCCACCGTGGACACGCGCATCAAGCGCTTCGAGCCGGTGACTACGCAGATCGACGGCCAGACCGTCACCGTCGACCAGAGCGAGAAGCGCGCCTTCGATGCTGCCCTGGCACAGTTCCGCGGCGGCGACTTCCGCACTGCGCTGGCCTCCTTCCAGCAGTTCCAGGCGCAGTATCCCGACAGCCCCTACATGCCTGGCGTGATGTTCTGGATCGGCAGCAGCCAGTTTGCGCTGAAGGACTACAAGGCGGCGATCACCAGCCACCAGGCGCTGATCGCGAGGTATCCGGGCAACCCGCGCAGCGCCGACGCAATGCTCAACGTCGGCTATGCACAGGCCGAAAGCGGCGACCGGCGCGCGGCGCGGCGAACCCTCGAGAGCGTGGTGCAGAATTATCCGCAGAGCCAGGCCGCGCAACTCGCCAGGGAGCGCCTGGCCAGCCTGCCCGCAACGAAGTGACGCGCGCGGTCGTCCTGCTCTCGGGCGGCCTCGACTCGGCCACCGTGCTGGCCCTGGCGCGCGAGCGCGGCTGCGAGTGCTTCGCCCTGTCGCTGCACTACGGCCAGCGCCACGCGGTCGAACTCCAGTCGGCCCGGCAGATCGCTCGCACACTCGGCGCGCTGCGCCACGAGATCGTCGAGCTCGACCTGTCGCGCTTCGGCGCTTCGGCGCTCACCGACCCCTCGATTGCCGTGCCCGAGCAGGCAGCGGCGCCCGGCGTGATCCCGGTCACCTATGTGCCGGCGCGCAACACCATCATGCTGTCGCTGGCGCTAGCCTGGGCCGAAACGCTCGACGCCGACGAGATCCACTTCGGCGCCAACGCGGTCGACTATTCCGGCTATCCCGACTGCCGCCCCGAATACGTGGCCGCCTTCGAACGCGTCGCCAACCTGGCCACCCGCTCCGCCATCGAAGGGCGGCCGATCCGCGTGTGCACGCCGATCATCGACCTGTCGAAGGCGGCGATCATTGGCGAGGGCGTGCGCCTCGGACTGGACTACTCGATGACGGTCTCCTGCTATCAGGCCGATGAACAGGGACGCGCCTGCGGCGCATGCGATGCCTGCCGCATCCGGCGCGCCGGTTTCGCAGCCGCCGGGGTCGGCGATCCGACCCGCTATCGTCTCGCTTCGCAATGAGCGTGGCCGCCGGCATGGCGAGTCGGTCACCAGGCGCGGGGACGCGGCCCGAATGCGTCGACAGTCATGTTGCGGCAGCCGCAGCCGTAGCCCTTGCAGCCGACGCCGAAGCCGACGCCGAAGTCGTTTGACCCGCCGGCGGCGAATCCATAAAATAGCGGGCTTCGCGACTGATTTGCCTGTCGGGAAATCCGCGTGAAACGGGCCGTTAGCTCAGCTGGTAGAGCACCGGACTTTTAATCCGTTGGTCGCCGGTTCGAATCCGGCACGGCCTACCAACGTTCGACAGCGGCTCCAGCACCCCGCCGCGCGCACGCGACGCATCAGTGCGCATCCGCCGCCTGGTCCATTGCTTCCTTCCAGGGCCTGGTCTTCGCGAGCGTCTTCGCAAGGCCCTCCTTCGCAATCTCGGTATCGTAGTCCGCCTGCAGGCACAGCCACCAGCCGTCCGAGAGTCCGATCTGGACGTCTTCGGCGTCGCTTCATCGAGCGTGATTATCGATGACGGGGATGCCGACAGGGCAATGCAACACGAATGCCACAAGGCGCTCGACAGCCACCGCTCCTGCCCTGCCCCGGAACGACCGACTGGCGTCCTGCCATCGTTTCGAATATATTAGAAGCATGGAAGAGGTCGACGTGATCCGCGCGCTGGCCGCTCTTGGGCAAGCGCTTCGCCTGAGGATCTTCCGCGCCCTGATCGTCGCGGGCAGGCGCGGCTTGACGCCGGGCACGATGAGCGACGCGCTGGCAATTCCCGCCGCCACGCTGTCGTTCCATCTCAAGGAGCTTAGCGGTGCCGGACTGGTGACCCAGGAGCGCGCCAGCCGACACCTGATCTACCGCGCAGACTTCGAGCGCATGAACGGGCTGATCGGCTTCCTGACCCGCAACTGTTGCGAGGGCGAGTCCTGCCTGCCAGCCGCGGACCAACACTGCCATTCGACGCGCTGAGCGACTCGACGCTCCAGCCCGAACTCGAACCAATCTCCGCGAGCCGCGACGTCGCCCGGAACCAGCAGACAGGAAGCCTCCATGGGACTTTTCGAGCGTTATCTCACGGTCTGGGTGGGCCTGGGCATCGTCGCGGGGGTGGGCCTCGGAGTGGTGTCCCCGGGCCTGTTCGAGGCAGTGGCGAGAATGGAATGGGCGCACGTGAACCTGATCGTGGCCGTGTTCATCTGGGTGATGATCTACCCGATGATGGTGCGGATCGACTTCGCCGCCGTGAAGGACGTCGGCAAGCGACCGCGCGGCCTGCTCCTCACGCTGGTCGTCAACTGGCTGGTCAAGCCGTTCACCATGGCCGTGCTCGCGGTGCTGTTCTTCGAGTACCTCTTCGCGCCCTGGGTCGATCCGGCCTCGGCTTCCGGGTACATCGCCGGCATGATCCTGCTCGGCGTCGCGCCCTGCACCGCGATGGTCTTC
>CAZXLV010000270.1:0-3106 GCA_964641405.1 uncultured Limnobacter sp. | reverse complement strand
TATCGGCCGGAGTGGGGCGCCGAGAACGCCTACGTGAGCTTCGCGCACTGGGCGCGGATGGTCACCGAGGCGGGTACCTTCTATCCGCCTGATGTCATCAAGCACTGGGAAAAGGGCGAAACCATTCCGTCGCTGTTGGGCGACGTGCACTACCGTCCGCAGGATCACCAGTGCGTGCGCCCGGTCTTCATCGTGCGCGGCAAGGCCAAGAAGGACATGAAGAACCCTGAGGATTTCTGGGAGGTCGTCGATACGGTTCCCGGCAAGGAAGTCATCCAGGCTCCAGACGCGTTCGGCTGCAAGCTGGGTAGCTACACCTGAGCCCGGCGCATGGGTGATCGCGTCCGGCGGCCGCGCCGGATGCGACCACCCGGTCCGTTTGTGTCCGTACCGACGGCCAAGGCGGCGCGTATCCGACCTGGCGTCGGTGGCGCACAGCACTCGAAGGCCGTGCGGAACTGATCTTCATCATCGAGGCGGTTGGCGTGCTGAACTGGGCGAACTTCGTATCGCAACTCTTCAACGGGCTGGTGCTGGGCGCACTGCTGGCGTTGATTTCGTCGGGCCTGACGATCATCTACGGCACGCTCGGGGTGCTCAACCTCGCGCACGGCGCGATGTTCATGCTGGGCGGCTACGCCGGCTGGGTTGCATACACCTACACGGAATCGTTCATCGTCGCGGTGATCGCGGGCTCGCTGTTCGTGATGGTGCTGGGGGTCGTCATGGAGCGGGCGATCATCCGCTACTTCTATGATCGTCCGCCCGAGGATCAACTCCTGGTCACATTCGGCCTGGGGATCGTGTTCGTCGAGGCGGTGCGCTTCTTCTTCAGCAGCCAGTCGCATCGGGTACCGCCGCCGCAGGCGCTGGTCGGCATCACCGACCTGGGCTTCATGATGTACCCGACCTATCGCCTGGCCTTGCTCGGCATCGTGGCGGTGGCCCTGCTGGTGCTCTATCTGGTGCTGTACCGGACGCGCATCGGCATGATCGTGCGCGCCGGGATCGAAGATGCCGTCATGGTCGATTCGCTCGGCATCAACGTCTACAAGGTGTTCATGCTGGTGTTCGGCATCGGTGCGATGGCCGCCGGCTTCGCCGGCATCGTCAACACTCCGGTCGTCTCCATCGCGCCCGATGTCGGCGATGCCATCCTGGTGCAGACCTTCGTCGTGGTGGTCATCGGGGGGGTCGGATCCTTCCCCGGTGCCGTGCTCGGTGGCCTGATTGCCGGCGAAATCATCAGTCTCACCTCGATCATCGATCCGGCCTATTCCTACGTCATGCTCTTCGTGGCCATGACGCTGGTGCTGGTCCTTCGTCCTCACGGACTGCTCGGCGCCGTCGGTCGCGAGTAAACGCGGTTCTCTCATGCTCACCAGACAACGCCCCTTCCTGGTCGAAACGCTCACGCTGCTGGCGCTGATCGCGGCGCCCTTCGTGCTGCCCGAACTCGGTTTCGCGCCGACCACGATCAACCGCATCCTCATATGGGGCCTGGTCGGAATCGGCTTCGACCTGCTGTTCGGCTACACCGGGCTGCTCTCGTTCGGGCAGTCCGCGTTCTTCGGCACCGGCGGCATGTTCGCCGCCTGGTTGCTGACGCAGACGCCGTTCGACAATACGGTCTACGCCCTCATTCTCGGCATGCTGGTGGCGGGTGTGGTCGGTTACGTGATCGGGCTGATCGCGTTGCGGCGTACCGGCATCTACTTCGCCATGATCACCGTGGCGATTGCCGAAGTCTTCTTCTTCCTCGAGTTCAATCCGCTTTCCGCCTACACGGGCGGCGAGAACGGCTTGCCCGGCGTGCCGTCGCCGAACCTGAAGCTCGGATTCACGACCATCGAATTCGACGACAACCTGTCGATGTACGCGTTCTTCGCGTTCTGGTATTTCGTCGGACTGGTGCTCGCGCTGCGCATCGTGCGCTCGCCGGTCGGCCTGCTGCTGCGCGCGATTCGCGACAATCCGCTGCGTGCGCAGGCGCTCGGCCACAACATCCACGGCTACAAGCTCACGGTATTCGTCGTCGCCGCCATGTACGCGGGCTTCGCCGGGGGCCTGCTCGGCCTGATGCAGGGCTTCATGCCGCCTGACGCCTTCATGTTCCACACCTCGGGCGAGATCATCATGCAGACGGCGATCGGCGGCGCCGGTACGCTGTTCGGGCCCCTGCTCGGGGCGGCGACGTGGTTGCTGTTGAGCGACTTCTTCCAGACCACGCTCAATCTCGGCGCCACCTGGAAGCTCATTCTCGGCATCGTGTTCGTGCTGCTGGTCATCTTCCTGCGCCGCGGGCTGGCGGGGGCGCTCAATGATCTCTATCGACTCGCCACGCACAAGCGGCGGGCCGGGCAGGCCGAGGCAAAGGCTGCATCGACGCCGCCTGTGGCCGTGCCGGCAGCCACGGTGGTGCCCATGCCGGCCCGGCGCAAGCCGGCCCATGCAAAGAGCGGTCCCATCCTGCAGACGATCGGACTGACCAAGCGCTACGGCGGCCTGGTGGCCAACAGCGACATCGACTTCACCGTCGACTACGGCGAAATGCGCGGCATCATCGGGCCCAACGGCGCCGGCAAGACCACCTTCTTCAAGATGCTCACCTGCGAGGTGCCGCCGACCGACGGGCGGATCGTGTTCGACGGACACGACATCACCACCATGGGCGTCGCCGATGCCTGCCAACTGGGGCTTACCAAGAGCTACCAGATCAACCAGCTCTTCGATCGCCTCACCGTGCGGCAGAACCTCCGGATCGCGGCCCTCGGCGGGATCCGCGGCAAGTTCAAGCTCGATCTGTTCAAGAGCATGCGCAGGGTGCGGGGCCTCGATGCCCAGGTCGAGAGTACGGCCGCGCTGGTCAACCTGATCACGCGGCTCGATACGCCGGTGTCCGAACTCGCCTATGGCGAAAAGAGGCGGCTGGAGATCGGGCTGGCGCTGGCGACTTCGCCGAGCCTGCTGCTGCTGGACGAGCCGCTGGCCGGCATGAGCCCGCAGGAGCGCGTCGAGACCGTGGCGCTGCTGAAGTCGATCGCCCAGGGACGCACGATGATCGTCATCGACCACGACATGGATTCGCTGTTCGAGCTGGTCGAGA
>CAZXLV010000269.1:0-3141 GCA_964641405.1 uncultured Limnobacter sp. | reverse complement strand
TGGTGAAGAACGGATTGCCGGTGCCGGCCGCGAAGATGACGACCTTGCCCTCCTCCAGGTAGCGCAGTGCCTTGGGGCGGATGTAGGGCTCGACCACCTGTTCGATCTTCAGGGCCGACTGCACGCGCGCCACCACGTTGCACTGGCGCAGCGCGTCCTGCAGCGCCAGCGAGTTCATGACCGTGGCGAGCATGCCCATGTAGTCGGCGGTTGCGCGATCCATGCCGGCGGCACCGCCGGCGACGCCGCGAAAGATGTTGCCCCCGCCGATCACGATCGCCAGTTCGACGCCCAGTCGCGCCACCTCGGCGATGTCGCGCGCCATGTGCTCGATGGTGGCGCGATCGATCCCGTAGGATTGCTCACCCATCAGCGCCTCGCCCGAGAGCTTGAGCAGCACCCGGCGATAGGCCAGCGGCACTGTTGGCGCCGTGTAACTCCCCTGCGCGCGACCTTCCCTCGGCTTCACACGTCCTCCGGTTCGACCTGGCATCGCGGCGCCCGGGCCCGGCCGCGCCGCCCGGGATTATGAGGCCATTTCAGCGCCAGCACGCTCACCGGGAGGCGGCCACCTGGGCCGCCACCTCGGCCGCGAAATCGGTCTGCTTCTTCTCGATGCCGTCGCCGACCACGTACAGGACGAAGTGCGCGACCCGGGCGCCGTGCTGCCTGAGCAACTGCTCGACCGTGACGCTGTCGTCCTTCACGAATGGTTGGCCGTGCAGCGTGACCTCCTTCAGGTACTTCTGGACGGTGCCTTCGACCATCCTGGCCACGATCGCGGCCGGCTTGCCCGACTCGGCAGCCTTCTGGCTGGCAATCGAGCGCTCGCGTTCGATGTCGGCCGCCGGCACGCCCTCGTGCGACACGGCCTTGGGCTTGCTCGCCGCGACATGCATGGCAAGGTCGCGCGCCAGGCTGTCGTCGCCGCCGACCACGTCGATCAGCACGCCGATCTTCGCGCCGCCGTGCACGTAGCTGGCCAGTCGCCCGTCGGCGACCACCCGGGCAAAGCGCCGGATGCCCAGGTTCTCGCCGATGCGCCCGACCAGCGCGGTGCGCGTCGCCTCGACGGTGGACTCGCCCATCGGCAGCGCCGCGAGCGCCGCCAGGTCGGCCGGATTGCGGTGTGCGACCAGTTGCGCCAGGTTGCGCGCAAAGGCGAGGAAGTCCTCGTTGCGGGCGACGAAATCGGTTTCGCAGTTGACTTCGATGATGGCACCCAGCTTGCCGTCGTCGGCCAGCCAGATGCCCACCACGCCCTCCGCGGTCACCCGCGAAGCGGCCTTGGTGGCCTTGCTGCCGAGCTTCACGCGCAGGATTTCCTCGGCGCGCGCCAGGTCGCCGCCGGCCTCGGTAAGCGCCCTCTTGCATTCCATCATTGGCGCGTCGGTCTTTTCGCGCAATTCCTTGACCATGCTTGCGGTGATTTCCGCCATCGCTTCCCTCCTCGGTTCAGTCGCTTCGCCACGGGTGCGAGCGCCGCTCGGGACGCCGCGCTCGGGACGCCGCCCTCAGGACTCCTCGCCATCGACCTCGACGAACTCCTCGTCGTCGTCGGCGGTCTTGACGATCTCCTGCAGCGAGGCCTCACGACCCTCGAGGATCGAGTCGGCGGCGCCGCGCGCGTACAGGCGGATCGCCTTGCCGGAGTCGTCATTGCCGGGAATGACGTGATCGATGCCCTCGGGCGAGTGGTTGGTGTCGACAACCGCCACGATCGGTATGCCCAGCTTGCGCGCCTCGGTGACCGCGATCTTGTGAAAGCCCACGTCGATCACGAAGATCGCGTCAGGCAGGCCGCCCATCTCCTTGATGCCGCCCAGGCTCTTGTGCAGCTTGTCGAGCTCGCGCTGGAACATCAGCGATTCCTTCTTGGACATGCGCTCGATGCCGCCCTCCGAGACCGTGGTCTCCATGTCCTTCAGGCGCTTGATCGAAGTCTTGACGGTCTTGAAATTGGTGAGCATGCCACCCAGCCAGCGCTGGTCGACGTAGGGCATGCCGGCGCGGGCAGCCTCTTCGGCGACGATCTCGCGCGCCTGGCGCTTGGTGCCGACGAACAGCACCGTGCCGAGCTGGCGCAGGTACTTCATCGCGTCCTGGTACATGACCAGGGTCTTCTCGAGATTGAAGATGTGGATCTTGTTGCGATGGCCGTAGATGTACGAGGCCATCCGGGGATTCCAGAAACGCGTCTGGTGGCCGAAATGGACGCCGGCCTCGAGCATTTGCCGCATGGTGACAGACATGACAAACTCCGATCGGGTTGGGTCTGACGCATCGCCTGCGAGCCCGCTGCGCCCGGCTCGATGTCGACCCGATGTCGATCGCGCCTGGCGCCGCAGGCCACCCAGATGGGGCGGTGCGCGTGATTCCAGCTCGGTCCTGCAAGCGCCTCTGACGCCTGCAGGGCTACCGAGCCAAGCCTATAATTCTACCATGTCGATCATCCTGAAGTCCGGACCCGAAATCGAGGCGATGCGGGTAGCCGGCCGCCTGGCCAGCGAAGTCCTCGACTACATCACGCCGCTGGTGCGCCCCGGAGTCACCACCGGAGAACTCGACCGGCTGTGCCACGAGTACATGGTCGAGGTGCAACAGACCGTGCCGGCGCCGCTGCACTACGCCCCGCCCGGCTACCGCCCCTATCCGCGCGCTACCTGCACCTCGGTGAACCACCAGGTCTGCCACGGCATTCCCGGCGAGAAGGTACTCAGGAGCGGAGACATCCTCAACATCGACATCACCGTCATCAAGGATGGCTTCCACGGCGACACCAGTCGCATGTTCATGGTCGGCGAGCCTTCGGTGGCGGCACGGCGCCTGTGCAAGGTCACCTACGAGTGCATGTGGCTGGGCATCGAGCAGGTGCGTCCGGGCGGCAACTTCGGCGACATCGGGCACGCCATCCAGCAACATGCCGAGGCGAGCGGCTTTTCGGTGGTGCGCGAATTCTGCGGCCACGGCATCGGGCGCCGTTTCCACGAGGAACCCCAGGTGCTGCATTACGGCAAGCCGGGCAGCGGCGAGCGAATCGAACCGGGCATGATCTTCACCGTCGAGCCGATGATCAACGCCGGCCGGCGCGAGGTGCGCGAAATGGCCGACGGCTGGACCATCGTCACCAAGGATCACAGC
>CAZXLV010000268.1:0-3150 GCA_964641405.1 uncultured Limnobacter sp. | reverse complement strand
TCTTCGAGTACCGCATGGTGATCCGCTCGCGGCGGCGCAGCAACGCCTATCGACTGGCGCAGACCTGGAGTCGCAACGCCGCCGTGATCGAATTCCGGATCACGCCGACCTGAGAAGCTGCGCTCGAACGCGTCAAGCGGCCCCGGAAGGCGGCGGGCGCGCGGCGGCAGGCCGCGCAAGGTGCATCGCCGCGGCCGCAATCAGTGCGTCGCACTGTGCATCGGTGCCGACAGTGATGCGCAACCACTGCTCGATGCGCGGCAAGGCGAAGTGGCGCACCACGATGCCGTCGTCGCGCAAGGCGCGCGCCAGCGCCGCGCCATCGTGCCCCGGGTGGCGCACGAACAGGAAATTGGCCTGCGAGGGCAGCACCTCGAAGCCCAGGCCGGCCAGCTCGCGCGCCAGTCGCTCGCGACTGGCGATCACCGCATCGCGCGAGCGTGCGAACCACGCCTGGTCGCGCAGCGCGGCAAGTGCACCGACTTGCGCCAGGCGATCGAGCGGATACGAATTGAAGCTGTCCTTCACGCGTACCAGTGCCTCGATCAGCGGCGCCTGGCCCAGGGCGTAGCCGACGCGCAAGCCGGCCAGCGCGTGCGACTTCGACAGCGTGCGCACCACCAGCAGATTGGGATGCGCCGCGATCAGCGGCACGGCACTCTCGGCGCCGAACTCGACGTAGGCTTCATCGACCACCACCGCGGATTCGGCCCGCGCCGCGAGCAGGCGTGCCAGTTCGGCACGCCCGACGGCGCGCCCGGTGGGAGCATTCGGGTTGGGCAGGATCACCGGGCCGGGCCGCGCGTAATCGTCGACGCGCAGGGAAAAGTCGGCGGCCAGCGCAACCGTCTCGAAGGCAATGCCGTACAGCCTGCACCAGACCGGATAGAAGCTGTAGGTGACATCGGGAAAGCGCAGCGGCTGCGCCTGCGCGAGCAGGCCCTGGAAGGCGAAGGCGAGCACCTCGTCGGAGCCGTTGCCGACGAACACCTGTGCCGTCGTGACGCCTTCGCGCACGGCGATGGCCTCGCGCAAGGCGGTAGCCTGCGGATCCGGATACAGGCGCAGGCTGGCGCCCGCATCCCCCAGTTCGGCGCGGATCGCCTCGAGCACCGCCGGCGAGGGCGAATAGGGGCTCTCGTTGGTGTTGAGCTTGACCAGGCCGGGGATGACCGGCTGCTCGCCCGGTACATAGGGGCTCAGGCCACGCGCGGTGGCGCTCCAGTAGGGGCTCGTCACACGCGCTCCCGGCGTGCGCGCAGGCGGTGCAGCGCTTCCCTCATGTCCGCTTCCGGTTCCAGTGTCCGTCGCTATCGCGTTTCTCGAGCATGCCACTCGGCGAAAACCACCTGATTATCGCCTGCCGGCCAGGTGCGCACGGCAATGCGCTCGCCATGGAACCGTGCCACGGCCGTGCGGCCCGGCCTGGAGGAGGCTGTCGGGCAAAGCCAGCTCTGCCATCGAGACGGTGGCAGGATCAGCTCACCGTGGTGCGCCGGGCGCCGCGCAGCAGCACCGCCAGCGGCCAGGCAAAGGCCGCTGCGATGCCACCGCATGCCGCCGCGATGGCCAGCAGGATCAGCCAGTCGACCCGGTAAGAGAGATCGGAAAAGGTCGCGCGCGTGAGCGCGGGCAGCGCAAGCGCCGCCGCCAGCGCCACCAGCAGGCCCACTGCGAGCGCGGGCACGAGCGCGCGCCGCCACGCCCCGCCTCGCTTTCGGAGCGCATTGAGCGTCAGCGCAAGCAGCACCAGCGCGGCGAAGACCACCGGCACCGCGTTGGCGCGTGCGATTTCGAAGCCGATGTTCAGGGCCAGCCAGATCTCGTACATGACACGCTCCTCAGACGCGACCGCGCAGTACCGCCACATAGGCGGGATGGAGCAGCCGGACCTTCATCAGCCACGCCGCCCAGCTCTCCTGCAAGGGGTCGATCAGCGGCAGCGAGGGCGTCAGGCGCCCTTTGTAGTCGAACTCGATCAGCATTGCCGAGCCCTCGCGGATCAGCAGCGGGCAGGAGGTGTAGCCGTCGAAACCCGATTCCGGTTCGCGACCGGCAATGACGGCGAGCAGGTTGGCTGCCACCAGCGGCGCACTCTTCTTGACGGTGGCAGCCGTCTTGCCGCGCGGCGTGCCGTTGATGTCACCGATGCCGAAGACTTCGGGATAGCGGCGGTGACGCAGCGTCAGCTTGTCGACCTCGAGCCAGCCGGCGGCGGCGAACGGGCCCTCCTTCCAGGCCAGGTCGCTGTTCTTCACCGCGTCGACCGCGCGCATCGGCGGCACCACGTGCAGCAGGTCGTAGGGCACCTCGCTGCGCTCGCCCTCCGGACTGGCGAAGCTGGCACGCCGGGCGCCGATGTCGATGGCGACCAGCTTGCTGAGGAAGCGGGTCTGGATGTCGAGCTGCTTCCAGCGCGCCAGCACGTTGTCGTTGACCGCCGCCACGCCGAACACGGTGTCGGTGGGCAGCGCGGTGTGGAAGAGCACCCGCGAGCGCTCGCGGGTACCCGCCCGGCGCAGGCGATCGTCGACCATGAAGGTCATCTTGAGCGGCGCGCCGGCGCACTTCAGCGCGCCGCCCGGAAGCGTCATCACGGCGTCGCCGCCCGTCCTGCGGAAGGCGTCGATGGCGCTCCAGCTCGCCTGCGCCGCCTGCGCACTCGCGTAGACGCTGGCCAGCCCGTTGCTGCCGATGGCGGCAAGGTCCATGCCCTCGATCTGCGCGTAGTCCAGGTGCAGGCCGGTGGCCACCACCAGGAAGTCGTAGGCAATGCGCCGCCCGCTGCTGGTGACGACCTGTTTCGAAGCGGGGTCGAAGGCGTCGACCGCCTCCTGCACCCACTCGACTCCGGCGGGCATGTATTCCGCATTGCTGCTGCGGACTTTCGATACCGGCCAGATGCCGGTCGCGACCAGGGTGTAGCCCGGCTGGTAGTTGTGCTCGCGCCTGGCGTCGACGATGGTGATGCGCGCGCCGTCGAGCGCCCTGCTCAGCCGGTTGGCAACGGCCAGTCCGCCCAGGCCGCTGCCGGCGATGACGATGCGCGCGCTCGTCTTCAGGCGCTCGGCGCGCGCCTCGCCAGGGTGCAGGCCCAGTGCTGTGGCCGCTGCAAGGCCGGCGCCACCCGCCATCAGGCCGCGCCGGGTG
>CAZXLV010000267.1:0-3151 GCA_964641405.1 uncultured Limnobacter sp. | reverse complement strand
TCACCTGCATGAAGGCGGCCTGCGACAGGCGCCGGTGCAGCCAGACGCCCAGCCACACCGCCAGCGGGACGAGTGGGGCCATGATCAGCGCGGTGCTCAGGTTGCCGACGTTGAGTTGACCCAGAAGGTAGTACGGCACGAGCTTGAGGTAGTTCACCGCGAAGAAGAAGACCGACGACGTGGCCACGAAGACGGTCTTGTCGACGCCGCGGCCCAGCATGTAGATCGCGTACGGCGGCCCGCCGGAGTGCGCGAGCGTGCTGGTGAAGCCCGACATCGCGCCCCATACCGCGGCGGCGACGCGTCCGGGCCGGCGCTGGGCGCGGGCGAGGAAGCGGGCGATGCGCTCGGTGAAGCGCAACCAGGCGTTGAGCGCGAAGACCACCGAGATGATGCCGATGACAAGCCGCACCGCGTTGGGCGAGAGCGTGCCGAAGGCGATGCCGCCCGCCGCGATGCCGACCACCGCACCCGGCAGGAGCGCCTTGATGTCGGCACGCGACCAGGCCCGCTTGTAGGCGTGAACGCCGAAGACGTCCATGAGGCACAGGAGCGGCAGCATGATTCCCGCCGCTTCGGCAGGGGCGATGAACATGGTGAGGAGCGGCACGGCCAGCCCGGCGGTACCCTGGCCGAAGGCGCCCTTGCCGATGCCGGCGATGACGATGACGAGCGCCAGCGCCACCAGGAAGCCGGCCGGGTACGCGGGAAGCGTCACGAATCGCGGGCGGGCCGGCCCTTGGCAGGGTGCGACGTGGCGCTGCCGATCGGGCCGGTCGCGGTCGCGGCGGCGTCGCCGATGGCGAGCGCCACGTCCGGCTCGCGGTTGCGCCAGGCGATCAACACCTGGTTGGCGATCACCGCCGAGAGCACCAGCAAGCCGCCCATGAGCGCGTGCGAGCCGGGGTGCTCGTTCAGGAGAACCCAGACCCAGATCGGGCCGAGAATCGGCTCCAGGAGACCCAGGAGTCCGAGTTCGGTGGCGGGAAGCGTGCGCGAGGCCGCGGTGGAGAGGAGGCAGCCGGTGCCGAGCTGGATGCAGCCCATGAACACGAGGATCACGAGATCGCGCGGCGCGGCGGCGAAGGGCCCCGCCAGCAGGTAGGCCGGCACGAGCGTGATGACGCCGGCGATCATCACCATCGGCAGCATGTCGACCGTCGCGTGGAACTTGCGCAGGACGGTCAACTGCGCGGCGAAGCACACCGATACGCCGAGCGCCATCAGGTTGCCGACGAGCTGCCCACCGTCGAGCGCGCCGCCGACCATGAGGACGATGCCGGCGAAGGCGATGCTCATGGCGAGCCAGGTGACCGCGCGCACCTCTTCGCCGAGGGCGAGCCGCGCGGCGATCGCGGCGAGGAAGGGCGACACGCTCATCAGCACGAAGGTGTTGGCGACCGTGGTGCGGGTGAGCGAGCCGATGAAGAGGAAAAACGTGCCGGCGAGGAAGGTGCCGGCAAGGAGCCCCGGCCCGCCCACGCTGCGCACCGCGGTCACCATGCGGCTGCCGTGCAGGACCCCGAGAACCCCGGCGACGAAGAGCGCCATGAAGAGCGACCGCCAGAACACGATCTCCCACGGATTGGTGATCGACAGCAGTTGCACCAGGAGGCCGCCGGTCGACCAGCAGACGGCGGCGACGACCATCATCGTCACCGCCCGACGGCGGCCGGCAGCGGCGACGGCAGGAAGAGAATCCATGGTGGGGCGACGCCGGGCGTGGCACGCGGCGACCCGGCGTTACGGTGCGTGCGGGAGGTCCAAAGGTATCATGCAGCGCCGGCGGCGAGCGTCCGGGCGCGGCACTTGTACGGCCGGCAGCGGTGCGGTGGGCGAGGTTGCGTAGACTAGCGGGCGGGAACGACAAGGGGAGGTTGGCAGGTCATGGCAGCGCACCGGATAGCGGTGATGCCGGGAGACGGCATCGGCAAGGAAGTGGTACCCGAAGGGATGCGGGTGCTCGAGGCGGCGGCGCGCAAGTTCGGCATCGAGCTTGCCTGCACGTCCTTCGACTGGAGCTGCGACTACTACGCGAAGCACGGCACGATGATGCCGGAGGACTGGAAGGCGCAGTTGCATCCGTACGCGGCGATCTACTTCGGGGCGATGGGCTGGCCGGCGATTGTCGCCGACCACGTCGCGCTCTGGGGTTCGCTCTTCCGCTTCCGGCGCGAATTCGACCAGTACGTGAACCTGCGCCCGTGCAAGCTGATGCCGGGCGTGCCGTCGCCGCTCGCCGGCCGCGCGCCCGGCGATATCGACTTCGTCGTCGTGCGCGAGAACACCGAGGGCGAGTATTCGTCGGTGGGCGGGCGCATGTACCCGGACACCGAGCGCGAGATCGTGTTCCAGCAGTCGTGCTTCTCGCGCAAGGGCGTCGACCGGATCCTGCGCTACGCCTTCGAACTCGGGCGCACGCGCGCCGCGAAGCACGTCACCTCGGCGACCAAGTCGAACGGCATCTCGATCACCATGCCGTACTGGGACGAGCGCTTTCGCGCGATCGGCGCCGGCTATCCCGACATCCGCACCGACCAGTTCCACATCGACATCCTCGCCGCGCACTTCGTGCAGCGCCCGCAGTTCTTCGACGTCGTCGTCGCCTCGAATCTCTTCGGCGACATCCTCTCCGACCTGGGACCGGCGGTGTGCGGCACGATCGGCATCGCGCCGTCGGCGAACCTCAATCCGGAGCGCGAATTCCCGTCGCTCTTCGAGCCGGTGCACGGCTCGGCGCCGGACATCGCCGGCAAGGGCATCGCCAATCCGATCGGGCAGATCTGGTCGGGCGCGCTGCTGCTCGACTTCCTGGGGCATCGCGATGCCGGCGCGGCGATCGTCACCGCGATCGAGCGCATCCTCGCCGACAAGGGCGCGCCGCGCACGCCGGACCTGGGCGGCAAGGCGACGACCGCCGATCTGGGCAAGGCGATCGCGGCGGCGCTGTGAGGCGGGAGCCGGTCATCGAGGCGATTCGCGGGAGGCGCGCGCGACGCTGCCTGCCGCCACGTCGTGACGGGCACGACGACGGCCGGCACGGCGTCGGCGCGGGCACATGGCACACGAGGGAGAAGCGGACAACATGGCACTGGTGATCGCAGTACCCCGGGAGGTCTTCCCGGGCGAGAAGCGGGTGGCAACGGTCCCC
>CAZXLV010000266.1:0-3159 GCA_964641405.1 uncultured Limnobacter sp. | reverse complement strand
CGGGAAGAAGAAGAACATGACCGAGAACACCAGCGGCATGATCATCATCATCTTGGCCTGGATCGGGTCGGGCGGGGTCGGGTTCAGCTTTACCTGCACGAACATCGTCGCGGCCATCACCAGCGGCAGGATGAAGTAGGGGTCGGGCGCCGCCAGGTCGTGGATCCAGCCGATCCAGGGCGCATCGCGCATTTCCACCGACGCCAGCAGCACCCAGTACAGCGCGATGAACACCGGGATCTGCACCACGATCGGCAGGCAGCCGCCGAGCGGATTGATCTTCTCGGTCTTGTAGAGCTCCATCATCGCCTGGTTCATCTTCACCCGATCGCTGCCGAAGCGCTCGCGCAGCGCGGTGAGGCGCGGCGTGACCGCCTTCATGCGCGCCATCGAGCGATAGCTGGCCGCCTGCAGGGGAAAGAAGATGGTCTTGATGATGATGGTGAGCAGCACGATCGCCCAACCCCAGTTGCCCACCAGCGCGTGCAGCTTCCCGAGCAGCCAGTGGATCGGCTGCGCCACCACGGTGAGCCAGCCGTAGTCGACCGTGAGGTCGAGACCGGGGGCGATCTTCTCCAGCATGCGCTGGTCTTGCGGACCGATCAGCAGTTGCGTTTCGAGCGTTCGCGAAGCCTGCGGCGCCAGTTCGCCCAGCGGCTCCTTGATGCCGACCGAGTACAGGTCGGTGTCGACCTTGCGCGTGTAGAACTCCCGCTCGACTTTCGGCGGCGGGATCCAGGCGCTCACGAAGTAGTGCTGGATGATGCCGACCCAGCCGTCGTCGGCCTTCATCGCATGCTTCGCCTTGTCCTTCTCGATGTCGCTGAAGGAGACCTTCTGGAACTTGTCGGCGTCGGTGTAGACCACCGGGCCGGTGTAGGTGCTGTAGAACTTCGACGAGCCCTGCGGGCTCTCGCCGTCGCGGGTCAGCTGCATGTACAGCACCGGCTGCACCGGGCTGGCGCCGACGTTGGTGACCTGGTCCTTCACGTCGATCACGTACTTGCCGCGCGCCAGCGTGTAGGTGCGCACCAGGCGCACGCCGCCGCTTTCGGCGCTCAGCGCCAGTTGCACCTGCTCGGCGCCGGCGGCCAGCGTGTGCGCGGCGTCGTTGCCGCCGACCACCGTCATCGCCGTGCGATGGTTCGGGAAGGTGGCGCCCGGCGGCGCCCCGATCAGGCCGCTCTGCGCCAGGTAGATGCGCCCGGGCGCTTTCTCCAGCAGCACCAGGTGTTGCGAGCGATCGTTCAGGTCGCGATAGCCGAGCAGTTCGGCGCGAACGATCTGGCCGCCTTCGAGCTCGACATCGAGCGCGATCACGTCATTGGCCAGCCGCACGATCGGCGCACTCGCGGCAGCGGCCGCGGCCGCCGTGGTTCCCGGCACGGTCGGCGCCGCCGCGGCAGGCACGCTGGCGCCGGCACTGGCCGGCGGCACGCTGGCGTCGCTGCGCGGCGCTTCGCCCCCGTCGCCCCCCTTGCCGCCCTTGCCGGCTGCGGCCGGCGCGCTCGTCTGCGGCGCCGCACCGCCGAACAGCGAGGCATGGCCCTCGTGGCGCTGCCAGGCGTCCCACAGGAAGAGCAGCGACATCGCAAAGACGATGCCGAGGATCATTCGTTGAGTCTGCATGGGTTTATCGGTCAATGGATTCATCGCAGCGCTGCGCCGTCGGCCAGCGGCAGCTGCAGCGCATCGGCAGGTGTTCCGGGACTTCGTCCAGGCCGCCCGCATGGAAGGGATGGCAACGGGCGAGGCGCTTGAGCGCCAACCAGCCGCCGGCGAGCGCGCCGTGCCGTTCGATCGCCTGCAAGGCATAGTCCGAGCAGGTGGGCAGGTAGCGACAGCGCGGCGGGATCAGCGGACTGATCGCCAGCCGGTACAGGTGAATCAGCGCAGCAAGGATTCGCTTCACGGCCCTCTCCCGGGTTCAGTGCGCGCCGCCGCCGGGCTGGCGCGCGGCGGCCGGCGGATTCCCGAAGCGCCTGCCGAGTGCCTGCAAGGCGGGATCGATCTCCGCTCGCGCGATCGCCTTGCGCTGGCGCGCTCCGCCCGCCGCCGGCGCGCGCGTCATGCGCAGCATCACCGCCACCGGCACGCTGCCCAGCGCGGCAGCGCGCCAGGCCTCGCGCGCCACGCGCCGGATGGCATTGCGATGTACCGCCCTGGGCATCAAGCGCTTCGGAATCGCCATGAACAATACGCCCGGTGCCTCACCAAGCACCTTCCAGTGCAGGCTGAAGTGCTCGCCCCGGACAGCCGGGCGCGTGCGCAGCAGCGCGGCAGCGATGCCGGGCGGCACGCGCCGGGCGGACTGCCTGCTCAGACGGCCAGGCGTTTGCGGCCCTTGGCACGGCGCGCATTGATGACGGCACGGCCGCCGCGCGTCTTCATGCGCGTGAGAAAGCCGTGCGTGCGCTTGCGGCGCACGACGGAGGGCTGAAAGGTGCGTTTCATGGCAGCATTCCTTGGCGGGAGATCTGGCTGGTCGGCCGGCGAATCCGGAAAAGCCTTTCATTACAACGCATTAGGCCTTCCTCTGTCAATTTGCAGCTGGCACGGAAGCCTCGCGACCGGGTAAAATACACGGTTTCGCCCGCATCTCCTTTCCATCCTTTTTTCCTGGCGTCACCGCCTCATCGAGCTTGGCAGAATCCCTCGACATCATGCTGGACCGTTGGCTCGCCTGCGTGGCAAGGCTCGAGAGCGAGATCCCTGCACAGCAATTCAAGCCCTGGATCAAGCCGCTGGTCTTCCTCGGCTACGATGAGCGTGAGCATCTGCTTCGCCTGGGCGTTCCGAATCACTTCAAGCTGAACTGGGTCAAGTCGCAGTTCGAATCGCAGATCGAGGGCATTGCACGCCAGACCATCGAGCCGGGCTTGCGGGTGAGCTTCGAGATCCATCGCGCGGCGACACCGGCCAACGACGAGCCGGCGCGCTCCGCTACGCCCGAAGCGTACGCCGACGAAGCGGTCGATACCCTGCCCGGGAGCTTCGACTTCGATCCGCTCGTCTCGGTCGAGGCGGCCGCCCCGGCCCCGCCCGATGCGCAGACCCGGTTGCGCCCCGAACTCACCTTCGACACCTTCGTGCACGGCAAGGCCAACCAGATCGCCTGGTCGGCCGCGCTGCAGGTGGTCGAGCGCCCGGGCACCTCGT
>CAZXLV010000265.1:0-3229 GCA_964641405.1 uncultured Limnobacter sp. | reverse complement strand
GCGAGGCCGAAGATCATGAGCGCGCCGATGACGATGGCGCTCACCGCGTAGTCGAGCGCCTCGGTCATCCAGACGATGACGGCAAAGGCGAGGATCGCGAGCATCACGTGGCCGGCGCGCGGCAGGCCGGCCGCGGCCGGCAGCGCGAGGATCGCGACCAGGGCGACGATGGCGACGACGAGGCCCGCGCGCTGCGTCAAGGATGGCGCGGGAGGAGGCGGGGATACGGGCTGGGCTATCGCATTCATCACGCTCTCCCCTGGAGTGGATCGTCAGCTCTTCGGCGTACCCGGCACGAGGCCGCGCTGCTGCAACTGGCCGATGATTAGATCGGCGTAGTTGGGCGCCTCCTTCACCACCGTTCCCGGATCGACGGTCTGCGTGGTCGCCGCCCACACCAGCCGGCGAGTCGGCACCGAGTAGACGTTGGTCTCGACCGACGCCACCTGGTACTGCGTGACGCTGGGCGCAGGATAGAAGCCGCCGGCCCACAGGCCGCCGCCATAGAAACCCGGCCCGTAGAAGCCGCCCCAGGGGCCCATCGGGCCGGGCACCATCACCGTCGAAACCTGCGTGTGGGTATCGACGCGCAGGAGCCGCACCAGGATGACGCCGTCGGCACCGGTGGCCTGCACCGCCGCGGCAAAGGGTCCTTCCGCCCGCCGCGCATCGGCCGGCACGGTCGTGTAGCCCGGCACCGCGTCGATCCCGGTCGCGCGCAGTTTCTGCACGAAGATGTCCTCGAAGACCCGGCTGTCCGACGTGGTCCCGTCGCTTGCGATCACCACCACCTTGCGAAACGGACCGCCCCGGTAGGACGTGTCGTACCACGCCGACTGGATCGACGTCGTCTGGCACGCCGCGAGCAAGCTGACCGCGGCGGCGGCGAGGAACAGGCGCAATGCGGACATGGACATCCTTTCGCAGCGGGTGTGCCGCGTCACGACGGCTTCGGCGGCGCGGCGATCATCCGATCCCTGGCCATCGCGGCCACGACCTTCAGCGTGAAATCGGGAAGGTTGCGGGCGAGATTTGCGGCATCGAAGCTGTCGGTGGCGGCGATCCAGACCTGCCGCCCCATCGCCGGCAAGTAGAGTTCGCTCACGATGTGCGCGACCTTGTAGTCGCCTGGCTGATAGACGTGCTGCTGCTTCAGAAAGTCGTACGACGCCATGGTGTCCGGTGACAGCGACGTGACCGTCTGGCCCACGCTGTACGGCTCGTACGCACCGACCGCCTTGACGTCGACCAGGAGCACGCCGTCGACCTTCGCGGTGGTGATCGCCTCGGCGAGCGTCGGTCCGGGCTTCTCGGCGTCGCTGCTCAGCACCGTGTGCGAGGCGATGCCGGTCACGCCGGCGGTCGCGAGCCGCGCCACGATGGCATCTTCGACGGCGTCGCGCCCGCCCGGCTCGACCTTCATGAGACTCACCACGAAGATGCGCTGCATCGGCGCCGCCTGATAGCGCGGATCCTTCCAGGTGCCCTTCACGCTGGTTGCCAGCGTCAATCCCATCGGACTGCCCGCGGGTCCCGCGCAGCCGGCCACGAGTCCCATCGCGGCGGCGACGGAAAGCGCGAGAACGAGACGACGAGAGCAGCCAGGCAACACCATGATCGGCGGCGATTCTACCGGAGCCGGACGCGCTCAATCACCCCCGAAGCGTCCGCCCCAACCGAGTCCGGGTGCCATCCCGAAACCGACCCCGGTGCCTGGGCCGACCGCCGTGCCGACGCCCACCCCCACGCGCACCGGGCCGTTGCCGACCGTCGTGGAATCACTCCACCAGCCGCCGTTCATGGCGATGTCGAAGGCGTTATCCATCACCTGGTTGTCGTAGTTGGCGCGCTCTGCGCTGATGCCCCCATCACCCCCCAGCGTGCGGCTGTAGCCGCCGTCGCCCCGGTCGCGAGCGCTCCAGCCCTCTCCGGCACGTCCCGTGAAGCGCGTGGCGTTGCTCATCGAATACGACCCGGCGGCCATGCCGGGATCGACACTCGCGCGGGCCTGCGCTTCCGCGACGACCGGCGCCGGCGGCGCGCTTTGCGCGCTCCACGCCGCACCGTCGTGACGTTGCCAGGCGCCGTCGTGCTGGCGATAGACCTTGCCGTCGTCACCGGCGTAGGTCTCGTTGACCGCCGACGCGGGTGTCCACCCGCCCTCCTTGGCGAGGCTCGCGTAATAGGCGTTGGCCGAGATGTACGTCGGCGCCGCGATGGCCTTGCCGTGCGGCGGCGCGTCGGCGTTGGTCACGAGGTCCATGTCGTAGCCACGCGTCGGTCCCACGCGCTGGATCGGCACTTGCGGGCCGGAGTTCGCGTAGGCGCTGGCCGCCGCCGGATCGAGCGCCGGTGGGCCACGCCGCGCCGCGCGGGCCTTGTCGCGATCGAACCACGCGCGGTAGACGTTGGCGCTCGCCGATGCGCAACACGAATCGCTTCCCCAGTTCCCGGGACGGAAACGCGCCCCGCCGTCCGCCTGCTGCGCTGCCGTGGGCGTGGTGAGACCCGTTGCGAAGCCGAAGGTGTAGCCCACGCGCGGATTGAAGACGGGCGCCGCCGCGAGCCCATAGGTCGCCGGCGCCGGGTACCAGCGCTCGCCGATCCACGAGGAATAACGGTAGCCGCTGCCGTACACGACGGTACCCCCGGTGCCGACCAGCGTCCCGAGATAACCCGGCGTGTAGCCCGTGAACACGGCATCGGGCGTCACCCCGTAGATACGGACGTAGGTCACGAAATGCACGGGCGAGGACGGCGGGATCGCGTAGATCTCCGGGGCGACCGCCGTGGCGACCGACCACGGTCCGGTGGCCTGCGCCGCCGTGAACCAGACCCCGGCCTTCAGTGCGTAGTACACGCCGCCCGCCGTGCGCAGGATCGGCAGCGGCGCATTGACGGCACGGGTAAGCGTAGTGCCCGGCTCGGCGACGAACTGCGGTGCACCGTCGTACACGGCGGTGAACGCCGGGCCACCACGGCGCGGCACGGTGGCCGTCTGCGGCACGGCGTTCTCGGCGAGCGCATCGCGCGCCTGCGGCGTGCCCGCCACCGCGGGCAGCACCGCCCCCGCGAGCGAGGTCGCCGGGATGCGCGCGAAATCGGCGGGCAGGGCGTCACTCGCCACGAACGTCCACGGACCCGCCAGCGCGGGTGCCCGGAACCAGCGTCCCGCGAGCAGCACGTAGGTCATCCCGGTCGCCATGTCGCGCAGCACGTCGCTCGTCGT
>CAZXLV010000264.1:0-3238 GCA_964641405.1 uncultured Limnobacter sp. | reverse complement strand
TCGACCGTCTCGAGGATCGGCTCGTACAGCGCGCGAATCACGACCTGCGCCTGGTCGAAGCCGGCGTCGATGAATACCGCTCCGACGAGTGCCTCCAGGGCGTCACCGAGAATGGACGGGCGCCGGAAGCCACCGCTCTTCAGTTCTCCCTCACCCAGCAGCAGGTATCGGCTCAGGCCGAGACGCTGGGCGATCTCGTACAGCGACTGCTGCTTGACCAGGTTCGCGCGCAGGCGCGAGAGGTCGCCTTCGTCGAGGCGTCCGAAGTGGCGGTACAGCATGGCGGCGACGACGCAGTTGAGCACCGAGTCGCCAAGGAACTCGAGCCGTTCGTTGTTGGGCTGGCCATGGCTGCGGTGTGTCAGCGCCTGCTGCAGCAGCGAGACATCGGCAAAACGATGCCCGAGTTGCTGCTGCAGTTCGTCCAGGATCACGACACTACCGCCCCGCACCCTTGTAGTCGATGACCAGCGATGCCGGCCCGAACAGGGGGATGCGCTTTTCATACTGGAACGACACGACCGTGCTGCCATCGGCCTGCTTCTCGACCGTCAGGTCCTTGCCGGAGATCGAGGTGATGTCGTCGATGGCCGCATAGCGATCGAATGCCGAGCGCACTTCGCGCGCGTCGGTGCTGCCCGAGGTGCCGATCTTGGTGATCGCGCTGCGGATCTCGTTGTATTCGATCACCGACGGAACGACCTTCATCACGACCAGCGCAACGAACACGATCACGACCGCGGACAGCAACAGGCCGATCAGCGACAGGCCGCACTGGCGATGGCGAGTCGGCAGGAAGGCGAGTTGGCGGCGGGCCGCGGCACGAATCGATCTCATTGGAACCTTCCGATACGGCTGAGGTCGCTGAAGTTCATCCAGATGAAGAACGCCTTCCCGACGATGTTGCGCTCCGGGACGAAGCCCCAGAAGCGGCTGTCGAGGCTGTTGTCCCGATTGTCGCCCATCATGAAGTAGTTGCCGGGCGGCACGGTACAGGTGACCCCGCGGCCATCGTAGCGGCACTGATCGAAGTGGGGAAAGCGCAGCACAGGCTGAATGTCAGACGGTTTTTCCATGTCTGTCAATATCTTATGGACGTTTTCTCCCAGCTTTTCTGAATATTGTGGATAGAACGCAAGCCGCCGCCGGTCTTCGAATTCACCCGCCGGAGCCAGCGGTACAAGCTCTCCATTTATAGATAAGTGATTGTTTTCATAAGAGATTTTATCGCCCGGCAAGCCGATCACGCGCTTGATGTAGTCCACTGAGGGGTCTTGCGGGAAACGAAACACCATCACGTCGCCGCGCTGCGGCAGGCCGACGTCGAGCACCTTGGTGTTGACCACCGGCAGGCGCAGGCCGTAGGCGAACTTGTTGACCAGGATCAGGTCGCCGACCAGCAGCGTCGGCAGCATCGATTCAGACGGAATCTTGAACGGTTCGGCAACGAATGAGCGCAGCGCAAAGACCACCAGGATGACCGGGAACAGGCCCGCCGTGTATTCCAGCCAAAGCGGTTGCCTGAGGCGCGCCGCACGCAGCGCTTCGCGCTGTGCCGCCAGTGCCGCATCGCCCACCATGACGCGCCCCGGCGTGGCGGCATTGCGATCGAATTCGGCCAGCGCCGACTCGGTCGCGCGCACGCGCCGCGGCGCGAACAGCAAGCGATCAGCCAGCCAGGCGACGAAGGTGAGCAGCAGCAGCAGAAACAGGATCAGTGCGAAGTTCATCGTTCTTGTCCGGGAATCGCGGTGTATTCACACCTTCAGCGGTCTTCGACCTGCAGCACGGCGAGGAAGGCCTCCTGCGGGATCTCCACGCTACCCACCTGCTTCATGCGCTTCTTGCCGGCCTTCTGCTTCTCGAGCAGCTTCTTCTTGCGCGAGATGTCGCCCCCGTAGCACTTGGCCAGCACGTTCTTGCGTAGCGCCTTGACGTTCTCGCGCGCGACGATGTTGCTGCCGATCGCGGCCTGGATCGCCACGTCGTACATCTGGCGCGGAATCAGTTCGCGCATCCTGGCCGCCACCTCGCGACCGCGGCTCTGGGAGACCGAACGGTGCACGATCAGCGACAGTGCATCGACTTTTTCATTGTTCACCAGGATATCGAGCTTGACCACGTCCGAGGCGCGATACTCCTTGAACTCATAGTCCATCGACGCGTAGCCGCGCGAGGTGGACTTCAGCTTGTCGAAGAAGTCGAGCACGATCTCGTTCATCGGCAGTTCGTAGGCCAGGTGCACCTGCCTGCCGTGGTAGGCGAGATTGGTCTGCACGCCACGCTTGCCGGTGCACAGGGTCATCACGTTGCCGACGTACTCCTGCGGCGTGAAGATGGTGACCGTCACGATCGGCTCACGGATCTCCTCGATCTTCGACGGGTCGGGCATCTTCGATGGATTCTCGACCCGCACGACCTCGCCATCGCGCATCAGGATCTCGTAGACCACGGTAGGCGCCGTGGTGATGAGATCCATGTCGAACTCGCGCTCGAGGCGTTCCTGCACGATGTCCATGTGCAGCAGGCCGAGGAAGCCGCAGCGGAAGCCGAAGCCCAGGGCCTCCGACACTTCCGGTTCGTAATGCAGCGAGGCATCGTTCAACTGCAGTTTTTCGAGCGCCTCGCGCATCGCCTCGAACTGGTTCGCCTCGACCGGGTAGAGACCGGCGAACACCGAAGGCTTGATCTCGCGAAAGCCGGGCAGCGGCGCCGTGGCCGGTCGGGTGACCAGCGTGATGGTATCGCCCACCTTGGCGGCCTTGAGCTCCTTGATCCCGGTGATCACGTAGCCGACCATGCCCGCCGAGAGCGCATCGCGTTGTACCGCCTTGGGGGTGAACACGCCGACCTGCTCGCAGCCATGCACCGCGCCGGTTGCCATCAGCCGCAGGCGATCGCGCGGGCGCAGCACGCCGTTGAAGACGCGCACCAGCATGACCACGCCGACATAGTTGTCGAACCACGAATCGATGATCAGGGCCTGCAGCGGCGCCTCGGCGTCACCCCTGGGCGCGGGAATGCGCGCGATGACCGCCTCGAGAATCTCGTCGATGCCCTGGCCGGTTTTCGCGCTGGCGCGGATCGCATCGCTGGCATCGATGCCGATGACGTCCTCGATCTCGGCCGCCGCGTTGTCGGGATCGGCCTGCGGCAGATCCATCTTGTTGAGCACCGGCACCACTTCGACACCGAGTTCGATCGCCGTGTAGCAGTTGGCCACCGTCTGCGCCTCGAC
>CAZXLV010000263.1:0-3284 GCA_964641405.1 uncultured Limnobacter sp. | reverse complement strand
TCGCGCTGGTGGCCGGCTACGGCGACGTCGGCAAGGGCTCGGCACAGGCGCTGCGTGCACTGGCGGCCCAGGTCTGGATCACCGAATGCGATCCCATCTGCGCGCTGCAGGCCGCAATGGAGGGGTTTCGCGTGGTCACCATGGACTACGCCGCCGACAAGGCCGATATCTTCGTCACCGCGACCGGC
Source organism: uncultured Limnobacter sp. (assembly GCA_964641405.1). Taxonomy (GTDB): domain Bacteria; phylum Pseudomonadota; class Gammaproteobacteria; order Burkholderiales; family Burkholderiaceae_E; genus Zeimonas. The sequence continues at coordinate 3,096 of CAZXLV010000263.1, read as the reverse complement.
AACCGGGACGTGATCACGCACGCGCACATGCGCGCGATGAAGGACCAGGCGATCGTCTGCAACATCGGTCACTTCGACAACGAGATCGACATCGCGTCGCTCGCACAGTACAGCTGGGAGAACATCAAGCCACAGGTGGATCACATCGTGTTCCCCGACGGCAAGCGCATCATCCTGCTGGCTGAAGGACGACTGGTGAATCTCGGTTGCGGCACCGGTCATCCCTCCTACGTGATGAGTGCGTCGTTTGCCAACCAGACCATCGCCCAGATCGAACTGTGGACACGGCGCGAGGCCTACCAGCCCGGCGAGGTCTACGTGCTGCCCAAGCACCTCGACGAGAAGGTCGCGCGCCTGCAACTGAAGAAGCTCGGCGCCACCCTCACCGAGTTGAGCGCGCAGCAGGCCTCGTACATCGGTGTTCCGGTCGAAGGTCCCTACAAGCCGGACAGCTACCGGTATTGAACCGGCAAGGCAAGGCATCGTGACTCGCGCCGACCAGTTGCTGGTGCGCCAGGGACTGGCGCCTTCGCGTGCGGCCGCGCAGCGCCTGATCGAGCGCGGCGCGGTGCGCTGGCGCGCGCCGCAAGGGTGGACTGCAGCCCGCAAGGCCGGCGAGAACCTGCCCGAGAGCTGTGAAATGCAGGTCGGCGACGACGCCGAAGTACGCTACGCCTCGCGCGGCGGACTGAAACTGGAGGGCGCACTGGCGCAGGCACGGTTCGCGGTGCACGGCCTGTCTTGCCTCGACCTCGGCCAGAGCACGGGCGGGTTCACCGACTGCCTGCTGCAGGCGGGCGCGCGACACGTCGTCGGCGTCGACGTCGGCCACGCCCAGTTGCACCCTCGCCTGCGCGCCGATCCGCGGGTAAGCGCCTTCGAAGGGGTGAATGTGCGCACGCTCGACGCCGCAAGGCTCGGCGATGCCTTTCCGCCCGGCGGCTTCGAGCTGGTCAGCGCCGACCTGAGCTTCATCTCCCTCGCTCATGCGCTGCGCCCGGCGCGCGCACTGACCCGCAAGGGGGGCCGCTTGCTGGCGCTGGTGAAGCCGCAGTTCGAAGTCGGCCCGGGCGGGGTGAACCGCCGCGGCATGGTGCGCGATCCGGCGCTCTACGACGCAGTGCGCCGCACGATCCGGGATGCGGCGCATGATGCCGGCTGGCAGTTCGAGCGGTGGTTCGACAGTCCGATCCGGGGCGGCGACGGAAACCGCGAATTCTTCCTCCTCGCAACGACATGAACCGTACCCGCGACCTCAGCCTGAGCTTCGAGTTCTTCCCGCCCAACACGGCCGCTGGCATCGACAAGCTGCGCGCCACGCGCGAGCAACTGGCGCGCCATGCGCCGGCCTTCTACAGCGTCACCTATGGCGCCGGCGGCGCCACGCGCGAGAAGACGCTGGCCACCGTGCTCGAGATTGCCGCCGAGCAACGCGTGGTGGCCCCGCACCTGTCGTGCATCGGTGCAACGCGCGAGTCGGTGCGCGAACTGCTCGCCACCTATCGTGCACACGGCATCCGGCGCATCGTCGCGCTGCGCGGCGACCTGCCCTCGGGCATGCTCGATACCGGTGATTTTCGCCATGCAAGCGACCTGGTGGCCTGGGTACGCGCCGAAACCGGCGACTGGTTCCACATCGAGGTGGCTGCGTATCCCGAGATGCACCCGCAGGCGCGCAGCCCGCACGCGGACCTGCAGGCCTTCGCCGCCAAGATCGCTGCCGGTGCCGATTCGGCGATCACCCAGTACTTCTACAACGCCGATGCCTACCTGCGTTTTCGCGACGAGGTGCTGCAGCTGGGCATCGATGTGCCGATCGTGCCCGGCGTGATGCCGATCGGCAATTTCACGCAACTGGCGCGCTTTTCCGACGTCTGCGGTGCCGAAATCCCGCGCTGGATCCGCAACCGGCTGGCGAGTTACGGCGACGACATCGACTCGATCCGCAGCTTCGGCGCCGAGGTGGTCACCGACCTGTGTCACCGGCTGATCACCGAAGGCGCGCCCGGCCTGCACTTCTACACGCTCAACCACGCCGGGCACAGCGCACGGATCCTGGACAACCTGGCCGGGAGGCTGCCGGATCCAGGCCAAGCCGCGCGCTGAACGGCCGGCGGCGCACTGAGCGGCCGGCGGCGTGCCCGTCGATATCCGGGCCCGCGCCGTTCGTCAGTTTCTGTTGTCGTCGACCCGACGGGCACGCCCGGCGGCCTTGGTCCGAGGCCGGCAGCGTGGCTAACATGGTCCGCAACGCCCGAAATGGAGGACGGCAGGTCCCGCAGTGCCGTCGCCTCGCACCATGTCAGCCATACCGAACGTCCCGGTCCTCTCCAGCGCCAGGCGCTATCAGATTCCGGCCGAGAGCCTCCAGTGCGGCATGTTCGTGGCCGAACTCGATCGTCCCTGGCTCGACACGCCCTTCCTGCTGCAGGGCTTCCTGGTCGACAGCCAGATCGAACTGGACACCCTGCGTCGCTACTGCCGCTACGTGTACGTCGATCTCAACCTGTCGGCGGCCAGCGTTGCCGAGGCGATCCGCAAGGCCGAACTCGACGACACGGCATTGGAGCCCCACGACGATGGCCGCGCGGTAGCGCCGCTGCCTTTCGATGCGCCGCCCGACAGCGCGCAACGCGCGCGAAGCGCACCGCCCTCGCGCCCGGTGCGCATCCGCTCGGACGTGAAGATCAGCAGCCATACCCGCGAGCGCTTCCGGCGCTTCATCAAGGCCACCGCGGTTGCCGTCGACGGCGTCGAGCCCCGACCCTCGCTGTTCGGTCGAACCTTCGGCTGGTTGCGTTCGATCACCGGGCAGGAATCCGACCTGGACGGGATTCGCGCCGCACAGGCCGAATCGCGCAATGCGGTGCGCCGCGAGTTGCCCGCGCAGATGAAGCTGCGTCGCTACGTCGACCGCGCTCCGATCGAAGAGGAGCTGCCGCGTGCACGTGAAGCATTCGGGCGCGGCAGCCAGGTGCTCGGGGCGCTGATGGCAGACCTGCGCAGCGGACGCGTGCCGAACGTGCAGGAGGTCGGTCATGCCGTCGACGACATGGTCGACAGCATGGTCGACAACCCCGACGCCCTGATGTGGGT
>CAZXLV010000262.1:0-3286 GCA_964641405.1 uncultured Limnobacter sp. | reverse complement strand
CCGCGCTGCAGCGGCCCGTTGATATCGGCAAGATGCTTCAGCGGCGCCAGCAGCATCAGCATCGCGGTGATGAACGAGGCGAATCCGCCCACCGTGATCTGGTTGTCGATCGACTGCACCAGCGCGATGCTCACCACCACCGCCACCGCGACCGCGGCGCACAACTGCGTGATCGGCACGGTCGCACCCGAGGCCACCGTCATGCGCATGGCGAAGCCGCGCAGCCTTTCCACCGTGCGATGGAACAACTCGGCCTCGCGCTCGTAGGCGTCGAAGACCTTCACCACCTTGTAGCCGTGCACCGCCTCCTCGACGACACGGGTCAGTTCGCCCGTGTACTCGAGGTTCTGCCGGCTCAGGCGGCGCATGCGCCGGCTGAACGAGCCGACCACGATGCCCATCACCGGAATCAGCACCAGCGCGACCAGCGTGAGTTGCCAGTTCAGCCAGAAGAGCCAACCCAGCAGGCCGGCAATCACCAGCGAGTCACGCACCACCGTCGTGAGCACGCGCGTGGCGGCCACGGTGACGTTGTTGATTTCGAACACGATGCGCGAGATCAGCAAGCCCGACGCCTCGCGCTCGAAGTCGACCGCCGGCAGGCGCAGCATGTGCGAGAAGATCTCGCGGCGCATGTCGGCGAGCACGTGGTTGGCGACCCAGGCCAGCGCGTAGTTGCTGCTGAAGGTGGCAGCGCCGCGCACGAGGAAGATCCCGATGATCGCTACCGGCACCACCCACAGCGGAATGCCGCCCTTCTCGACGAAACCCTGGTCGAGCAGGGGCTTCATCAGCGCCGGGAAAAGAGGCTCGGTCGCCGCCGCGACCACCATGCCGAACAGTGCGAACACGAAACCCTTCAGGTAGGGTCGCGTGTAGCGCATCAGCCGCTTGTAGATTGCCAGGCTTTCGTTCATCCGGAGGGAGCGGCGGCCTCGTTCGCGCAAACCCGGCATGATACCAAGCGCCCCCGGGTCCCCGCTCAGCCGGCCGCCAGCAGGCGTCGGTAAAGGGCCAGCAGTTCCAGGCCCATGCGTTCGAGCGAGAGTTCCTGCACGCTGGCGCGCGCGGCCCGTCGCATCGACGCCATGGTGGCGGGGTCGACCCGCTCGATGGCTGTCATGGCACGCGCCAGCGCGCCGTCGTCGAGCGAATCGACGACGTGGCCGTTGCGCCCGTCTTCGACGAATTCCGCAGCGCCGCTGGCACTGCTGGTGATCACGGGCAGGCCGCAGGCGAGCGCCTCCAGCACGGCATTCGGGAACGGGTCGTACTGGGTCGGCAGCACGAACAGATCGGCGGCGTGCAGGCACGGCAGCACCTCGTGCTGCGCTCCCAGCCAGTGCACCCGCTGCGCCACGCCCAGGCGCCGCGCGAGTCGCCGCCAGGCGCGCGCGCGCCGATCGGCGCCAACGACCAGCAGGCACAGGCGACTTGTCGCATCGAGCCGCGCCAGCGCGCGCAGGCACGCCGCCAGGCCCTTGCGTTCGAATCCCGAGCCGACGAACAGCGCCACCGTTGCGGCTTCGGCCAGCCCGAGCGAGGCGCGTGCCGCATTGCGCTCGCCGGCGGCAGGCGGGTGGAAGCGCTGCAGGTCGATACCGTTGCGGATGACGTGCAGGCGCGCCGCTTCGACGCCGAAATGCGCGATGATTTCCTCGCGCACCATGCGCGAATTGCAGATCACCGCACGCAGCGCCGGATGCCGGAACATGGTTCGTTCCGCGTGGAGCGTCCAGGCGTGATGCGGATTGGCCAGCACGATCGCGCGGCGCCACCACGGCAAGGCGCGCAGGCGCTGCGCCAGGAACACGCGATGCACGCCGTCGCCGGCCCGGTACAGCGGCAGTCCGGCGATGCGCTCGTGGCTTTGCACCAGGTCGAAGTGACGATGCGCCAGCAGGCGATGCACGCCGCGCGCGAACGACCAGTCGCGCCAGACCGAACCGATGTGGAAGGGCGCGACCCGTTCGAAGTGCACCGGCAAGGGCGCAGCCGCGCCGTGCTGCGGGGCATCGGGCCAGTTGCGCGCGATCACGGTCAGTTCGGCGTGCGGGCCCAGCGCGGCAAGCGCACGCTGCACGAATCGTTCGGCGCCGCCGAACGGGTTGTAGCGTGCCCTGACGATGGCTACCGAGATCGGCCCATCGCTCATCCGTACTCCACCGCGGCCGACACCGGGTGCAGTGCCGAGCGCAGCGCGCCGATCAGGTCGTCGTGCGGCTGCACGCGCCAGCGCGGCCCGAGTTCGATGGCGCAACGGGCGTCGTGGTTGCCGTACTCCAGCACCACCGGGATGGCCGGCATTTCGGTGCGCTCGCCGACCGCGAAGGGGGCGATCGCGCCACGCAGCGCCGGACCGTCGGCCACGCCATTGAGCCGGATGCGCAGGCGCTTGCCGAATTCCTGGCGCGCCATGGTCAGGTCGAGCAGGCGCTCGGCCACCAGGCGCTGGCCGCCGGTGTAGTCGTCACGGCTCACCTTGCACAGCACCACCAGCAACTCGTCGTCGCGAATCAGCCGGCGATGGGCTTCGTACAATTCGTTGAAGACCGACAGCTCGGACGCGGCGGTGCCGTCGTCGAGCGTGACGAAGGCCATCTTGCCGCGGCGTGTCATCTGCGTGCGCTGCGCAGCGACGATGCCCGCCAGCCACACCGCTTGCGCGGCCGGGGAGACGTCGGCCAGCCGGGTGCGCGCGAAGCTGCGCACCTCGCGCTCGTGGGCGTGGAACAGGTGGCCGCTCAGGAACAGGCCGAGCGCCAGCTTTTCCTGCTGCAGGCGCTGGCGCTCGCTCCAGGCCGGCGCGGCGATCCACTCGGGCGCGCTCGGCAAGCCGCCCACCTCGTCGCCGAACAGGCTCGCCTGGTCGATCGACGCTCCGGCGGCCTCGGCCGCGTCGATGGCGCGCCCGACGTTGGCAAGCAGTTTCGAGCGATCGGCGTCGAGCGCATCGAAGGCGCCCGCGCGCACCAGCGCCTCGATGGCGCGCCGGTTGACCAGCTTGCGATCGATGCGCGCACAGAAGTCGAACAGGTCGGAAAACGGCCGTGCGGCGCGCGCCTGCAGAATGTTCAGCACCGCCGATTCACCGGTCCCCTTCACCGCACCCAGGCCATAGCGCAGGGCGCGGTCGGACACCGGCTCGAAGCGGAATGCCGAAGCATTGATGTCGGGCGCCAGCACCTCGACGCCGTTGGCGCGAGCATCGTCGACGAACAGCTTGACCTTGTCGGTGTCGTCCATGTCGGACGACAGGGTCGCCGCCATGAACTCGGCCGGATAG
>CAZXLV010000261.1:0-3300 GCA_964641405.1 uncultured Limnobacter sp. | reverse complement strand
GCCCCGGAGCCAGCAGATGTTCGGCGTAGTTGAGCGTTTCCCCTTCGAACCAGCGCGCGCCCGGCATGCTGCGCTCGGCGAGGACACGCGTGCACGGCGTGTGCGCGATGACCCCCGCGAACGCATGCAGGGCCTCCCAGAACTCTTCGAGTTGCTCCACCGACCAGGTCCACAGCGCCTCGTAGTCGGCAAAGGCCAGGCCGCGCTCTTGCAGCAGCCACGCGCGAAAGCGGGAAATCCCCGCCTCGTCGATGCGTTCCCGGCTGGGCCGCCACAGGACATCGGGCGTCGACATGGATTCGGGTCTCCGGCGCCGCGGCTGCGGCGAATGGGATGTTCGTGCCGACTATACCGAGCGTCGCAGTGGCCTTCCCTCGGTGTTTCCCCACGGTTGATGCCCGCGAGAAACCGGTACCGGATGCATCGCGTCGAATCGATGCTTTACATCCGGCAGGTGGATGTATACAGTATCCACAGTTCCACCCAGATCGATCGTCGCACACGCCGGAGGCTTTCCTGGTGTCGTTGCTGGACCCCGTAGATCGTCCCCCTGCCCTGGGCGAACAGGTCTATCACACGCTGCGGGCGCACTTGCGCGACGGAGCGATGGTGGCCGGCCAGCCCTTGCAGGAGGTGCAACTGGCCAGGCAACTGGGCGTCTCGCGCACGCCGGTACGCGAGGCGCTGGCCCGGTTGGCCAGCGATGGCCTGCTGGTATCGGGTGGACGCAGCTTCGTCGTGCCATCGCTCAGCCTCGCCGACGTCGACCACATCTACGAGGTGCGCTTCCTGATCGAACCGGCCGCCATCGCCCGGGTGGCCGAGCGCAGCGCCGACACCACGGTGCGTGCGCCGATCGAGGAGGCGCTGGCGGCCGCCCTTGCCGCGCATCGCGCCGGCGACGCGCAGGCCTTTCGCGAAACCAACGTGCGCTTTCGCAGCGCCTGGCTCGCCCAGGTGCCGAATCCACGCCTGGTGAAGGTGATCGAGCAATACGCCGATCACATGCAGCGCATCCGCGCGCTCACCCTCGACGATGCCGCCATCCGCGCCGTCGTCCTGCGCGGACTCGAAAGCGTCGTGGTGGCGCTGCGCCGCGGCGACGGCCCGGCGGCCGCGGCAGCAATGCGCGAGCACCTGATGCAGGCCCGGCACGCCTTCATCGTTGCGGTCGGTCTCGATCGCGACGATGACGCCAGCCCGGCACAAGGCGCAAGATGATGCGGCACGACTTCAACCGCAAGGTCGGTCCGGCCTTGCAAGCTCGCAAGGACTAGCCATGAGTTACAAGGCCCGGATTCCCTACGGTGCGTACTGGAGCACGCCCTTCGTACGCTGGCAGGGCAGCTTCTCGAACCTGCACAGCCTCGAATTCGCCGCGCACGTGGCACGTGCGGAACTGGCCCGGCGCAAGATCGACCCGAAGGGCTTCGACCACGGCGTGCTCGGCCTGTCGGTGCCGCAGAAGCACTCGTTCTACGGCCTGCCCTGGGTCGCCGGCCTGATCGGTGCCGGCCAGATCGGCGGCCCGACCCTGATGCAGGCCTGCGCAACCGGCGTGCGCACCCTGCTTGCGGCCGCCCAGGAAATCGAGACCGGCACGGCCGCCAGCGCGCTGGTGATCACCTGCGATCGCACCTCCAACGGCCCGCACCTGTACTACCCCAACCCGCGCGGCCCCGGCGGCACGGGCGCGGCCGAAGACTGGGTGATGGACAACTTCAACTGCGATCCGCTCGGGCCGCACGCCATGCTGGCCACCGCCGAGAACGTGGCGAAGAAGCACGGCATCGACACCGCCCGACAGCACGAAGTGGTGCTGCGCCGCGAGGAGCAATACCGCGCCGCGCTTGCCGATGACGCCGCTTTCCTGAAGCGCTTCATGAGCCTGCCCTTCGAGGTGCCGGCACCGAATTTCCGCAAGACCGTCGCCACGCTGGAGGCCGACGAAGGCATCTCGCACTCGACCCCCGAAGGGCTGGCGAAGCTGCGCCCGGTCGTCGCAGGCGGCACCATCACCTTCGGTGGCCAGACCCACCCGGCCGATGGCAACGCCGGGATCATCGTCACCAGCGCCGAACGGGCGCGCGAACTCGCCACCGATCCGAAGATCGCCGTGCATCTGCGCGGTTTCGGCCAGGCTCGCACCGCACTCGCCCACATGCCCGAAGCCACGCTGCCGGCAGCGCGCCGCGCACTGGAGCAGGCCGGGCGCAGCGTGGCGCAGATGGCCGCCATCAAGACGCACAATCCGTTCGCGGTCAACGACCTGTTCTTCGCGAAGGAAACCGGCGCCGACCTGATGTCGATGAACAACTACGGCTGCTCGCTGGTCTGGGGCCATCCGCAGGCTCCCATGGGCACGCGCTCGGTGATCGAACTGATCGAGGAACTGGTGATCCGCGGCGGCGGCTACGGCTTGTTCACCGGTTGCGCGGCGGGCGACACCGCGATGGCGGTGGTCATCGAGGTGGGCGACGCCTGAAGGGCGCGCGCGAGAGGCAAGCCATGCCGCTGCACGACTGGATCCACGTCAATGCCGGGCGCACGCCTGCGCAGGTCGCCATCCGCTTCCCGGGTCGCGACCTGAGCTACGCGGCACTGGCGCAACTGATCGACCGCTATCGCGCAGCGCTGGCCGCCAGCGGCGTGCGTCGCGGCGGCTGCGTGGCCTACCTGGGCCTGAACAGTCCCGACGAACTGGCGCTGCTGTTTGCCTGCGCACGCCTGGGCGCCCTGTTCATGCCGCTGAACTGGCGACTGGCTGCGCCCGAGCACCGCCAGATCCTCGTCGACTGCCCGCCGACGGTGCTGCTGGCCGAGGCGCCGTTCGTGGCGCAAACCGACGGCCTGCGACGCTGGCTGCCGGCGACCACGCTGGTCGCCTACGGAGAAGGCCCGGCGCACTGGATCGACATCGAGGCGTTCCTGGCGCGCGCCGGGGACGCAGCGGCGCACGGTGCCGAGGGTGCGCGCGATCCCGAGGGCGCGCCCGATCCGGCCACGCCGCTGCTGATCTGCTACACCTCGGGCTCCACCGGCAAGCCCAAGGGCGTCCTGCTGACCCAGGACGCGCTGGCCTGGAATGCCCTGAACAGCATCGACATGCACGAGCTGACGCCCGCGGATCGCGTCCTCACCACGCTGCCCCTGTTCCACGTGGGCGGCCTGAACAACCAGACCACGCCGGCACTGCGCATGGGTTGCACGGTGGTGCTGCATCCGAAGTTCGAGGTCGAGGCCACTTTCGATGCGATCGAGCGCGAGCGCATCACGCTCACCGTGCTGGTGCCCGCGCAG
>CAZXLV010000260.1:0-3347 GCA_964641405.1 uncultured Limnobacter sp. | reverse complement strand
CGGGCTCGCCCGGGTTCTTGCCTTCCATCCACTGGATCTGGTCGGCGCGGGTGAGCGTGTTGTTGATCCGGCGCACCACCGAGGGCACCGAATTGGCCGGGTACAGCGACTGGTCGGGATACATTTCACCGGCCAGGTTGGCGTCGCCCGCCACCTGCCAGCCCGACAGGTAGATCGCCTTCAGGCCAGCCTTGACCTGCTGCATCGCCTGGTTGCCGGTGAGCGCCCCCAGCGAGTTGACGAACGGCTCCTCGTTGAGCGCCTTCCAGAGCTTTTCAGCGCCACGCCTGGCCAGGGTGTGCTCGACCGGCAGCGAACCGCGCAGGCGGACCACGTCTTCGGCCGTGTATCCACGCTTGATGCCGCGCCAGCGCGGGCTTTCCGACCATTCCTTCTGCAACTTCTGCGCTTCCAGTTCACGGGAAGACATGATTGAGCTCCTTGGGCATCGAGTGACTAAAAGTTGGGGTCGCGCCCTCGTCGCGAACGGCGGTTGCGTGATCGTGAAGCAATTCTAACCAAGGGATGATGCGACGCAACAGCGTATTCAGGGCTGTTGCAGGGAATTATTTCTTGTTCTGTATCAAGCCATTGCAAACTTTATTTCGCATCGTGGCAAGACTGCTTCCGCGATGAAAAATGCGCTTGCTGCGTTGCGCTCGGTGAATATCATAATGCGAAAAACGATTCTTATCGCAAAAACGCACCTGCGGCATGGCCGCAACCGGGCGGAACCGCGTCGGCAATCCGACAATTCCCCGATATCGGCGACCCCTTCAGCATGTTAACGTGCGTGCCTTGTCAGCGTCGGGCCGTCGCCGTCTGCGCAAAAGACTGCAGGCACGACGTTCCCGATCCGAGCCAATCATCTGGAGGAGACACCATGAAACAGGTATCCCGACGCACGGCCATCCAGGCGGGCGCCGCACTCGGCCTCGGCCTGGCCGGTCTCGGTCGCGGCGTCTCGGCGCAGGAACCGGTCAAGCTGCGCATGTCGCACTTCCTTTCGCCCATGGCGCCCGCCCAGACCAAGCTGTTCAAGCCCTGGGCCGATCGCGTGGAGAAGGACTCCGGCGGACGCATCAAATGCGAAATCTATCCGTCGATGCAGCTGGGCGGCAAGCCACCGCAACTCTTCGACCAGGCACGCACCGGCGTGGCCGACATCGTCTGGACGGTGCCGGGCTACACACCGGGTCGCTTCCCGCTGGCGGCCGTGTTCGAACTGCCGTTCGTGGTGGGCTCGACCGCCAAGGCCACCGCGAAAGCCATCTGGGAGTTCCACGGCAAGCACCTGCAGAACGAGTTCAAGGACGTCCACGTACTGCTGTTGCACTGCCACGCGCCGGGACTGGTCCACATGAAGGACAAGCTGGTGACGCGCATGGAAGACCTGCAGGGCCAGAAGATCCGCCTGCCCACCAAGCCGGTTGGTGATGCGCTCAAGTTGATGGGCGCCACGCCGATCGGAATGCCCTTGCCCGAAGCCTATGAGGCGCTGTCGCGCAGCGTGGCCGATGGCGTGACCGTGCCCTGGGAAGTGATGCGCCCGCAGCGGCTCAACGAACTGGTCAAGTTCCACACCGAAACCGGCCTGTACACCAACGTGTTCCTGATGGGCATGAACAAGCAGAAATACGAGAGCCTGCCAGCCGACCTGAAGGCGGTGATCGACAAGAACTCCGGCTCGAACTTCATCGACGAGATCGGCCAGGCGTGGGACGACGCGGAGTTGCCCGGGCTGCAGCAGGCCAAGGAGATGGGTCACACCATCACCAGGCTCGCCCCCGAAGAAAAGGCGCGCTGGAAGAAGACCACCCAACCGGTGATCGATGCCTGGATCGCCGCCACACCGAACGGCAAGGCCCTCTACGAAGAGGCAGTGGCGCTGGTCGCGAAGTACGATAAATGAGCGAAGGCGGTAGCCGCACCGCAGACGCCGGTGCGGCGGCCCGCCCGGGGCTCGAGCGAGCGCTCGACCAGGCCTGCATCTGGCTGGCCATCGCGGGCGGCGTCGTGATGCTCGGGTTCACCGCCATCTCGGTGGGCAGCATCCTGAGCCGCATCCTGTTCGGCTCGCCCCTGATCGGCGATTTCGAACTCACCGAGCGCGGCACGGCGGTGGCGATCTTCGCCATGCTGCCCTATTGCCACTTGCGCGGCGGCAACGTGGTGGTCGACATGTTCGTCGGCATGCTGCCCAGGCCCCTGCGCCGGCAACTGGCCATCAGCGGCGAGTTGCTGTTCACCCTCGTGGCCGGTGTGATGACCTGGCGCCTCGCGCTGGGCGGTGTCAACCAGTACCAGTTCCACGACATGTCGATGATGTTGCAGATTCCCACCTGGTGGATGTTCGTGCCGATCGTGTTCTCGATGGGCCTGCTCACCCTGGTGTGCGTGGTGCGCGCCGCACGCGGCGGCAGGGGTTTCCAATGAGCGGCATGTCGATCTCGTTGCTCATGTTCGGCGTCATGGTCGCCATGCTGATGCTGGGCATCCCGGTCGCCGTCTCGCTGCTGCTGGTGGGCGGGGTCGGTTATGTCTGGGTGTCGGGGCTCGAGCCGATGCTCAACTACATGAATTCGGCGCCCTACTTCCAGGCCGCCAACTACGGCCTTTCGGTAATTCCGCTGTTCGTGCTGATGGGTCAGTTCGCCACTGCGTCGGGCTTGTCCACGGGAATCTTCAATGCGGCGGCGGCCTGGCTGGGCCACCGGCGTGGTGGCGTGGCGATGGCCGGTGTCGGCGCCTGCGCGGCATTCGGCTCGATCTGCGGTTCCTCGCTCGCCACCGCCGCCACCATGGCACACGTGTCGCTGCCCGAAATGCGCCGACTGAACTACTCGGGCAGGCTGTCCACCGGATCGCTGGCCGCGGGCGGCACGCTGGGCATCCTGATCCCGCCCTCGGTGGTACTGGTGGTCTACGCCATCCTCACCGAGCAGTCGATCGGCAAGCTGTTCATGGCGGCGATGGTGCCAGGCGTGCTGGCTGCCATCGGCTACATGATCACGGTTGCCATCGTGGTGCGCCTGGACCCGACCGCAGGCCCGGCGCGACCGAAAGCCAGCTTCAGGCAACGCATCGCCACGCTCGCCCAACTGTTGCCGGTGATCGTCGTCTTCATCGTCGTGATGGGCGGAATATACGGAGGCTTCTTCACGCCTACCGAGGGCGCCGCCGTCGGTGCGGCGTCCACCGGGCTGATCGCGGCGGTGGGCGGGGGCATGCGCATGAAGGGCCTGATCGAATGCCTGCTCGGCTCGGCCAAGCTCACCGGCATGATCTTCATGATCCTGATCGGCGCCGACCTGTTCAACGCGTTCCTCGCGATCACGCAGATGCCC
>CAZXLV010000259.1:0-3353 GCA_964641405.1 uncultured Limnobacter sp. | reverse complement strand
AGTCGATAGGCGTTGCTGCGCCGCCGCGAGCGGATCACCATGCGGTACTCGAAGATGCGGCCGTTGTTGTCGAGCCGGTAGCTCAGGTTGCTGACGCTGAAGCCGTGTGCGGCGATGGTCTTGCGCAACTCCGCCTCGGGCGGCGTCTGCTCGCGCGGAAAGGACACGAAGTGATGCGCGTAGTAGAAGGCCGGCAGCAGCGTTTCGATCCAGCGAAACAGCGACAGGGCGCAGATCGTCAGCAAGGTGCCGACGAACACCGGAAAGTAGAAGCCGATTCCCGCCAGCACGCCGATCGCGGCGGTGATCCAGATCGAGGCGGCAGTGGTGAGGCCGCGCACCGACAGGCCCTCTTTCATGATCACGCCGGCGCCCAGGAAGCCGATGCCGGTCATGATCCCCTGCGCCATGCGGGTCGGATCGACGCGCACCGTGTCGGCGCCCTGGGACGGGAACCAGTTCGCCTGGTACATGGTGACCAGCATCAGCAAGGCCGAGGACATGCACACCAGCACATGGGTGCGAAAGCCGGCCGGGCGCCCATGGTAGCTGCGCTCGACGCCGATCATGCCGCCGGCCAGCATGGCCACCAGCAGGTGGGTGACGATGTCGACCATGTCGGTCGTGACCACGATGCGCGCGATCATGCTGCCTTCTCCAGTGCATCGAACCAGGCCGCAAACGTGCTGCGCTGCGCCGCGTTCATGTGCAGGCCCGCCTTGCTGCGGCGCCACAGCACGTCGTCGGGCCGGCCAGCCCATTCCTGCGCGACGAACCAGCGAACCTCGCGCTCGTACAGGCCGCCGCCGAAGTCTCGCCCAAGCCCGGCCGTACCGTGCGCATCGCCGAGCACCTCGGCAGCCAGCGTGCCGTGGCGCCCGAACAGGGCGTCCAGCAGCACCGGCGGCAGGTCCGGATGGCTGCGCTGCAGTTCAGTGCGCGCGCCTGCTTCATCGCTCGCCGCGCCCGGCAGCGGCTCGCCGTGGGTCCAGGCCGGGCGCCGGCTGGGCAGCCAGGGCGACAGCCGCGCCAGCGCCGCTTCGGCGAGCTTGCGGTAGGTGGTGATCTTGCCGCCGTAGACGATCAGTTGCGCCGCGCCATCGCGTTCGTCGAGCACCAGCGTGTAGTCGCGGCTGATCGCCGAGGGGTCGCCGGCGCCGTCGTCGTACAGCGGGCGCGCCCCGCTGTAGCTCCAGACCACCTCGCTGGCCGAAAGCGGGCGCGCCAGGTAGCGATTGACCGCGGCCAGCAGGTAGCGCGTCTCGTCGGCGCTGATTGCGCGCGCCTGGTCCATGCGGGTGATGGCCACGTCGGTGGTGCCGATCAGCGAGAACTCGCGCTCGTAGGGAATCACGAACACGACGCGCCGATCGTCGTTTTGCAGGATGTAGGCGTGCTGCGAAGCGTGCACGCGCGGCACCACGATGTGACTGCCCTTGACCAGTTGCAAGGACGCACGCACCACGCTGCCGCCGCTGGCCTCGAGTACCGGCTGCACCCACGGCCCGGCGGCGTTGACCAGCACCCGCGCGGCCCACTCGAAGCGGGTGCCGCTGCGCACCTCCTCCAGGGTGGCCAGCCAGCCGCCGTTGCGTCGCCGGGCGGCCAGGAAGCGGGTGCGCGGCAGCAGCGTGGCACCGTGCTCGCGGGCCGAGCGCAGGTTCAGGATCACCAGCCGGGCATCGTCGACCGACGCGTCGCAGTACAGGTGGCCGCGATCGAAGCGCGCCGCCAGGCCGGCGCCGTAGGCATCGGGCGCCAGCCGCACCGGGCTCGAGCGCGGCAGGCTGACACGACCGCCGAGGTGATCGTACAGCCATAGTCCGGTGCTGATCATCCAGGCCGGGCGCAACCCGGGAACGTGCGGCATCACGAACGGCAGCGGGCGCACGAGGTGGGGCGCCAGGCGCAGCAGTACCTCGCGCTCGGCGAGCGCTTCCGCTACCAGCCTGAACTCGAAGTGCTCGAGATAGCGCAGGCCACCGTGGATCAGCTTGGTGCTGGCCGATGAAGTGGCTCCGCCGAAGTCGTCCTGCTCGACCAGCGCGACGCTCAGTCCGCGTCCGGCCGCGTCGCGCGCAATGCCGGCGCCATTGATGCCGCCGCCCACCACCAGCAGGTCGAGCGTGCCGGGACGTCGCGGCATGGACGCCTGGGTCGTGGCGCCGGCTGCTACACGCCCCAGGTGACGTCCTTGCCGGCGGCGTGCGAGGTCTCCAGCAGGTCGACGAAGGGAAACGCTCGCTGGGCCAGCGAGATCGGGTAGGCATCGGCGTCGCCGGCCGGTTGTTCGTCGCTGCCGGCACTGCCGGCCTCGCGCTCCGCCTGCTTCTCGGCCTCGATGGCCTGGCGCAGGGCCTGCACCGCGGCCGGCATCTGATCGACCGTGACGATGCCGGTCTTGCCCGGTGTCTTGCCGATGATGCCGAGGATCCATTCCGCCACCGGCCTGGTCATGATGACCGAGCCGGTTGCGCGCGATTTGAATTCGTAGAGCATGGTCGAGTCTCCGCTGCGGGCCGTCGCCCGATTGATACCATTATCCGATGATCCGCCCGTTCGCAATGCGTTGGCGCGCGCCGCGAGGCCTGCGCCGGATGGTGCCGGGCCTGGCGGGGCTGCTGTTCGCGCTGGCCGCCTGCACGCCGGACTACAACTGGCGCGAGGTTCGCCCTTCGGAAGGCGGCTATGCGGTGCTGCTGCCGGCGCGGCCGGTATCGATGGCGCGCGACATCGATCTCGACGGCCTGCCGGTCACCATGACCATGACCGGCGCGCGCGTCGGCGATACCAGCTTCACCATCGGCGTCGTGGTGCTCCCCGATGAGCAGGCGGCCACGCGCGACAAGGCCATCGAGGCGATGCGCGTCGGCATGACGCGCAATCTTGCCGGACACGAGACCCGGCGCACCGAAGTCGCACTGCCGGTGACCGATGCCGGCGGTCATGCGCTGGCCATGCAGGCGGCCACGCGCGTCGAAGTCGATGGGCGCGTTGCCCAACGCCCCACGCACATGGCCGCACAGTTCCTTGCACGCGGCCATCGTGCCTGGCAGGTGGTCGTCATCGGGCCGATCGACGATCCGCAGCCCACCACGCAGTTCCTCGACTCGTTCCGGATCATCGAGTGAGCCGATGAGCCCCTGGCTGCCGACTCCACTGGCGATCCGGGTGTTCGCGGCTTTCGCCAGCGCCTACTTCATGTCCTACGCGCTGCGTTCGGTCAACGCGACGATCGCGCCCGAACTGGTCGCGGAGTTCGGCCTGAGCAATTCCCAACTCGGTGCGCTTTCGTCAGCCTATTTCCTCGCCTTTGCCGCCATGCAGATCCCGCTGGGCGTGTGGCTCGACCG
>CAZXLV010000258.1:0-3357 GCA_964641405.1 uncultured Limnobacter sp. | reverse complement strand
GTCGCTGGCGCGCAGCGTCGAGGCGCACCTGCGCGCGCTGCTCGACCTGGACTGAAGCCGTGAAGCACCTGCCGGTGCTGAGTGCGCTGTTCGACCCCGCCACGGTGGCGTTGGTGGTCGAGTCCGAGGCAGCGCCGGCCTGGGTCGAGACGCTGGCGCGGCAATTGCGCGAGGCGCGCGTCGACAGCCGCCAGGTGGTGCTCGGGGCAGGCAGTGAAGCGCTGTCCGCGGAAGATGCCGAAGCCGAGCGGCAGCCGCTCGACCTGGCGCTGGTCGCGGTCGGTGCGGCGCGAGAACTCGAGGGATTGCGCTGCGCAGCGGCGCTGGGGGCTCGCGCTGCGGTCATGCTGACGCCGGGTGGCACGCCCGAGGTGCGTGCGCAGCAGGCGTCGATCGCGCGTGCGGCAGGCATGCAGTTGCTAGGCCCGGCGACGATGGGCTTTGCCCGCCCGACACGCCGGCTCAACGCCGGGCGCATGGGGGTGCTGCCGCAGGCCGGCAACATTGCGCTGGTCTCGCAATCGGGCGCGCTCAACGCCGGCGTGCTCGATTGGGCGCAAGGTACCGGAATCGGCTTCTCGCTGGTGGTTTCGCTGGGTGCCGAGGCCGGCGTCGACGTGGCGCAGGTGCTCGATTTCGTCGCCGCCGACGCATCGACCAAGGCGGTGGTCGTCTACCTGGAGGCGGTGCGTGAAGCGCGCAGCTTCATGAGCGCGCTGCGCGCGCTGTCGGCGATCAAGCCGGTGGTCGTGCTCAAGGGCGGCCGGGAGGCGGCGGGCTGGCCTGGCGCACGCACCCATTCGGGGGTGATTGCCACCGGCGACGCCATCTACGGTGCCGCGCTGCGCCGCGCCGGCGCGGTGCAGGTGCGCCTGTTCGCACAACTGTTCACCTCGGTGCGCTATCTCGCCACGCGCAACTGGCCGATCGGCAAGCGGCTGGCGGTGATCTCCAACGGCAACGGCCCGGCGGTACTGGCCAGCGACTGGGCGTATGCGCAGCACCTGCAACTGCTGCCGTTCACCGACCCGACCGTGCGCCGGCTCGCCGAGGCATTGCCGGGGGTCGAGATCTCCAATCCGCTCGACCTGCGCGTGACCGCCGATGCCGACGCCTACGTGAAGGCGATCGAGGCGATCGCCTACGACCCGGAGTCCGACGCAACGCTGGCGCTGCTGGCGCCGTGCACGGGAGTGCCGGCCGACGAGATCACCGACCGGGTGGCGGCCATGGCATCGACCATGGTCAAGCCGATGTTCGCGTGCTGGCTGGGTGAAGGCGAGACGCGTCCCCTGCGTGCGCGCCTGGAGGCCGCCGGCGTGCCGGTGTTCGACACCCCGGAGGCGGCCGTCGACGCGTTCTCGACCATCGCCACCTTCTACCGGAACCAGCTGTTGTCGCAGCAGGTTCCCAGGCCATTGTCGGAGTCCGAGCCGCCGCAGCTCGCAGCGGCGCACGGCATCGTCGATGCGGCCTGCGCCGCCGGGCGCGAGGCGCTGACGGAGCTGGAGTCCAAGGCACTGCTGGAAGCGTTCATGGTACCGGTCAACCGCACCCTCCTGGCGCGCCAGGTCGATGAAGCAGTGGCGCTGGCAGCGCGCATCGGCTATCCGGTGGCGATGAAGATCAGTTCGGCCGAGGTGGCGCACAAGAGCGACGTGGGTGGGGTGGTGCTCAACGTGCGCAATGCGGGCGAGGTGCGCACGCAGTACGCCGCGATCCTGGCCTCGGTCGGCGCGGCCCTGCCGCAGGCACGCCTGGAGGGCGTGACGCTGCAGGCGATGAAGAATGCGCGTCATGGCCGGGAGTTGTACGTGGGCGTGTTCCGCGATCGCCTGTTCGGTCCGGTGATCGCCTTCGGCACCGGCGGCACCCGCATCGAAGTGGTGCGCGACACCACGCTCGAACTGCCGCCGCTGAACCGCCTTCTCGCCCACGGCATGATCGCGCGCACACGCGTCTCGCAGACCCTGGGTGAATTCCGCGGTGCGCCGCCGATCGACGTGGAGGCGCTGGCAGGGATCCTGGTGCGCGTGTCCGAAATGGTGTGCGAACTGCCCCAGATCGTCGAGATGGACATCAACCCGATCATCGCCGACGGCGGCGGCGCCATCGCGGTCGATGCGCGCGTGGTCATCGACCACAACGTGCCGCGCCGCTGGATCGCCGACGCACCGCCCGTGGGGCCGCGTTACGCGCACATGGCGATCATGCCGTACCCGCTGCACATGGTGAGCCGCGGCGCCTTGCGCGATGGCCGCCCGTACGCCATCCGCCCGATCCAGGCCGAGGACGGCGAGCGCCTGCAGCGCTTCGTGCGCGGCATGTCCGAGCGTTCGCGCTATTTTCGCTTCATCTCCACTCAAAGTGAACTGACGCCGCGCATGCTGGCGCGCTACACGCAGATCGACTACGACCGCGAACTGGCATTGGTGGCCACGCTCGGGCGTGCCGAGCCCGATGCCGAAGAGGGCGATGAAACGATCATCGGCGTGGTGCGCTACCTGCTCAACCCGGATCGCAGCAGTTGTGAATTCGCCATTGCCATTGCCGATCGCTTCCATGGCCACGGCCTCGGCACGACCCTGATGAATGCCATCATCGATGTGGCGCGCAGCAAGGGCCTGGTTCGCATCGAGGGCTTCGTGCTGGCGAGCAACACCGCCATGATGCGGCTGATGCGCGCGCTGGACTTCACCATCGACACCGACCCCGACGATCCGGCGCTCAAGCTGGTCTGGCGATCGCTGCAGGCTGCGGATCAATCCGGGCGGTGATACGCGGTCGCGCGCTCGACCTCTTCCTTCGAGCCCAGGAATACCGCCACGCGCTCGTGCAGCTTCGAGGGCACGATCTCCATGATCCGCTGGTGCCCGTTGGTCGCGGCCCCGCCGGCCTGCTCGACCAGGAACGACATCGGATTCGCTTCGTAGAGCAGGCGCAGCTTGCCCGGCTTGTCGGGCTCGCGGTTGTCGCGCGGATACATGAAGATGCCGCCGCGCGTGAGGATGCGATGCACGTCGGCCACCATCGAGGCGACCCAGCGCATGTTGAAGTCGACCCCGCGCGGGCCGTCGCGTCCGGCCAGCAACTCGTCGATGTAGCGCCTGACCGGCGGATGCCAGTGGCGCGCGTTCGAGGCATTGATGGCGTACTCGCGCGTCTGCGCGGGAACGCTCATGCGCTCGACGGTGAGCCACCAGCTGCCGATCTCCTTGTCGAGGGTGAAGCAGGCCACGCCATCGCCCACGGTAAGCACCAGCAGCGTCGACGGACCGTAGACCGCGTAGCCGGCTGCCAGCTGCTTCACGCCCGGTTGCAGGAAGTGCGCCTCCTGCGGTTCGGCCACCCCCTCGG
>CAZXLV010000257.1:0-3370 GCA_964641405.1 uncultured Limnobacter sp. | reverse complement strand
GCCGGTGCGCGCCGAGCCGGTGAACATCACCTTGTCGATGCCGGGGTCGGAGACCAGCCAGGAGCCGACCTCGCCCGGGCCGCTGATGGTGTTCACCACGCCGGCCGGCAGCGCCTGGCTGATCAGGCGCACCAGTTCGAGCGTGCCGATCGAGGTGTATTCCGAGGGCTTGATGACCACCGTGTTGCCGGCGCGGATGGAAGGGATGATCTGCCAGATGGCGATCAGGAGCGGCCAGTTCCACGGTGCGATGGCGGCGACCACGCCGAAGGGCTTGCGGTGCACTTCGTCGCGGCGCGTGTCGTCCTCGAAGGCGACTTCGACCGGCAGGTCGAGACTGGCCGGCACCTGGGTCCACACCTCGCAGCCCCACACCTCGAAGCGTGCGCCGGGCACCTGGTCCGGACCGACGCCGCCGAGCGGCTTGCCCTGCTCGCGGGTCACCCATTGAGCGAGATCGTCGGCGTTGCCTTTGATGATCTCGGCGACACTCATCATGATCTGCTTGCGCTCGGCATCGGGGCGTGCGGCCCAGGCCGCTTGCGCTGCCCGTGCCGCGGCAATGGCCTCGGCCACCTGCTGCTTGCTGGAAACCGGTACGCGGCCGAGTACTTCGCCCGTGGCCGGGTTGATCGACTCGAAAGTCTGCTCCGATCCGACCAGGCGGCCGTTGATGGTGTTCAGGTAGGTATGCATTGGGTGGGATCCTTGGATAGGCGGGGCGTCAATCGTCGTGGCGTTCACGGCGTGGTGACATTGAACCAGAATTCAGCCTGGCTCGGGAAGTCGCCTTTCACCGGTGGCCAGGCGCGCTGGACCGACGACTCTCCGGTACGATCCAGCGCTGCCGCCATGGGCATCCCCCCGAACGAGTTGAAAATGATCCGTCGATTCAGCATGCGCAGGCTCCCAGCGCCGGCGCTGCGCACCGGCGCGCCAGCCGAACCGGCGCCGTCGTCCCGATGAAAGCGGTGGTCGCGCATGCCTTCGGCGCCATCGAGGCGCTTGGCGTGCAGGATTGGCCGGATCCGGTGCCGGGGCCCGGTGAAGTGGTGGTCGATGTGATGGCGGCCGGGGTCAACTTCTCCGACCTGCTCGTCACCGGCGGGCGCTACCAGATCCTGCCGACGCTGCCGTTCGTTCCCGGCGAAGAGGCTGCCGGCATCGTATCGGCGGTCGGGGAGGGCGTCGAGACCTGCGTCGTCGGCGACCGGGTCCTCGCTCTGGTGGAGAACGGCGCCTATGGCGAGCGCCTGCGGGCGCCACAGGCGAACTGCTTCATCCTGCCCCGGCAGATGGACTTTCCCGAGGCTGCCGGGTTCGCGCTCGCCTTCCAGACCGCGCATTTCGCGCTCATCGACCGCGCGAACCTGCAACCCGGCGAGGTGGTGCTGGTCACCGGCGCCGCCGGCGGGGTAGGCCTGGCCTGCGTGCAACTGGCCAGGGCATTGGGCGCGCGCGTTCTCGCCGGCGTGAGCTGCGCCGACAAGGGCGACGTCGCGCGCGCTGCGGGCGCCGACGCAATGGTCGACCTGTCGGGGCCCGACCTGAAGAGTTCGGTCCGCGACGAGGTGCGCGCGCTCACCGATGGCAAGGGTGCCGACGTGGTCATCGAGGTGGTCGGCGGGGATGTGTTCGACGGCGCGTTCCGTGCGCTTGCCTGGCGAGGCCGGCTGGTTTCGCTCGGATTCGCCGGCGGCCGGATTCCGGATATTCCTGTGAACCGCATCCTGCTCAGGAACGTCGCCGTGATCGGCCTGCACTCGAGCGACTACCGCGAACGACACCCGCGGTGGATGCGGCGAGTGCAGGCCGAGTTGTTCGCGCTCTACGAGAAGGGCCTGCTGCGCACCGAACTGGCCGGAGCGTATCCGCTCGAGGAGGCCGCTCGCGCCATGGCGCAGTTGCGTGACCGCCACGCCAGGGGGAAGGTCGTGCTGACCACCGACCGATGGCGGCGTTGCGCTGGCCTTCTTGACCTGGATTAAGCCGCGACGTCCGGAAAAGGGTCATCCTCGACCGGATGATGCGTCCCCCTGGCGGCGTTCCCTCGGCTCACGTCGATCCGTTCATCCGCTCGCAACTTCCGCCACCGGAGTTGTGGCCGCGCTTCGACTATTCCGCCGCGCACCTGAACCACTATCCGGATCGCCTGAACGCATCGGTCGCGCTGCTCGACGCCGCAATCGAGAACGGAGCGGGCGACAAGCCGGTCTTCCACTACGAAGGGGTCACCTGGACGTTCAGGCATCTCCTTGACCGCGTGCAGCGCATTGCGCGGGTGCTGGTCGAGGATTTCGGGCTCGTACCCGGCGAGCGGGTTCTGCTGCGTTCCCCCAACACCCCGATGGTGGCAGCCTGCTGGCTGGCCGTGCTGCGCGCGGGTGGCGTCGTGGTCAGCACCATGGCGATGCTGCGCGCGCGTGAACTTGCCTACATCCTCGACAAGGCGCAGGTTCGCTTTGCGCTGTGCGAGATCTCGCTGGCCGAGGAACTCGGGCTGGCTGCGCCGCAAGCGCCGGCGCTGGAGCGGGTCGCACATTTCACGGCCGCCGGTGACGCCAGCCACCCGGATGCAGACCTCGACCGACGCATCGCTGCGAAGCCCGCAGGGGGCGGTGCGGTGGCAACCGCCGCCGACGACGTGGCGCTGGTGAGTTTCACCTCGGGAACCACCGGCAACCCCAAGGGCGCGGCCGCCTTCCATCGCGATATCGTGGCAGTCACCGACTGCTGGCCGAAGGTCTATACGGTGGGGCCGGGTGACGTGGTGGTGGGTTCGCCAACGCTTGCGTTCACCTACGGACTCGGTGCATCGCTGCTGTATCCGCTGCGCTACCAGGCCGCGTCGGTGCTGATACCGCGCCCCACGCCCGAGGCGCTGCTGGGCGCCATCGAGCGCCATCACGCGACCAGCCTGTACGCCGTGCCCGCGCTGTATCAGAGCATGCTGCCACTGGTCGGAAACTACGATCTTTCGAGCCTGCGCAAATGTACGTCGGCGGGCGAGAACCTGCGCCCTGCGCTGTGGGAGCAGTGGCACGCGGCAACCGGCCTGCGCGCGGTCAACGGGCTGGGCACCACGGAAATGCTCAGCCATTTCGTGTCGGAGTCGCTGCAGGTCGCCTGTGTCGGCTCGATGGGGCACGCAGTGCCCGGCTACACCGTGGAGATCCTCGACAGCGAAGGCGTGCCGGTCCCGGCAGGCGGGCGCGGGCGGCTCGCGGTGATCGGCCCGACCGGTTGCCGCTACATCGGCGACCCCGAGCGACAGGCCATCGCGGTGCAGCATGGATGGAACCTGACCGGCGACGTGTGCGATCGCGACGAGGACGGCTGCTTCTGGTACGTCGATCGCGCCGACGACATG
>CAZXLV010000256.1:0-3380 GCA_964641405.1 uncultured Limnobacter sp. | reverse complement strand
GCCGCGCGCTACTGCGGCGAGCACATGATGACGCCCACGCCGCGGCCTTCCGCGATCCAGCCCTTGGCGATCATCTGCGCCCGCACCTCGAGGTCGGTCGTATAGCGGTGATTGGGTGCGCCGCCCTGGCCGTTGTTGTACAGGCGATAGACCGGGATGGTGCCGGCGGCGCACGCACCCTCCAGCGTCGGCACCGGGATGCTGAACACGAGGCCCTCGAGCTGCCAGTCCTTGAAGCGGTCCAGCACGTCCTGGCACTCGGTCGCGAAGGGCGTGTAGAAGTGCGAGCTCTTGGGGTCGAAGGCGGTGCTGAAGAAGCGGCACACGTCGGAGGCATTGGCGGTGCCCACCGGATACCCCTTGAACTTGTAGCCGGTGCGCGCCCAGCCCTTGAACACGCCCGCGTCGAGCTTGCTGATCTCGTCGGGGATCCCGGTGATGAAATAGTGATCGAACTCCGCGTGGTAGTACTCGATGAGGTCGATCGTGGTCGCCGTCGCGGTGCCGGTGCCGGTCATCGCGATCGGCTGCGGGCTGCCAACCCCATTGCTCGTCACGGTGAAGGTTGCCGTCCGCACGCCCGTTGCCCCTGGCGTGAACGTGTAATCCACCGTGCAACTCGCGCTGGCCGCGAGCGTCGTGCAGGAATTGCGCACGATCGCGAATTCCGTCGGATTGCTGCTGACGACACCGGCGATGGCAACCGCGGTGCTGCCGATGTTGGTGATCGCGATGCTCGCCGCGGGCGAGGCGACGCCGACCTGGTAGGCGCCCGCATTCACCGTCCCCGGCATCGACAGTTGACCGGGGGAGCTCGGCGCCACGCCGTTGCCGCTGACCGCCAGCGCCTGCGGACTGCCCACCCCGTCGCTGGTCACGGTGACGGTCGCGTTGCGCGCACCCGCCGCCGCCGGCGTGAAGGTCACCGTGAGCGAACACGTCGCCCCGGGCGCCACCGTCGCGCAGGTGCCCGCGGAGGCCGCGAACTCGCTCGGCGCGCTGCTCGTGACGCCGGAGATCGTGACCGGACTGCCACCGACATTGGTGACCGGCACGTTCTCGGGAGCGCCGGCGGCGCCGACGAGGTACGTGCCCAGCGTGACGCTCGCCGGGAACGAGAGTTGTCCGGGCGTCGGCGCGGCGCCGCCGGTGCCCGACGCCGCCACCACCTGCGGGCTGCCCGCGCCGTTGCTGGTGACGGTGATGCTCGCCGCCCGCGCGCCGCTGGCCGCCGGCGTGAACGTCACCTTGAAGCTGCAGGTCGCGCCTGCCGCAACGCTCGCGCAGGTGTTGTCGGAGACCGCGAACTCGGCCGGTGCGCCGCTCACGATGCTCGCCACCGCCACCGCCGCCGTGCTGGCATTGGTGATGGTCACCGTTGCCGGCGCGCTCGGCGTGCCGACGTCGAGCGTCCCGAAGGTCACGGTACCGGGCACCGTGAGCGTGCCGACCGCGGGACCCGAGGTCCCGCTGCCGATCGCGCCGATGATGTTCGGGCTGCCGGGAGCCGAGCTCGTGAACGCGATGTTCGCGCTGCGCAGGCCGAGCGCCGTCGGTGAGAACGTGACGCTGATCGTGCAAGTGCCGCCGGCGGCGATCGTGCCGCAGGTCGTGGTCGCCGCGAAATCGGCGGTGCTGGCCGCGACCCCGGTCGTCGTGACGTCGCTCGCCCCGTTGTTGGTGACGGTGATGGTGAGCGGCGCGCCGGTGGCGCCCACCGCGGTCGATCCGAAATTGAGCGACGTCGGCGAGAAGGCGAGTGCCGCCTTGCCGGTA
Source organism: uncultured Limnobacter sp. (assembly GCA_964641405.1). Taxonomy (GTDB): domain Bacteria; phylum Pseudomonadota; class Gammaproteobacteria; order Burkholderiales; family Burkholderiaceae_E; genus Zeimonas. The sequence goes on along the minus strand of CAZXLV010000256.1, from coordinate 1,604 downwards.
CCCGAGACGTTGATCGCCGCGCTGCCGGCGTCGCTGGCCACCGTCACCGTGCCGGCGCGCACGCCGCCGACGCTGGGACTGAAGGCGATGGCGACCGTGCAGGTCCCGCCGCTCGCGAGTGAGGCGCCGCCGCAGGTGTTCGAGGTGAGTGTGAAGTCGCTCGGATTGCCGTTGTTGACCGTGAGTCCCGACAGCGTGCCGCCGCTGTTGTTGGTGACCGTGACGGTGGTCGCGGCGGACTGCACGCCGACCGACGTCGCCGGGAAATTGATGCTCGACGGCGCCGCGGTGAGTGGCGGCGGCGTGCCGGGAATGATCGTCACCGCCGCCGTCGCCGACGCACCGTCGGCCGTACACGTCCAGTCGAGCGCAACACCGTCGGTATCCGCATCGACGCCCTCCAGCCGATACGACAGGGTGTAGGGGAACGTCAGCGGCCCGAACGATGCCGCTTTGCCGAGCAACGACATGTCGAGCGGTCCACCCGTTGCGCCACCGCCGAATGCGGATGGTGAGAAAGATTGGATGTACTCGACCGGGCCGCCGTTGATCGCCCGCGAAACGGCGATCATCGATGACGCCGACGCGAGCTTCCACGAGAATTTTCCGGCAGTGAACGCGAAGCTGTCCGCGCTGCACTTCACCGCGACCGGAGGTGTCGCCTTGACGTAGTACGTCGACGCGTACGCGCCGCTGCCGATCCCGAGAAGGCATGCAGCGATGAGAATTCGCCAGGCGCGGCGGAAAGGATGATTCACGATCGATGACCTCGGAAGATTGGGAACGTGCGGCGAGACGCGAAAGAGGAGCGAAAGCGCGGTACCTGCGAAACGGATGACAGCCGAACGGCTACGCCGGCACGCTGCACGAGATCCCGCGATTGTAAGACGAACGACGCTGCCGATGCTCGTCACGCCGCCCTGCGGCACGAATATTCGGACACACGTGCGAAGGGCCGCTCGTGGCGGCCCTTCTGTCGTGGATCGACGACGTCACGTCCGGTCGTCGTCGGGCGTCGACGGTGATTACCCCAGCGCCGATTCGGCGACCACGGTGATCGTGACATTGGCCACGGCATCGGTGTGCGTGGCCACCGTCAGCGCGAAATCGCCGATGCGCTTCAGTGGCCCCTCCGGCATGCGCACCATCGCCTTCTCGATGGCGAAGCCCTGCGCCTTGAGCGCCTCGGCGATATCGGACGTGGTGACCGAACCGAAGAGACGCCCGTCGACCCCCGCCTTCTGCACGACGCGAAAGACCTGGCCCTCGAGCTTCTCGGCGAGCGCCTGCGCGCTACCGAGCCGTGCCTGCGCGGCGGCCTCGAGTTCGGCGCGCTGCGCTTCGATGACCTTCAGGTTCTCCGGAGTGGCACGCTTCGCCTTCCCTTGCGGGATGAGGAAATTGCGGGCGTACCCGTTCTTGACCTTCACCACGTCGCCCAAATTGCCGACGTTGGCGATCTTGTCGAGGAGGATGATCTGCATGATCGGGCGCCTCCTAGTGACGGTCGGTGTACGGGAGCAGCGCGAGGAACTGCGCGCGCTTGATCGCCGTGGCGAGCTGGCGCTGCCAGCGCGCCTTGGTGCCGGTGACGCGCGCCGGCA
>CAZXLV010000255.1:0-3431 GCA_964641405.1 uncultured Limnobacter sp. | reverse complement strand
CCGTGACGAGCATGAGCGACTCCTCGACGTGGTGCCGGATCCGTTCACGATTGGGCTCGATGCCGCGCGCGCAGCGCTCGTCGAACGAGCGCAGCGCATCGGACAGGAGCTCGATCGACTCCAGCACGTTGTGCAGCATCACCGGCTTGAACACGTTGAGCTGGAAGTTGCCTTGCGTCCCGGCGAAGGCCACCGCCGCGTCGTTGCCGAAGACCTGCACGGCGACCATCGTCAGCGCCTCGCACTGTGTGGGATTGATCTTGCCCGGCATGATCGACGATCCCGGCTCGTTGTCCGGGATCGTGATCTCGCCGATTCCCGCCCGCGGCCCGCTCGCGTACCAGCGCACGTCGTTGGCGATCTTCATCGCGACGCCGCCCAGCGTACGCAGCGCGGCGCTCGCATTGACGATCGCATCGTGCGCGGAAAGCGCGGCGAACTTGTTGGCGGCCGACGTGAACGGCTTGCCCGTCGCCTGCGCGATGTGCTTCGCCACCACCTCGCCGAAGCGCGCCGGGGCGTTGATCCCCGTACCGACCGCGGTGCCGCCGAGGGCGAGCGGATGGAGGCTGTCGCGGGCGCTTTCGATGAAGCGCCTGGCGTCGTCGAGCTGCCCGACCCAGCCCGCGATCACCTGCCCCAGCGTGACGGGGGTGGCATCCTGCAGGTGCGTGCGGCCGAGCATGACGACGTCCGCGAACGCCTTCGCCTTCGCGGCGAGCGTCGCGTGCAACTGCGCGATCGCCGGCAGCAGCGCGCGCTCGATCTCCTCCAGCGTGGCGATGTGCATCACCGCGGGAAACGCGTCGTTCGACGACTGGCTGCGGTTGACGTCGTCGTTGGGATGGATCGGCTTCTTGCTGCCGACGACACCGCCGGCGAGCTGGATCGCGCGGTTGGCGATCACCTCGTTGGCGTTCATGTTCGACTGCGTGCCGGACCCGGTCTGGAAAACGACGAGCGGGAATTCGTCGTCCCACTTGCCGTCGACGACCTCCTGCGCGGCGCGCACGATGAGGTCGGCCTTGTCGGCCGGGAGCGTCCCGAGTTCGGCGTTGGCGCGCGCCGCCGCCTGCTTCACGAGGCCGAAGGCCCGGATACTCGGGCGCCCGAAGGCGAAGCGCGCCACCCCGATCGGAAAGTTATCGATCGAGCGCTGCGTCTGCGCCCCCCACAGCCGGTGCGCGGGAACCGGCACCTCGCCCAGCGCGTCCTTTTCGATCCGCTTGTCGCTCATCTGCGTTCTCCTGCTCGCCGCGGCCAACGCCGGGCCAATGACGATGATAAGGCTTTGCGCGTGGCGACTCCGCGGAGGCTGCACATGCGCCCGGCGGGCCGCCGCCGGCCGGCGCCTCGGGCGTGAGGGGTCGCAGCGTTACCGCGATCGTCGGGAAGTGCCGAAAGCGGGCACGCCGGTGCCCCCGGCGGGAACCTCGAGAGCGCGAACGGGCGGGAGCGGTGCTACAGCCCGAGCCAGTCGATGGTCGAGCTCTCGATATCCGGATTGGGAGCGACGAATCCCTTGTAGCCGACGATCTCGAGCGCCTTCGGGTCGCGCAGGCCGAGCAGCGCCTCGCGAATCTTCTGGGCGTCGTCGGCCGGCAGCTTGCTGGACACGATGAACTGCTTGATGGGCACCGGCCGCGAGCGGAAGATCACGCGGCCGCCCTTCGCGGTCCACGCCTTGACCACCGCGTTGGCGGCGGTGACCCCCGCCTGCGCGAAGCCGTTCTCGATGTAGAAGGGGACCGCATCCTGGTAGCGCGTGGTGATGACGCGGATCGAACCGGGGACGACCTCCTTGCCGGTCGTCGTCGGAATCTTCTCCACCCGCAGGAAGGCGCGCACCATCGCCGAGGTAATCGAGTCCGGATCCGGAGTGACCAGCGTGCGCCCCTTGAGGTCCTCGAGCGCCTTGATGGGCGAATCCTTGGCGACCAGGACCGACGCGATGTACTCGGTATACCCGGTCGTCCACGCCACCGCCTTGTAGCGCCCTGCCTTGATCTCCGCCATCGACACGTGCGCCGGGTGGATGAAGGCGACGTCGAATTCCTGCTTGGCCATGCCGGCACGCACGTCGTCGTACGCGGGCACCACCTGCATGCGCACGCGCCGCCCGGTCGCTTTGGCGAGGATCTCGGCGATCGGCGCGAACTTGTCGCGGATCTCCTTGGGCGTCGCCTGATAGGTGACGCCTTCGGTGATCGAGAAGACGAGTTCGTTGCCTTGGGCGGCAACGAGTGCCGGCATCAGCGCACACCAAGCCAACCCGCACCACTTCCAGAATGTCATCGACGTCCCCTCCCCGCATCCGCCGGCCCGCGAGCGCAGGTCGTCGACCCTGTCGCGCCAGCCAGCGGCACTGCGCAAGCAAAAGTCATGCGCTCGCGATTACCTGCCGTCGGCCAGCGACCGAAGCCCGGTAGCGAACGAGGGGCCGTATTTCAGCCGGCCCGATGGCGGAACTTCCGGATCGCCTCGAGTTGCGCGAGCGCGGCGGCAAGCTCGGCCTGCGCCGCCGCGATGCCGCCGGCCGCGTCCTTGTTGGCCATCGCTTCCTCGGCGCGCTGCTTCGCCTCCAGCACCATCGCCTCGTCGAGATCGTTGGCGCGGATCGCGGTATCGGCGAGCACCGTCACCTTGTTCGGCTGGATTTCGAGGAAACCGCCCTGGACGAACACGAACTCGTCGTCTCCCTCGCCGGCCGGCTTGATGCGAACGGCGCCAGGCTTGATCTGCGTGAACAGCGGCGTGTGGCGCGGATAGATGCCGAGCTCGCCGTCCACCCCGGGGAGTACGACGAACTCGGCCTCGCCCGAGTAGATCTGCTGCTCGGCGCTCACCACGTCGACATGGATCGTATTGGCCATTGCGTGTCCTTGCGTGGGCAGGAGGCGGCTATTGCAGCGTCTTCGCCTTCTCGAAGGCTTCCTCGATGGTGCCGACCATGTAGAAGGCCTGCTCGGGAAGCTGGTCGCACTCGCCGTTGACGATCATGTTGAAGCCCTTGATCGTGTCCTTGAGCGAGACGTACTTGCCGGGCGACCCCGTGAACACTTCGGCGACCGTGAACGGCTGCGACAGGAAGCGCTGCATCTTGCGCGCGCGCGCCACCGCGAGCTTGTCCTCGGGCGAGAGCTCGTCCATGCCGAGGATCGCGATGATGTCGCGCAGTTCCTTGTAGCGCTGTAGCGTCTGCTGCACGCGGCGCGTGCACTGGTAGTGCTCCTCGCCGATGACGTGCGGGTCGATCTGGCGCGACGTCGAGTCGAGCGGATCGACCGCGGGATAGATGCCGAGCGCCGCGATGTCGCGCGAGAGCACGACGGTCGCGTCGAGGTGGCCGAAGGTCGTGGCCGGCGACGGGTCGGTGAGGTCGTCGGCGGGCACGTACACCGCCTGGATCGACGTGATCGAGCCGGTCTTGG
>CAZXLV010000254.1:0-3434 GCA_964641405.1 uncultured Limnobacter sp. | reverse complement strand
CGAGACGAAGGCGTCGCGCGGGTCTTCGCGCGCCAGGATGGCCGCCAGCACGAAGGGCTCGCCGAGTTCCATCGGCACGTCCTTGAGCGAATGCACCGCGAGGTCGGCGCGTCGATCGAGCAGCGCCACCTCGAGTTCCTTGATGAACAGCCCCTTGCCGCCGATCTCGTTGAGGGCGCGGTCGAGTACCCGGTCGCCCTCGGTGGTCATGCCGAGGATCTCGACCTCGCACCCCGGGTAGGCCGCGCGCAGGCGGGCCTGCACGTGTTCGGCCTGCCACATTGCCAACCGGCTCTGGCGCGAAGCGATGACCAGGCGGCGCGGCGGCGCCTGCGCCCCGCCCGGATGTCCGGTTGCCGATGCGGGTCCTCCTGCGGCCACGGTGCGCTGCACCTCACGACACCAGGCTCTTCACCGTCGACCACTGGCGCCGGCTCACCGGCAGGCGCTCGTCGATGTCGCGCAGCACCACCTGCCAGTACGGGTCGCCGCCGTCGACCTCGCCTTGCGGCATCACCCGCTCGAAGCCGGCGATCGAAGGCCGGGCCACCAGCGCGTTGCGGTGAATGCGCACGAAGCGATCGCTGAACTCCTCCTCGAGCGAGGTCAGCGATTCCTCGATCAGGAACTCGCGCTCCCGCGTGCGCACCGTGATGTACTTCAGTTCGGCCTTCAGATACACCACCTGTTCGAGCGGCACCAGGATGACCCGGCCGCGCTCGTGCACCGAGAGATGGCGCCGCCGCGTGTTGGTGGCGCGCGCCAGCTGGTCGATGGCCTGCGCGTGCTCCTGCGGCATGCGGGTGAGCGCACGCACCAGCGCCTGTCGCAGTCGCTCGGCGCGCACCGGCTTGAGCAGGTAATCGATCGCGCGCACTTCGAAGGCCTCGACGGCGAACTCGTCGAAGGCGGTGACGAAGATGATCAGCGGCATCGGCCGTGGGCTCTCGCCTGACTGGGCGCGTGCCGAAATATGGCGTGCCAGTTCGATGCCGGTCATGCCCGGCATCTGGATGTCGAGCAGGACGATCTGGGGCTGCACCGCCTCGATCTGCGACAGTGCCTCGGGTGCATTGGGTGCCTCGCCCACGATGCGGTGGGGAAACTCGGGCGCGAGGTCGGCCAGCAACTCGCGCAGGCGCGAGCGTGCTACCGGCTCGTCGTCAACGATCAGGATCGAAGGTGCGTCTGGCATCTCGGCGTCTTCTCTCTTTGCGGTAGGGGAAATGAACGATCACGCGGAACTGGCCGTTGCTGCTGTCGGTTTCGAGCTGGCCTTCGACGTCGAAGGTCAGGTCGAGCCGCTCGCGCACATTGGACAGCGCCATGTGGTTGCCGGATCGCGCCGGCGGCGCATCGGGAAGCGGATTGGAGATCTCGACGCGTACCCGATCGCCGTTCTTGGCGATCGCCACGTGGATCTCGCCGGCCAGCGTGTTGGGCTCGATGCCGTGATGCACGGCGTTCTCCACCAGCGGTTGCAGCAGCAGCGACGGCAACAGCGCGTCGCCCGGCATGCCATCGAGGTCCCAGCGTACCCTGAGCCGCTCGGCCAGGCGAAGCTTCTCGATGGTGAGGTACTCCTTGCACAGCAGCACCTCGTCATCGAGCGGCACCAGTTCGCGGCTGTCCTTCATGAACACCCGGAACAGGTCGGCGAGGTTTTCCAGCGTGCGCTCCGCTCCCCGCGGGTCGCTGCGCATGAGCCCGAGCACGGTATTGAGGCTGTTGAACAGGAAGTGCGGCCGGATGCGTGCCTGTAGCGCCTGCAGCCGCCCTTCGGCCTGCGAGGGTTGCATCGAGAGTTGTCGCAAGCGCAGGAATTCGAAGAAGGTAGCCGCCAGCACCATGGCGAGCAGGAGCCTCGCCAGCAACCACCCGAGCAAGCCGGTCAGCTCGGCCGGACGCGCGCCCGGCTCGATGGTACTGAGCGCGGTGAGCACCGTGAGCACGGCCGGCACCGCCAGCCCGACCATCCACTGCACCGGGCGCGGTGCGCCATTGACGGTGCGCCGCAGCGGGCACAGCACCAGCAATGAGCCCGCGGCGATCGCGTTGACGCGCAGCGTCGTGTCGAGCAACGGCCATGGCACCGCACCGCCGTGCGGCATCAGCCATGCCAGCAGCAGCACGCCGAGGTTGAGCGGCACCAGGACGCGCAGGATGGTGCCGAGATTGCAGCAATCCGGCAGTACCGGCAAGTCGGCGCCGTCGGTGAGGCGCCGGCGCCGCGGCGCTGCCGCGTCGCTGGGGCCCGCCGCCGGCACGGCGGCCAGGCTGGCAGGGGCTGCTGCATGCGGCAGCGTCGACCCCGGATCGTTCATCGACTCTTCCCCCGCTGCGCCGGATCATGGCCCCGACGGCGAACACCTCCGGGGCGGTCCGTATAATTTGCCCTTCGAGGCATTCTGGTTCGCGAAGGATTATGACAGATCAACTTGCCGGCAAATCCGTAGCGTGGTCCGCGCGCTTCTCCGAACCGGTCAGCGAGTTGGTGAAACGCTACACCGCCTCGGTCGGCTTCGATCGGCGCCTGGCGCTGGTCGACATCGAGGGTTCGCTGGCACACGCCGGGATGCTGCACGCCTGCGGCCTGATCGGCGACGCCGACCTGGTCGCGATCCGCCAGGGCATGGCCACGATCCGCGCCGAGATCGAGCGCGGCACGTTTGCCTGGTCCATCGACCTGGAAGACGTCCACCTGAACATCGAGAAGCGCCTCACCGAACTTGCCGGCGACGCCGGCAAGCGCCTGCATACGGCCCGCTCGCGCAACGACCAGGTCGCCACCGACATCCGTTTGTGGCTGCGCGACGCCATCGACGACGCGCGTTCGCAGTTGCACGCCCTGCAGGCCGCCCTGCTCGAACTGGCCGCACCGCACGCCGACACCATCATGCCCGGTTTCACGCACCTGCAGGTCGCCCAACCGGTCACGTTCGGCCACCACCTGCTCGCCTACGTCGAGATGTTCTCGCGCGATGCCGAGCGACTCGCCGATTGCCGCGTCCGCGTCAACCGCCTGCCGCTGGGCGCTGCCGCACTGGCCGGCACCTCCTATCCGATCGATCGCGAGTGGGTGGCGCGCGCCCTGGGCTTCGACGGACTGTGCGAGAACTCGCTGGATGCGGTTTCCGACCGCGATTTCGCCATCGAGTTCTGCGCCGCGGCGAGCCTGGTCATGATCCACGTCTCGCGCCTGTCCGAGGAACTGGTCCTGTGGCTGTCGCCGCGCGTGGGTTTCATCGACCTCGCCGATCGATTCTGTACCGGTTCCTCGATCATGCCGCAGAAGAAGAACCCCGACGTGCCCGAACTCGCACGCGGCAAGAGCGGGCGCGTGGTCGGCCACCTGATGGCCTTGCTCGTGCTGATGAAAGGCCAGCCGCTGGCCTACAACAAGGACAACCAGGAAGACAAGGAGCCGCTGTTCG
>CAZXLV010000253.1:0-3437 GCA_964641405.1 uncultured Limnobacter sp. | reverse complement strand
GAACGTGCACATGCGCAAGGTGCCGATGGGGCCCGACGTGCGCGCCGACATCATTGCGCGCGGCACCCCCGGCTTCTCGGGCGCCGACCTGGCCAACCTGGTCAACGAGGCGGCGCTGTTCGCCGCGCGGCGCAGCGCGCGGCTGGTCGAGATGGTCGACTTCGAGCGCGCCAAGGACAAGATCATCATGGGCGCCGAACGGCGCTCCATGGTCATGCCCGAAGACGAGCGGCGCAATACCGCGTACCACGAGTCCGGCCATGCGGTGGTCGCGCGCACCGTGCCCAAGACCGATCCGGTGCACAAGGTCACGATCATTCCGCGTGGCCGCGCGCTGGGCGTCACCATGCAGTTGCCCGAGGGCGATCGCTACAGCATGGATCGCGAGCGCATGCTGAGCACCATTGCGGTGCTGTTCGGCGGGCGCATCGCCGAAGAACTGTTCATGAACCAGATGACCACCGGCGCCTCGAACGACTTCGAGCGCGCCACCGCGCTCGCGCGCGACATGGTCACCCGCTATGGCATGAGCGACGTGCTGGGCCCGATGGTGTACGCGGAGAACGAGGGTGAGATCTTCCTCGGCCGCTCGATCACCAAGACGACCAACATGTCGGAGGAGACCATGCGCAAGGTCGACAGCGAGATCCGGCGCATCATCGACGAGCAATACGCCGCCGCGCGCAAGATCCTCGAGGATAGCCGCGACAAGGTCGAGGCCATGGCCAAGGCCCTGCTCGAATGGGAAACCATCGACTCCGACCAGATCGACGACATCATGGCGGGGCGCCCGCCGCGACCGCCCAAGGAGCGCTCCTCGGGTGGCCATCCCGGCAGCGCCGGGGGTGGTTCGGCAAGCGCGCCGGTGGCGCCGGCCACGCCGCCCGCCCCGCCGGCCGAACCGGCTGCCTCCGCCTGAGGCCCGCCGACTGCCTCCGCATGGGGTTCGCCGGCTGCCGTCGCGCTCCGTGGCGCGATGGCGCCGGCCAGGACCCGTGTGCCGGCGTCCGATGAATCCCCTGCGCCACCGATGACGCCAACCAGACCGGTGCGCCGCCTGCTGTGTGGCCGATTCACGCTCGACCTCGCGCGTCCGCTGCTGATGGGGGTGGTCAACGTCACGCCCGATTCGTTCTCCGATGGCCATCGCCTGGGCGGCGCGCAGGCGGCGATCGCGCACGCGCGTCGCCTGGTCGAGGAAGGCGCCGACTTGCTGGACATCGGCGGCGAGTCGACGCGACCGGGGGCGGCGCCGGTGGCACCCGCACAGGAAATCGCACGCATCGAACCGGTGCTCGAGGCGCTGCTCGATTGCGGCGTGCCGCTGTCGGTGGACACGCGCCATGCGGAAACCATGCGCATCGTGCTGGCGCGCGGTGCCGACATGATCAACGACATCAGCGCACTGCGCGCGCCGGGAGCACTCGAGGCGGTGCGCGATTCCGGCTGCGCCTTGTGCCTGATGCACATGCAGGGCGAACCGGCCACGATGCAGCAGGCGCCGGTCTACCAGGAAGTGGTGTCCGAGGTCGAGGCGTTCCTGCGCCAGCGCGTCGAGGTGTTGCTCGAAGCAGGCATTGCGCGGGAACGAATCGTGATCGATCCCGGCATCGGCTTCGGCAAGACGCTGCGGCACAATCTGCTGCTGATCGAAGCGCTCGATGAACTGGCGGCGTGCGGGCAGCCGACCCTGGTCGGCGTGTCGCGCAAGTCGATGATCGGGCAACTCACCGGCCGCGACGCCGATCGGCGCCTGGCCGGCAGCCTGGCGGCCATGCTGGCCGCGGTGGCGCGCGGCGTGGCGATCGTGCGGGTGCACGACGTGGCCGAGAGCCGCGATGCGCTGCGCGTATGGAAGGCAATCGAAGAGGCGGGAGAAGCGATCGATGGCACGTAGCTATTTCGGTACTGATGGCGTGCGCGGGCGCGTCGGCGATGAACCGATCACGCCCGAGTTCGTGCTGCGCCTGGGCTTTGCCGCTGGTCGCGTGCTGGCCGGCGCCGCCGGCGCGCAACGCGCCGACACGCAGCCTGCCGACCGTTCGGCGCCACCGGGCATCCTCGGCGGCGTGGCAGCCACCGGGCGCCCTACCGTGATCGTCGGCAAGGACACGCGCATTTCGGGGTACATGCTGGAGGCGGCGCTGCAGGCGGGCTTGTCGGCCGCGGGCGTCGACGTGCTGCGCTCGGGGCCGCTACCGACTCCAGCCATCGCCTACCTGACCCGCGCACTGCGCCTGAGCGCCGGCGTGGTGATCAGCGCCTCGCACAATCCCTACGAGGACAACGGTATCAAGTTCTTCTCGGCCGACGGCAACAAGTTGCCCGATGCGGTCGAGGCAGCCATCGAGGACGAACTGGACCAGCCGCTCGGTTGCGTGGCCTCGGCACAACTGGGCCGCGCGCGCCACATCGAGGATGCGGCGGGCCGCTACATCGAGTTCTGCAAGAGCAGCTTTCCCGGCGTGCTCGACCTGCGCGGCCTGCGCCTGGTGGTCGACTGCGCGCACGGCGCGGGCTACCACACCACACCGCACGTATTCCACGAACTGGGCGCCGACGTGGTGCCGATCGGCGTATCGCCCAATGGCTTCAACATCAACGAGGGCTGCGGCGCGACCCGACCCGAGGCCTTGCAGCGCGCCGTGCTCGAGCACCGCGCCGACCTGGGCATCGCGGTCGACGGCGATGCCGACCGGCTGATGATGGTCGATGCCACGGGACGCCTGTACAACGGCGACGAACTGCTCTACGTGATCGTGCGCGACCGCCGCGAGCGTGAGCCGGTGCCGGGAGCGGTCGGGACCCTGATGTCGAACCTGGGGCTGGAGCAGGCCCTCGGGCGCATCGGCGTCGAATTCGCGCGTGCCCGGGTCGGCGACCGCTACGTGCTGGAAGCCCTGCAACAGCGCGGCTGGCGCTACGGCGGCGAGGGCTCCGGGCACCTGCTGTGCCTCGACTGCCACACCACCGGCGACGGCACCATCAGCGCGCTGCAGGTGCTCTCGGCGATCCGCCGCAGCGGGCGCACGCTGGCCGAGCTGTGCGCGGAACTCACCATGTTCCCGCAGACCCTGATCAACGTGCGCATCGAGCGGGGTTTCGACTGGGAGCGCAGTGCCGCGCTCGCGCGCGCCCGCCAGGAGGTCGAGCGCGCGCTCGGCGACGAAGGCCGCATCCTGATCCGCCCCTCGGGCACCGAACCGCTGCTGCGCCTGATGGTCGAGGCGCGCGAGGCGACGCTGGCCGAGCAGATGGCGCGCCGGCTGGCCGACGCGCTGCCGGCCGGCGGCTGACGGCTGCACGCCGGGCCAAGGCGAAGCGCCTGCCCCAGGCGCCTCGCCTTGGCCCGGCGTGCCCGCGCGAAGTACGCTACAATCCCCTTCCTCCGGGGCGTAGCTCAGCCTGGTAGAGTGCTTGCTTTGGGAGCAAGATGT
>CAZXLV010000252.1:247-3470 GCA_964641405.1 uncultured Limnobacter sp. | reverse complement strand
CGCGCAGGCGCGCCGCCCCCTCGCGCGCGCCACCGCCCTCACGCGCGCCCGCAGGCGCGACACCCGCCGTAGCGGCATCCACGATGGCGGCGCACGCAAGCGCACGGCGTAGGGTCCCATGGCGCCGGTCTGGCTGCTCGACCTGGACAACACGCTGCACGATGCGATGGCGGAGGTGTTTCCGCGCATCAATCGCGCGATGACGCAGTTCGTGGCGCGCGAACTGTCCTTGACGGACGCGCAGGCCGATGCGCTGCGCCGGCACTACTGGCAGCGCTATGGCGCGACGCTGATCGGCCTGGTCCGTCATCACGACGTGGATCCGCATCGCTTCCTGCGCGAGACGCATCCGTTCCCCGATCTGGAGCGCATCGTGCGCCGCAACAGCCGGCTGATCCAGGCCTTGCGGCAATTGCCGGGACGCCGGGTGGTCGTCACCAATGCGCCGTTGCACTATGCGAGGCGCGTCGTGCGCGCGCTGGGGATCCGGCACCAGATCGAATCGATCGTCTCGATCGAAGCGATGGCGTACGCGGGTCGCTGGCAACCCAAGCCGTCGCGCCAGATGCTGCGCAGGCTGGTCGCCCGCCTGCGCGTACCGGCAGCACGTTGCGTGCTGATCGATGACTCGCCGCTGAACCTGGCCGGGGCACGCCGGGCCGGGCTGCGCACGGTGCTGGTCACCGGCATCAGCCACCGTTCGCGCCATCCGGCCTGCCGTACGCGCGCAGGAACGTCGAAACGAATCGACCTTCAAGTACAATCGGTCGCGCACCTGCCACGCAAGGCTCCTTGGTCCGCGACCACGACCCCATGAACGAACAGGCGATGCCAGCGCCCGACGAGACGATGCCAGCACCCAGGCCGGCGCGTCCGAAACCGGGCGAGCGTCGCTTGCAGATCCTGCAGACGCTGGCCGCGATGCTGCAGGAACCGGGTGGCGATCGCGTCACCACCGCCGCGCTGGCAGGTCGGCTGCAGGTGTCCGAAGCCGCGCTGTATCGGCACTTCGCGAGCAAGGCGCAGATGTTCGAGGGACTGATCGAGTTCATCGAAACGACCATCTTCGGGCTGATCAACCGCATCACCTCGCAGCAGGAAGACGGCCTGCGCCAGTTGCGCGACATGGGCGCGATGTTGCTGTCGTTCGCGGACAAGAACCCCGGCATGACGCGCGTGCTGATCGGTGACGCACTGGTCACCGAGGATGGCCGCCTGCAGGACCGCATCAACCAGTTGATCGACCGCATCGAGGCTTCGCTCAAGCAGGCCTTCCGGGTCGCGATCGCGCAGGGGCACCTGCCGCAGGACACCGACGCCACGGCGCGCGCGGGCATCGTGCTGGCCTACGTGCTCGGGCGCTGGCTGCGGTTCGCCAAGAGTGGCTTCCGGCGCTCGCCCGCCGAGTTGTTCGAGCAACAGGCACCGTTTCTGATTGCCTGATCGCTTGCCCGCCTTGCGCTGCACCCCCTGGCGTGCATCGCGCGACCTTATCCCGCAGCCCGGCCGCCTCCCGGTGCTCATGCTAGGCTCGCGCCCATGAGCGCCGTCTATTTCACCATCGTCGCGATCGTGCTGTATTTCCTCGCCGACCGGATCCTCGATGTCCTCGAACGCCGTGCCGGGCGGCGCTTCGACCAGCGCTCGCTGATCTTCTTCGCCTTGTTGCTCGGCATGGCCTTGATCACCTTCGCCGTGATCCGGCATCTGTTCGGAACGGGCTGAAGCGCTCGCACCGACCTGGGAGCCGGCGGTCGTGCGGTGACTGCCGTGCCGACGTGGTCGGTGGAATTGGCGTAGAATTGTGCATTGCGGCACCCTGACCGGTGCCGCTGTGCGACGCCGACAGCCAGTCTCTGCGTCGCCTCCTGCCGGCCCCTGCCGGTTCAGAAGCCAAAACCCCGATTCGTCTGCCCGCGACTGGCGTCGCATCCGCAAGCCTCAGGTGCCTTGCGTTGACCGAGGCCGATGTGCGTGGAGTCTCATGTCCTTTGCTTCCCTCGGCTTGTCCGAAGCCCTGGTGCGTGCCGTGTCCGAACGCGGCTACACCAGCCCCACCCCCATCCAGGCGCGCGCGATTCCCGCCGTGCTGTCCGGCGGCGATCTGCTGGCTGGCGCGCAGACCGGCACCGGCAAGACGGCCGGCTTCGTGCTGCCCATCCTGCAACGCCTGACGAGCACGCCACCGGTGCACCCCGGCAAGGGCGGCGTGCGCCCGATCCGCGTGCTGATCCTCACCCCGACGCGCGAACTGGCCGCCCAGGTGGAGGAAAGCGTGGTCGCCTATTCCCGCTACGCAAAGACGAGTTCGACCGTGGTGTTCGGCGGAGTCAACATCAACCCGCAGATCGAGCGCTTGCGCCGCGGCGTCGACATTCTCGTGGCAACGCCCGGACGCCTGCTCGATCACGTCGGGCAGCGCACCGTCGATCTGTCTGCGGTCGAGGTGCTGGTGCTCGACGAAGCCGACCGCATGCTCGACATGGGGTTCATCCACGACATCAGGCGTGTGCTCCGGCTGCTGCCGGCACAGCGCCAGAACCTGCTGTTCTCGGCCACTTTCTCCGACGAGATCAGGGCGCTGGCCGATGGCCTGCTGAACCGCCCCGCCATGATCGAGGTGGCGCGCCGCAATGCCACTGCGGAGGGCGTCGCGCAGCGTGTACTGCCGGTCGACAAGGCACGCAAGCGCGAATTGCTCTCGCACATGATCCGCAACCACAACTGGTTCCAGGTGCTGGTGTTCACGCGCACCAAGCACGGCGCCAACCGGCTCGCCGAGCAACTGGGGAAGGACGGCATCCCCTCGCTGGCGATCCACGGCAACAAGAGCCAGAATGCGCGCACCCGCGCCCTGGCCGAGTTCAAGTCGGCGAAGCTGCAGGTGCTGGTGGCGACCGATATCGCCGCGCGCGGCCTGGACATCGTGGACCTGCCGCACGTGGTGAACTTCGACCTGCCCAACGTGCCCGAGGATTACGTGCATCGCATCGGCCGCACCGGTCGTGCCGGCGCCGAGGGAGAGGCCGTCTCGCTGGTGTCGCCCGACGAAAACGGCTTGCTGCGCGACATCGAGCGGGTCATCAAGCGCGAACTTCCGCGCCAGACGATCGCCGGGTTCGAACTCGATCCGAATGCGCGCAACGAGCCCGAAGTCGACGATCGGCCCTCTCTCCAAAGTTGGGCGGGAGAAGATCGACGAACGATTTAAGAGGGAAGTATA
>CAZXLV010000252.1:0-237 GCA_964641405.1 uncultured Limnobacter sp. | reverse complement strand
GCAGTCGCGCGCGCAGCCGCCAGCTCACATGGCGGCGCGCCTCGCGGTGCCGCGACGCGCGCCGGTGGATCGCGCGGCGCGAATCCTCCCGCCTATGGCGCACCGGCACAGTCGACGCGCACCTCGGGGCCTGCATCGCCCACCGGCACGGGGCGCCCGGGCGGCTCGTTACCGACTGCGGCCAGGCCGGGCGGCGTTGGCGGCTTTCGTGGTCGCCCGTCCGGAAGAGGGCGCTAG
>CAZXLV010000251.1:0-3500 GCA_964641405.1 uncultured Limnobacter sp. | reverse complement strand
CATCATCGGGCAGCTCAACAGCCCCATCCAGCAGTTGATCGGCTTTATGTACACCACCCAGGATGCCAAGATCGCGCTGGAACGCCTGAGCGAAGTGCATGGCCGGGCCGATGAGGAAACCACGGCCATGGACAAAGTCCACGATATTCCGCCGGATAGCGACCTCGTGCTGAAAGGCGTGGATTTCCGCTACCCCGGCAGCGCGGAGCCGGTGCTGAAGCAACTGGACCTGAAGATCCCCGCGCGGAAGGTCACGGCCATCGTGGGGAGCAGCGGCAGCGGCAAGACCACCCTGATGAAGCTGCTGCTGAAGTTCTACCCGCCGGACAGCGGCCAACTGCTGTACGGCAGCACGCCGCTGGAGCAGATCGGCCACCACGCCTGGCGCGCCCATTGCGGCACGGTGATGCAGGAAGGCTTCATCTTCAACGACACGGTGGCCAACAACATCGCCATCGGCCAAGCCGCAGGTCCCGGCGAAGACGGGAATGATGTGGACAGGGAGCGCTTGGTGCATGCCGCGCGGGTGGCGAACATTTTGGACTTCATTGAGGAACTGCCTTTGGGCTTCAACACCAAGATCGGCGGGGAGGGCTTGGGCATGAGCGCGGGGCAAAAGCAGCGGATCTTGATCGCTCGCGCCGTGTACAAGCAACCGCAGCTGCTCCTGTTCGATGAGGCCACCAGCGCACTGGACGCCACCAACGAGCGCACCATCATGGAGAACTTGGACGCCTTCCTGCAAGGCCGCACCGCCGTGGTGATCGCGCACCGCTTGAGCACGGTGAAGAACGCGGACCAGATCGTGGTGTTGGATCAAGGGCGGATAGTGGAAGCGGGGAAGCACGCGGAGTTGATCGCCCAGGGCGGGATCTATTTCAGGCTGGTGCGGGACCAGTTGCAATTGGAGCAGGTGGGCGCACCGGTCGGTTAACCACGGATGAACACGGATGCACACGGATAATTCCAGATGGCCGGATGCCTCTGAGTGAGCGCATGGACACCGTGAGGGTGGCAGATGATCTGACAGCCGCAGGGTCCGCTGCGCGAGACCATGCGGGAGTTATGAATTCTTGAAGGTCATGGAGGAGCGCATAGTGCAAGAGTGCGAGGGTGCCAGGGTGCGAGATTCAACAAATCCCGCCACACCGGTCGCACCCTCGCCCCCTCTCACGCTCGCACAGCCCTCAACCGAACTGCGCAGCGAGCGCGTGCAGGAGATCATGGGGCATGTGCCCACGTGGACGATCCGCTACGGCATCACGGTGATCTTCGGAGCCCTTGTGCTGGTGCTGCTGCTGGCCTGGATGGTGCGCTACCCGGATGTGGTTACCGCTCCCGGCACCTTGACCAGCATGGACCCGCCGCGCGACGCGGTGGCCCGCAGCGAAGGGAAGCTGGTGCGCATCGAAGTGGCCGAGGGCGATACCGTGGCAGCGGGCGATCCCTTGGCGGTGATCGAAAGCACGGCCGACCCGCTGGCCATGGACAGCTTGGCCGCACTGCTGCCGGTGTTGCAACAAGCGTTGGTCTCCGGTGCGGAACAATTTCCTGCGCTCGGAAGCTTGGATGTGGGCGAAGGGCGCACCGAGCTGGCCACCTTGCGCACGGCACTCGCTGAATTGCAGGCGTGGCGCACGGATGGGTACCGCGCGCAACGCAATGCGGGCCTTCGCGAAAAGATCGCCACGTACGGCAAGCTGATCGGCTCCACGCAAAACCAGTTGAGATGGACGTACAAGAAGCAAGCGAACTACCTGGCGGAGGCAAAGGTGGACAGTCTGTTGGCGCACAAGGGCGTGATCGCCACCACGGAGCTGCGCCAAAAGCAGAACGCTTTCCTGGACCAGCAAGTGGGCGTAGCCAACATGGAGCATGGCTTGCAACAATACCGGTTGGCACTGCTGGAAACGGAAACGCAATTGAACGATGCACTCCATGCGGATGAGAACCGGCAGCGCGAATTGGAAGAAGCGTACCGGGGCAGCATGGAACGCCTGCGCGCATTTCTGGAAAGTTGGCGGTTGAGCCACACACTTTCAGCACCCGTTGCCGGGCGGGTCTATTTCGCCGGTCGGCTCACCTTGAAACAATCCGTGAAAAGCGGGGACGTGCTCTTCAGCGTGGACCCGTTGGTGGCTAACTACGTGTTCGAGGCCGCCGTGCCTTCCGCCGGTTCAGGCAAAGTACACTTGGGGCAGCAGGCGTACATCCAGCTTGAGGGCTTCCCCTCGGATGAGTTCGGCAAATTGATCGGCACGGTGCGTTCCATGACTTCCATGCCGCATGAGGGCAGTTACCGTGTGGTGATCGACCTGCCGGAAGGGCTACGCACCTCGTTCCACCGCACGTTGAAGTACCATCCGGAAATGAAGGGATCGGTGGAAGTGGTAGCGCGGGAACGTTCGGTGCTGGGGCGGATCTTTGACAAGGTGCGGGGGGCGGTGGAGCGGTGAAGGCTCCCCCCTACTCCACCGCCCATTCCTGCCACAACAGGTCCTTCTCGTACGGGTACCGCGCCAGGTGGATTTCCTTCACGCGCTCGTACATCCGCTGGCGTAGCCCATCAATGTTGTCCTTGCGGGTGGCGGAGATGAAGATGGCTTCTTCATCCCCGGCGATGCGCGCCATCCAGGTGTGTTGCAGTTCCTCCAGCGTGAATTGGTCCTCGCGCTTGGGCGCAAGGTCGTGCGGGTCGTGCGGGGCGGGGCGGTAGGCGTCGATCTTGTTGAAGACCACAAGGGTGGGCTTGCCGCCGGCGCCGATCTCCTCCAAGGTTTGGCGCACGGTATGGTACTGGCTCTCGAACTGCGGGTGACCGATGTCCACCACGTGCAACAACAGGTCGGCCTCGCGGGTTTCGTCCAGGGTGCTCTTGAAACTCTCGATCAATTGGTGGGGCAGCTTGCGGATGAAACCCACGGTATCGCTGAGCAGGAAGGGCAGGTTGCCCAGCACCACCTTGCGCACGGTGGTGTCCAGCGTGGCGAAGAGCTTGTTCTCGGCGAAGACGTCGCTCTTGCTCAAAAGGTTCATCAGCGTGCTCTTGCCCACGTTGGTATAGCCCACCAGGGCCACGCGCACCAGCTTGCCGCGGTTGCCGCGTTGGGTGGCCTTCTGCTTGTCGATGGCCTTGAGCTGCGCCTTGAGCAGGCTGATGCGGTCGCGCACCAGGCGGCGGTCGGTCTCGATCTCCTTCTCCCCTGCCCCGCCGCGTGTTCCGGTGCCGCCGCGTTGGCGCTCCAAGTGGGTCCACAGTTTGGTGAGGCGCGGCAGCATGTACTCGTACTGGGCCAGCTCCACCTGCGTTTTGGCGTGTGCGGTCTGTGCACGGCCGGCGAAGATGTCCAGGATCAGGCGCGGACGGTCCAGTACGGGCCGCGCGAGTTCCTTCTCCAGGTTGCGCTGCTGGGCAGGGGTAAGCTCGTCATCGAAGATCACGCAAGCTTCAGGCGCATGTTCCTCCATCCATGCCTTCACCTCGGCCAATTTGCCCGAGC
>CAZXLV010000250.1:0-3512 GCA_964641405.1 uncultured Limnobacter sp. | reverse complement strand
GCAGCGAAGATCGCTGCCAGCAGATAGAACGGACGAAAACCCAGTTGCCAGAGCGCGAAGCCGCGCTCCTGCGTCAACTGCAGCTGCCGCAGCAGTTGCCGGGAGCCTTGCCGATGCGCACGCGCCAGAGCTGCGGGCCCTCTTCGAGGTAATCCCAGGTGAACAGCCCGTGGAAGTCCTTCTTGAACTGGCGGTAGAGCGGCTGGGGATCGTGATCGTTGAGCAGCTCCAGCGCCGCGCCCTGCGGCATGGCGTTGAAGGTCGAGAAGATCCGGTCGTGGCGCTGGTTCGGCACGATGGCGCGCACGTCGATGGTCGAGTGGATGGCGTCGGCTGCCGATCCCGATGTGTCCCGTTTCGACTCGGTGGCTTTCATGGCGGCGGATTCTCCGGTTCCGGGTTTAAGGTGCGCGTGGAGTATACCTTTTAATTGCCGCCGCATGGCAAGCTCGTGCGCGATGGAACGCGGCGGCAGCTCCGATCAACGGTTCACGCCGGCGCCGGCATCCGCGCAATGGGCGCTTCCCGGATCGGCAGGTTGACGAGCGCGGCGGCGGCGGCAAGCGCCATGTCGGCGTACCACATCCACTGATAGCTGCCGGAGGCGGCGAGCGCGAGCCCGCCGAGATACGCCCCGAGGAATCCGCCGACCTGGTGCGACAGCAGCGTCAGGCCGAACAGCGTCGCGAGATAGCGCACCCCGAACAGCTTGCCGACGATCGATGCGGTGGGCGGCACGGTGGCGAGCCAGGTGAGGCCCAGGCCGATCGCGAAGACGTAGAACGTCCAGGCGGTCTTCGGTGCGACCAGGTACCACGCGATGAGCAGGGCACGCGAGCCGTACATCACCGCGAGGATGTGCTTGCTGCGATAGCGCGAGATCGCCGACCCGGCGAGCAGGCTGCCGGCGATGTTGGCCAGCCCGATCAGCGCGAGCGACCAGCTCGCCACCGAGGCCGGCAGGCCGCACAGATCGACTTCGCCCGGCAGGTGGGTGATCAGGAACGCGATGTGAAAGCCGCAGGTGAAGAAGCCTGCATGCAGCAGCAGATAGCTGCGATCGGACATGGCGCCGCGCACCGCGCGCCACGGCCTGGCGTGATCGCCACCCCGATGGCCATCCCCCGCAAGGTCGGCGCTGGCGGACTGCGCCCGCGCCTTCGGGCTCACGACCCTCGCCAGCGGCAGCGCACCGAGCGAGACCACGGCAAGCGCCCACATCGCGCCCATCCAGCCGAGCAGCGAGATCAGTCCCTGCGAGACGGGCGCGAACACGAACTGGCCGAACGATCCGCCCGCATTGATGATGCCGGCTGCCTTGCCGCGTGCTTCGGCAGGCAGGCTTTGCGATACGGCGCCGATCAGCACCGAGAAGCTGCCCGCACCCGAGCCGATGGCGGCGAGCAGCCCGAGCGACACGATGAGGCCGAAGGTGGAGGTCATGAATGGCGTCATCGCCGTGCCGACCGCAAGCACGACCAGTCCGCCGACGAGCACCCGCGCGGGACCGTGGCGATCGGCCATCGCGCCGGCCACCGGCTGGATGACGCCCCACATCAACTGGCCCACCGCCATCGCCAGGCTGATGGCGGTGATGCCGAGCCCGGTCGAGGTGTTGATCGGCGACACGAACAGGCCGAGCGATTGCCGCGCACCCATGGTCACCATCAGGAACGCGGCCGCAGCAAGAATGACGATCGAGACGCTGCGCTGGCTGTTGTTCATGGTTCGACGCCCGGTTCG
The DNA here is from genome assembly GCA_964641405.1 of uncultured Limnobacter sp. Classification (GTDB taxonomy): domain Bacteria; phylum Pseudomonadota; class Gammaproteobacteria; order Burkholderiales; family Burkholderiaceae_E; genus Zeimonas. The sequence goes on along the minus strand of CAZXLV010000250.1, from coordinate 1,769 downwards.
ATCGGCAGCACAGGATGGATGACGATCGTAATGATTGAATTATATGATGAGCATCATGTATTCTGTCAACAACCCAGCCGTAGCGGGAGCGCACATCGTGAAAGTGACCAGGCAAGAAGCGGCCCGCAACCGCGAGCGGATCATCGACGCCGCGGCGCGGCTGTTTCGCGAGCGCGGGTTCGACGGCATCGGCGTCGCCGACCTGATGAAGGACGTCGGCCTGACGCACGGCGGCTTCTACGGCCACTTCGCGTCGAAGGACGAGCTGGAAGTGCAGGCCTGCACGCGTGCGCTCGACGGATCGCTCATGCTCTGGAAAAGACGCGCAGAGGCTGCGCCCGAGGCCCCTCTTGCGGCGATCACCGACCCCTATCTCAGCACCCGGCACCGCGACGACCCCGGCGCCGGGTGCCTGCTGGCCGCGCTCGGTCCGGATCTCCCGCGCCGAGGCCCGGGCGTGCAGCGCGCCGTCACCGCGTACCTGAATTCAGCCTTCGAATTGCTGGCGAAGCTGGTTCCCGGCAGATCGAAAGCGGCGAGAAGGCGAAAGGCCATCGGCACCTACGCGAGCCTCGTCGGCGCGCTGGTGCTGGCGCGTGCCGTCGACGACGACGCGCTGTCGCGCGAGATCCTCGACACCGTCCGCGAAGACCTTGCCCGATGAGTGCGCATCCCGGCGATCGCGCCTGGCCAGCCGCGGCTGGATGAAGGAGGGCGCGCGGTCGTCAGTAGCCCGCCTGGCACCACTGCCGTTCGCATGGAACCCCATCGCCATCCCCATCCATCTTCGTGCCGGGGCAGTTCGCGAGAAAGTACCTCGCCTCGGCGCACGAGGACATCTGCGAGCAATGGATGCGCCCATCGCAGCGGAAACTCGCGGGATGCGAATCTGCGACCTGCGTGGCCGCCCCTTCGATGACCGCCGTCGTCGATCCGGAGTTCGATCCTTTCGAGTACTGGTGAAAAGCGAAGGTGCCGAGCGCCGCTGCCATGGCGACGACGATCGCGCGAGCGGCAACGCTGCGAGCCGGACTCCGACCCGGTGCCTGCGCCGTGCGCAACGGAACGGGCCGGCGATGCCCGGGCCGGCGCACCCTGGCCGCGCGCTTCCTGCCTTCCCTGCTCAACTCGACTTCGAATGAAAGCGGCTCGTGAAGGCGCGGCGCCGAGCCGTCGCGCGGGAACGCCGAAATGTGGACGAAGATGTCCTCACCGCCCAGGGTCGGCGTGATGAAACCGAAGCCGCGCTCGTCGTTCCACCTCGAGAGCGTGCCGTCGAAACGCATCAGGCCGCCCGCTTCGCCTCGCCGAGCAAGGGCTCGACCGTGCGGCAACGCTGCCCGATCTGATGCGCGACGCGCTGAACGTCCTGTACCGACAAGTCCTGTGCGCCACGCGCCTTCATGAGCCCGGCCAGCTCTTTGCCGCTGTAGACCCGCACGCTGCCGCGCCCGGTCCTTCTCACATACCACCCGGGGAGGGCCAGAACAGGCATCACCCGAATCGAAGTACCCAAGGCATCGCTCAGCCACTTCGCAAGCCAGATGGCCTGTCGCTCCGCCTGCATCAATGGCTCCCTGGCAAGCCAGGTCGGAAAGCGCAAGACGCTGCCGTCGAACTCGACCGAAGCATCCGCGGCACCCATACCGCGCATGGGCTTCGTGAAGCCCTTGGTCTCGACCGCGAAAACCCCCTCGGTGGAGACGACGACATGATCAATGTTGAAGGCGTTGGCCGGCACGTCGTGGAAGACAGTCGCGCCTTGACGC
>CAZXLV010000249.1:0-3524 GCA_964641405.1 uncultured Limnobacter sp. | reverse complement strand
AGCTCGAGCCGCTGCGCGAGTTCGGCAACTTCGTCAATCGCATCGGCTGGCGCGCAGCGCGAGAGCCGGCCGCACAGGTGCTCGACGACCTGCTGAATGCGATCGACTACCGCTCGCACCTGTTCGCGACCGCTGACGACAAGGTCGCGGCGATGCGCTGGCAGAACGTCAGCGATTTCGTCGACTGGCTGAAGAAGCGCGCCGAGGCCGACGGGGCGACGCTGTTGCAGCTGGCGCAGACGGTGTCGCTGCTGTCGCAGCTCGATCGCAAGGACGGCGAGGCCGACGCGGTGCGGCTGACGACGATCCACGCATCGAAGGGCCTGGAGTTTCCGCATGTCTTCGTGGCCGGCTGTGAGGAAGGGCTGCTGCCGCACCATGGCGGCGCCATGGCGGCGACGGGCGAGGCCGGCGAGGACGAGGCCGGCCAAGGCAAGCCCGGCGAAGCCGGGGCCGGCGAAACCAGGGCCGGGGCCTCGGAATCCGCGGCGGCGCGCATCGAGGAGGAACGCCGGTTGATGTACGTGGCGGTGACGCGTGCGCAGCGCAGCCTCACGCTCACCTGGTGTCGCCAGCGCAAGCGCGGGCGGGAGAAATACACGCAACTGCCGTCACGCTTCCTGGGCGAAATGCAGCTCGACGCGAGACCGGCTGCCGGGGCCACGGTGACCCAGGAGGCCGGCAAGGCCAAACTGGCCGGCTTGCGCGCCATGCTGGGCCAGCCGAGGGCGGCACCCGACAGCCGCTGACCCGCTTCGAACAGCCTTCCTCCAGCGGGCGGGCATCCCCGCGCGGGTTCACGCGACGCCGTTGCGCGCTGACGGCGGGTGTCGCGTTATCCTTCGACCACCCGCAGGAGGATCGATCGACGATGGCATGGCTTCGACACAGCGGACCGGTGGTATTCGAGCGCCACGCCTATGGGCGTCACCGCAGGTCGTGGGCGCTGCCGCGCTGGCTGAGCTGGCTGCTCGCCGGCATTCTGGTCGGGGCGGGAGGCCTGTACTACCTGCAGGAGGCGTACCTGCCACCGCGACTGACGCCCGCGCAATCCGCGGCGCTGCAGGCGCGCGTCCAGGAACTCGACGCGACGCGCCAGGGGCTGCAGGCGGAGCGGGACGCCGCGCAGGCCCGGTTGAAGGCGAGCAGCGCCGCCAACGAGCAGCTTGCCGGCGACCTGGCCGGTGCGCGCAAGACGGTCGAGCGCCTGCGCAACGACCTGGCCCTGTTCGACCAGGTGCTGCCGCCGGACCCACGCGGCGGAACCGTCGGCGTACGCGCGGCCCGTTTCGCCAACGAGGACGGCCAGCTGGCCTATCACGTGCTGCTGAGCCGGGAGCAAAAGTCCGGCAAGCCCTTGCAGGGCGCGATGCAGCTGGCGGTGGCTGGCGAGCGCGGCGGACGCAGCGAAACGCTCACGCTCGGACCGCTCGAGGTGTCCCTGGCCGGCTACCAGCACCTGCAGGGCGCGCTGCCGCTGCCGACCGGGTTCCAGGCTCGGCAAGTGACGGTGCGCGTGCTGGATGGCGCCGGCGGCAGGCAACTGGGCACGCGGGTGCTGAACGTGCGTTGAGCGCCGAACTGCTGGCGCAGCGCGCCCGGCACATCGCCGACGACATCACCGCAGCACTGGGCAGGCAGTGATCCGGGGCCGGCCGCCACGGAGCGGAAGATAGACGTCCTCTATGTAATAGGTAGAAACAATCGATTGGTTTTATTCAATAGAGATCTCTAATATCGGTTCGTCGCATACGCAAGCCACGACGCACTCAATGGAGATCTCTCATGTCCCTCATCAATACCAAGGTCAAGCCATTCAAGGCCACCGCTTTCCATAACGGCAAGTTCGTCCCGGTTACCGAGGAAAACCTGCGGGGCAAGTGGTCGGTGGTCGTCTTCTACCCGGCCGACTTCACCTTCGTGTGCCCGACCGAACTGGGCGACCTGGCCGACAACTACGACACCTTCAAGGCACTGGGCGTCGAGGTGTACTCGGTGTCGACCGACACGCACTTCACCCACAAGGCCTGGCACGACAACTCCGACACCATTGCGCGGATCCGCTATCCGATGATCGGCGATCCGACCGGCTCGATCACCCGCAACTTCGAGGTGATGATCGAGGAAGAAGGCCTGGCGCTGCGCGGCACCTTCGTGATCGATCCCGAAGGCGTCATCAAGCTGTGCGAGATCCACGACAACGGGATTGGCCGCGACGCCAGGGAGCTGCTGCGCAAGGTTCAGGCAGCCAAGTACGTCGCCGAGCACCCGGGCGAGGTCTGCCCCGCCAAGTGGACGCCGGGAGAGGCCACGCTGGCGCCCGCGCTGGACCTGGTCGGCAAGATCTGAACGCATCCGTTCAGACCCGCGGCAAGCCGGGCTGCGCCGACGCGCGCAGCCCGGCTCATGAAAACATGGGGTAGTGCCATGCTCGATTCAACCATCAGGACGCAACTCGCCGGCTACCTGGAGCGACTGCAGCAGCCCATCGAGTTGCTGGCCTCGCTCGATGGCAGCGCGAAGTCGCAGGAGACGCGCGCACTGCTGCGCGCGATCGAAGAGCTATCGCCGCTGGTCAGCGTGCGCGAGGACGGCAGCGATGCCCTGCGTCCGTCGTTCACCATCGGCCGCACCGGCGAGACGGCGCGGGTGCGCTTCGCGGGCCTGCCGATGGGGCACGAATTCACTTCGCTGGTGCTGGCATTGTTGCAGGCCGGCGGTCATCCGCCCAGGGTCGAGGCGGACGTGCTGGAACAGGTGCGCGCGCTCGAGGGCGAGTACCGCTTCGAGATCTTCATGTCGCTGTCGTGCCACAACTGCCCGGATGTCGTGCAGGCGCTGAACCTGATGGCCCTGTTCAATCCGGGAGTGAGCAGCACGGTGATCGACGGCGCGGTGTTTCCGGAGATGGTCGAGCAGCGCCGGATCATGGCGGTGCCCGCCGTGTTCCTGAACGGCGAAGCCTTCGGCCAGGGGCGCATGACCCTCGAAGAAATCCTCGCCCGGGTCGACCGTGGCGCCGCCGCGCGGCAGGCCCGCTTGCTGGATTCCCGCGAGCCCTATGACGTGCTGGTGGTCGGCGGCGGTCCGGCGGGCGCGGCGGCGGCGATCTACGCGGCGCGCAAGGGCATCCGCACCGGCCTCGTGGCCGAGCGCTTCGGCGGCCAGGTGCTCGACACGCTGGCGATCGAGAACCTGGTCTCGGTGCCGCATACCGACGGACCGCAACTGGCGCGTGCCCTCGAAGCACACGTGGCCGGCTACGAGGTCGACTTGATGAACCTGCAGCGCGCCGAGGCGCTCGAACCTGTCGGCGCCGACGGCCTGGCGCAACTGCGACTCGCCAGCGGGGCGACGCTGAAGGCCAGGGCCGTCATCCTGTCGCCCGGCGCGCGCTGGCGCGAGATGGGGGTGCCCGGCGAAGCCGAGTACCGCACCCGCGGCGTGGCCTACTGCCCGCACTGCGACGGCCCGCTGTTCAAGGGCAAGCGCGTGGCGGTGATCGGCGGCGGCAACTCGGGCGT
>CAZXLV010000248.1:0-3557 GCA_964641405.1 uncultured Limnobacter sp. | reverse complement strand
TCGACGACACCGTCGCGATCCACCCGACTTCCGCCGAGGAATTCGTTACGATGCGATAGATGGCGACCCCGGAGTTCTTCGAGCGTCCGATCCTCAACTCGCCCTACGAGTACCCCGCGCGGCATTGGGAACTGGACGAGACCGGGCAGCCGACGCAGCGCATCCTGGAAACCCGGCGCAAGGCCGAGTTCATCACGCCGATCCCCAAACCCAAGAAGCGCTCCCGATCGGCGACACAGGGAGAGATGGTCTTCGATGAAGGTCGCGGCCTCTCTTCGGCAGCCCAGCAATACGACCTCACTTCGATCATCAACCAGGTGCGCCAGCAGGTCGACACCTGGCGCAAGCTCCCGTCGAGCCAGTGGCAGGTCACCCCGGAGACCGCCCGGCTACTCGAACACTGGCGTCACCACAACTTCAGCACGATCCGCCCGTTCTTCTGTCAGGTCGAGGCCGCCGAGACGGCGATCTGGCTGACCGAGGTCGCGCCGCACTCGAAGGCGGGCAAGCTGCTGCTCGATCATCTCGCGTCCGCCAATCGCGATGCGAACCCCGAGTTGCAGCGCTTCGCGCTCAAGCTCGCAACCGGCGCCGGCAAGACCACGGTAATGGCGATGCTCATCGCCTGGCAGACAATCAACGCCGTACGCCGCCCCGGCAGCAAGCACTTTACGCGCGGCTTTCTGGTCGTCGCCCCCGGACTCACGATCAAGGATCGGCTGCGCGTGTTGCAGCCGAACGATCCGGACAACTACTACTCGACGCGCGAGTTGGTGCCGAACGACCTGCTCGAAGACATCGGCCGCGCGAAGATCATCATCACCAATTTCCACGCTTTCAAGCTGCGGGAACGCCTGGAGCTCTCGGCCGGGGGGCGCGCGCTGCTGCAGGGGCGCACCGGCGAGGCGCTGCAGACGACCGAGACCGAAGGTCAGATGATCCAGCGGGTCATGCCCGAGCTGATGGGCATGAAGAACATTCTCGTGCTCAACGACGAGGCCCATCACTGCTATCGCGAGAAGCCGCCGGAGCCCGACGATCAGGACTTGAAGGGCGACGAGCGCACCGAGGCCGAGAAGAACAACGAGGCCGCGCGCCTCTGGATCTCTGGCCTCGAAGCCGTGAACCGCAAGCTCGGGCTCGCGCGAGTGATCGATCTGTCGGCGACACCGTTCTTCCTGCGCGGCTCGGGCTACGCCGAAGGCACACTGTTTCCGTGGACGATGAGCGATTTTTCGCTCATGGACGCGATCGAGTGCGGCATCGTGAAGCTGCCGCGCGTGCCGATCGCCGAGAACATCCCCGGCGAGGAGATGCCGGTCTATCGAAACCTCTGGGAGAACATCCGCAGGGACCTGCCGCGTACAGGGCGTAGTCGGGGCGCGGCGCTCGATCCCCTGAAGCTGCCGACACGCCTGCAGACGGCGCTGCAGGCGCTCTACGGCCACTACGAGCAGACCTTCGAGCTGTGGCGCAGGAACGGACTGTCGATTCCGCCCTGCTTCATCATTGTCTGCCAGAACACGGCGATCTCGAAGCTCGTCTACGACTATGTCTCGGGGTTCCAGCGCGAGAACGAGGACGGCACTTCCACGCTCGAAAACGGCCGGCTGCCGCTGTTCCGGAACTTCGACGAGGCCACCGGCAATCCGCTGCCGCGGCCGAATACGCTGCTGATCGATTCGGAGCAGCTCGAGGCCGGGGATGCGCTCGATGACAACTTTCGCGCGATGGCGGTCGACGAGATCGAGCGCTTTCGCCGCGAAATCATCGAGCGCAGCGGCGATGCCCGCGCGGCCGAGAGCCTGACGGATCAGGATCTGCTGCGCGAAGTCATGAACACCGTGGGCAAGGCCGGCCAGCTCGGCGCGCAGATCCGCTGTGTCGTCTCGGTTTCGATGCTCACCGAAGGCTGGGACGCGAACAACGTGACCCACATCCTCGGTCTGCGTGCCTTCGGCACGCAGCTCCTGTGTGAACAGGTGGTCGGCCGGGCGCTGCGGCGCGAATCCTACGAACTCAACGAGGAGGGTATTTTCGATGTCCGCTACGCCGACATCTTCGGTGTGCCGTTCGATTTCACGGCGAAGCCGGTCATCGCGCCGCCACAACCGCCACGCGAGACAGTCCAGGTCAAGGCGGTGCGGCCGGATCGCGATCACCTCGAAATCCGCTTCCCGCGAGTGGAGGGCTATCGGGTCGAGCTGCCGGAAGAGCGGCTCACGGCCACCTTCAACGACGACTCGGTGCTGGTGCTGACGCCCGACCTCGTCGGTCCCTCGGTCACCCGCAATGCGGGGATCATCGGCGCGGCGGTCGACCTCAACCTGCAGCATCTCGATGACGTGCGGCCATCCACGCTGTTGTTCCACCTGACGCAGCGACTGCTCTATACGAAGTGGCGGGACCCCGGGGAAGAACCCAGGCTGCACCTGTTCGGCCAGCTGAAGCGCATCACGAAGCGGTGGCTCGACAGCTCGCTCGTGTGCAAGGGAGAGACCAAGCCGGCGCAACTTCTCTACCAGGAGCTGGCGGACATGGCCTGCGAACGTATTACGGCGGGCATTACCCGGGCGCTGGAGGGCACTCGGCCGATCAAGGCGCTGCTCGACCCGTACAACCCCGCGGGTTCCACTGCGCACGTGCGATTCACCACGTCGCGCCCGTCACGGTGGGAGACCAGCGGGCCACCGCCGAAGAACCACGTGAACTGGGTCGTGTTCGATTCGGACTGGGAAGCGGAGCTCTGCCGCGTGGCCGAAGCGCATCCTAGAGTCGTGGCGTACACGAAGAACCACAATCTCGGGCTCGAAGTGCCGTACCGGTACGGCTCTGAAATGCGCCGCTACCGGCCGGACTTCATCCTGCTCGTGGACGACGGCCACGGGCCCGACGACCTTCTGCGCCTGGTTGTGGAGATCAAGGGTTATCGCCGGGAAGACGCAAAAGTGAAGAAATCCACCATGGAAACGTATTGGGTTCCCGGCGTGAATCAGCTAAAGGATTACGGACGCTGGGCGTTCGCGGAGTTCACCGACGTGTTCGAGATCGAAGCGGCATTCAAGCGCATGCTCGCCGGAGTCGCCTGAACATGGCCCGCAAGGCGAAATCGTCGGGCAAGGCGCCCAAGGCGGTCGAAACGCTGCTGCACACCGAGGCGAGGCGCAAGAACATTCCGACGGCGGAGCACCAGTCTGTCGTCGACAAGGTGCAGGACCGGGCGAGGACACTGCGCTATCCGCGCAACACCGATCTCGATCCGCAGCTCGTCTGGCGCGGCAAGGACGAGCAGGACTGGAGCGACCTCGTCGTTCCCGCGCCGCCGCTCTACATCCAGGAGAAGATCCACCCCAAGGCGCTGATCGACGACATCAAGCGCAGTTCGAAGGAAGCCGAGCACGAGGCCGGGATGCTCACGGCCGACCTGTTCGCTGACTTCAACGGCATCCCGAAGGGGGTCGACAAGACCGAGTTCTACCAGCACGACCAGAACTGGTCGAATCGCATGATCCTCGGAGACTCGCTGCAGGTGATGGCGTCACTCGCCGAGCGCGAGG
>CAZXLV010000247.1:0-3569 GCA_964641405.1 uncultured Limnobacter sp. | reverse complement strand
GCGCTACCACTCGATCATTGCCAGATCGAGCGCAGGGGGACCGCTCGAAGACTCCGACGACGGTCTGGTGCCCTATCGCAGTGCGCATCTGGCTGGCGCGGCGTCGGAAAAGATCATCGTCTCGGGGCACAGCGTACAAGAGTCCGCCGCCTCGATCCTGGAAATCAGGCGCATCCTGCGACAAGACATGGCGACGCACCGACGGTCGGCTTGCTCACTGACACACTGACGAAGCACTTCAAACACCTTTGGGCCTGGCAGGAAGCGCGGCCAGACAGACCGTGTCGAGGCTCCCGAGCAGTTCCCGGCGGGAACGATCGACGTCACATGAGGAGGTAATGACGTGACGAGAGACAAGACCAGAGACAATCCGGAAAATCCGTTCCTGGCGCAGTGGCTGGAGACGACTCGCAGCTATCTGTTCGAGCATCAGCAGCCTGCGGACACTGGCGATGTGGCCGTGCACGCGCCACCCATATCGGCTGCGGAAAGCCACGGCGCCCAGGCACGAGGCATCGCGCGCGTGCGCGGCCATCTCTTGCGTCTCACGATGCGCCAGCCGATGGACGAGCAGAACCCACTGCTGGAGCTGCGGCAGGTATTTCAGTCACTGATCTCGTTCATCGCACGAAACCCCGAAGTGCCCTCCCGCATGCTTCGTTGGTCCGCGCGAGGCGGTCACCACCGTATCCGGCGACGCGTGCAGATGGTGATCGATCAGTTCACTTCGCGGATTTCGTTCATCATCAGGCGCGCACAGGCACACGCCCGCATCCGGCGCGATGTCGAACCGCACACTGCGGCGGTGCTCTTTGTCGGTATCGCGCAAAGCCTGATGCTGCGCCTGTTCGCCGGGTTTCTCCAGCGCGAGCAGTTGCGCGGCGAAGCAAATCGACTCTTCAAGCTCTACCTGGACGGCATACGCGGTACGGAATCCGTGCGCCGGGCTGCGTATCCGTGTGCCGGATCGTCCGGCGCATAGACACGGCTATCATCCCGGGGATCCGGCATCCTGCATTCAAGAGGTACGCGTACACGATGAACACACCCGCCAGGCAGCGGCTGAGCACGGAGGAGCGACAGGACGAGATCGTGAAGGCCGCCGTCGAACTGGCCGCCACGCAAGGAATGGACAATGTCACTACTCAAGGAATCGCCGACGCCATCGGTGTGACGCAGGGGGCGATCTTCCGGCACTTTCCGACCAAGGACACGATCTGGCTCGCGGTCGTGCACTGGGTACGTGCACGTCTCCTGAGCGTGATCGATCGCGCCGCCAGCCAGGCGAGCGACCCGCTCGACGCCATGAAGCGCATTTTCTTCGCGCACGTCGCCTTTGCCGAGAAGAATCCGGCCTTGCCACGCTTGCTGCTGGCAACCAATCCGCAGCTCAAGCGATTGACGCAGGAACTTCTCGACGGCTACGAACTGAAACTGACTGGCCTGCTCGCAGACGCCAGGGCACTCGGCCTCGTACGCGCCGACCTGGACGATGAAGCCGCCGCGGCCCTGTTCATCGGAATCATTCAGGGACTGGTGATGCGCTATCTCGCCATCGGGCCACGCAAATCCTTGCCGGGCGAAGCGAAGCGATGGTTTCCGATCTTTCTGGCGGGGATCGGGGCAAGTGAGCCGTAGGCCACCGACCCGCCACGCATGAGCGGGCCGCTTCCCTCGTCCGTGCCGGCACAAGGTCCGCACCCCGGGCTTCCTGCGCGCATCACGCCACAAACCGGCTGGCGGCGCTGGCTTCCCGGCCTGCACCGCTTGCGCCGCTACGAGATCGGCTGGCTGGGCCACGACCTGATGGCCGGGTTGGTGCTGACCTCGGTGCTGGTGCCGGTCGGGGTCGCGTACGCGGCGGCCTCGGGCGTTGCGGCCATTTCCGGCCTCTACGCGAGCCTCTTCGCGCTGCTGGCCTACGCCCTGTTCGGACCCAGTCGGGTACTGGTGCTCGGACCCGATTCCGCGCTGGTCGCGCTCGTGCTCGGCGTCGTGCTGTCGCTGTCGGCCGGCGATCCGTCGCGCGCCATGGCCCTGGCCGGCATGATCGCGCTGGTCTCGGGCAGCCTGTGCGTGCTGGCCGGGGTCGCCCGCCTGGGCTTCATCACCGAACTGATCTCCAAGCCGATCCGCCATGGGTACATGAATGGCATTGCGCTCACCCTGCTGATCAGCCAGTTGCCGGCGCTGTTCGGCTTTTCGGTCCAGGCCGACGGCTTCCTGGGCGTGCTGCAGGCCTTCGTGAATGCACTGCTGGACGGCCGGACCAACTGGGCGGCGCTGGCGATCGGCGGCGGCACCCTGGCGCTGTTGTGGCGACTGCGGCGCAACCAGCGTATCCCGGGTGCCCTCGTTGCGGTGGCCGGCGCAACGGCCATCGTCGCGATCGCCGGCCTCGCAACGCGCGCCGGCGTTCCGGTGATGGGCGAACTGCCGCGCGGCCTGCCCGCATTCACCATCCCCTGGATCACCGCGGGCGACATCGTCCCCGTATTGCTGGGCGGCCTGGCGGTGGCGCTGGTCTCCTTTACCGGCACCAGCGTGATCTCGCGGACCTACGCCGCGCGCGCCGGGACCAGCATTGACTTCAACCAGGAATTGGTGGGGCTGGGAGCGGCCAACCTGGCCGCCGGCTTCTTCCAGGGCATCCCGGTCGGCGCCAGCGCCTCACGCACGCCGGTGGCCGCAGCGGCCGGCGCCAAGACGCAACTGGCCGGAGTTTTCGCCGCGTTCGCGGTCGCCGCCTTGCTGATGTACGCGCCGACCTTGCTGGCGAACCTGCCCGCGGCCAGCCTGGCGGCAGTCGTGATTGCCTCGGCACTCACCCTGATCGAGATCGGCGACCTGCGACGGATCCATCGCATCCAGCGCTGTGAGTTCTGGCTGTCGATGGGATGCCTGGCCGGAGTGGCTGTCCTGGGCCCCATTCCCGGGATCGGCCTGGCCATCGTGATCGCGGTCATCGAATTCCTCTGGAGCGGATGGCGTCCCCATTCGGCGGTGCTGGGTCGCGTCGACGGCGTCCGGGGCTACCATGACGTCAGCCGCTACCCGGATGCCCGCAGGGTGCCGGGCCTGGTGCTGTTTCGCTGGGATGCGCCGCTGTTCTTCGCCAATGCGGAGTCGTTTCGGGACGGGGTGCTGGAGGCGGCCAGGGAATCGCCGACGCCGGTCAACTGGGTGGTGGTCGGTGCGGAACCGATCACCAGTGTCGACGTGACCGCCGCCGACACTCTGGATGAACTCGACGGCACGCTGGCGGCTGCCGGCATCGAGTTGCACTTCGCCGGGATGAAGGACCCGGTCAAGGACAAGCTCAAGCGCTTCGGCCTTTTCTCCCGGATCGGCGAGAAGCGCTTTCTTGCAACCCTGGGCGAGGCCGTGAGCCAGTACCTCGAGGTCCACCCGGTCGAGTGGGTGGACTGGGATGACAAGACATGATGTGAAACATCAAGAAAGAATCACAACATAATGATATATAATGCTTAATCACAATTTCAACTTCACCGACCGAGGCCAGTGAGGCCTCAGAAGCTGTGAATCAATCGGCCGTGCCCGGAAGGCGC
>CAZXLV010000246.1:0-3579 GCA_964641405.1 uncultured Limnobacter sp. | reverse complement strand
CATTTCGGCTGTCCGCCCGGCTACCTGGGCCCGATCGGCACGCGCAAGCCGGTCAGGGTGGTCGCCGACCGCACGGTGGCTGCCATGCACGACTTCGTGTGCGGCGCCAACGAGGCCGATTTCCACTTCACCGGTGTGAACTGGGGTCGCGACCTTCCCGAACCAATGGTGGCCGACCTCCGCAACGTGCAGGCCGGCGACCCCTCGCCCGACGGCAAGGGGGTGCTGGCGATCCAGCGCGGCATCGAGGTCGGCCATGTCTTTCTCCTCGGCACCCGCTATTCGGAGTCGATGCAGGCGACCTTCATCGATGCCGACGGCAAGCCGAAGTTCTATGAAATGGGCTGCTACGGGATCGGCATCACCCGCCTGCTGGGCGCGGCCATCGAACAGAACCACGACCAGCGCGGCATCGTCTGGCCGCGCCCGCTCGCGCCCTTCGAGGTGGCGATCGTGCCGCTCGGCTACGGCAAGTCGGCGGCCGTGCGCGCGGCAGCCGATGCGCTGTATGCGCAACTGCAGGCCGATGGCGTCGATGTCGTGCTCGACGACCGTGACGAGCGCCCGGGGGTGATGTTCGCCGACTGGGAGCTGATCGGCGTGCCGCTGCGCGTGACCATCGGCGAACGCAGCCTCGACGCGGGCAAGATCGAACTGCTGGTGCGCCGGGGCATGCAGCAAGAGACGGTGCCCGTCGGCGAGGCGGTGCCGGCTGTCCGGCGCATGCTTGCCGGCTGACGGTGTGCGCGCTGAAATCGGCCCATGCGAAGTGTCCTGTTGCTGACCCTGCTCGTCTGCGCCCTGGTGGCCGGCCTGATGATGGCGCGGCCCGCACGCGCCGGCGCCCAGCAGTACGAGCCGCTGAGCGCCGCGGTGCGCAGCGCGCTGGCGGCTTCGATCGATGACGAGGGCGGCCTGCCGCAGGCGCGCTTCGACTCGCTCGACGAAAAACTCGACTGGCTCACTGCGATGTCGAACCGGCTGCCGCGACGCTGGAAGCCCGAGTACCGGCAGCGCATCGATTTCCTGCAGGTGGTGCGCTACGAAGCGCAGCGTGCCGGACTCGATCCGCAGCTGGTGCTGGCCCTGATCGAGGTCGAGAGCTATTTCCGCCGTTACGCCATCTCGCGCGCCGGGGCGCGCGGCTACATGCAGGTGATGCCGTTCTGGGCCGGGCTCATCGGCGACGGCGATCCGTCGCGCCTGTTCGACATGCGCGCCAACCTGCGCTACGGCTGCACCATCCTGCGCCACTACCTGGACATCGAGCGCGGCAACCTGTTCCGGGCGCTCGGGCGCTACAACGGCAGCCTGGGGCGTCCCGAGTATCCCAACGCGGTGCTGCGGGCCTGGAAGCGCTGGCAGTTCACCCCCCCACTGCAGCGCGTGGTCGGCGCTGCCGTCCCGGCCTCCTGAGCCCGCACGGCGCGCGCGCCGCGTCGGCAGTCGAATCCGTTGCAGGCCTGCGGCCTTGCACGGCTGTCGCCTTGCGCGACATCGATCCTGTACGGCCCGGCCTCGCGCGACTTGCGGTCATGCGAGGCGATTGATATAAGGCAGTACACCCGGAGGCGGCAAATGAACCTGGCATCGAACCTGGAGCGCTGGCGCGCGCAAGCGCCCACGCATCCGGCCATCCTGTTCGAGGGGCGCACGATCAGCTATGCAGAGCTGGATACCGCCGCGGCAAGGCTGGCACATGCCTTGCGCGCACGCGGCATCGGTCCCGGCGATCGGGTCGCCCTGTACCTGCCGAACGTGCCCGAGTTCGCCATCGTGTATTACGCCGCGCAGAAAATCGGCGCGATCACGGTCACCATCAATGCGATCTTTCGCAGCGGCGAAGTCGAATACCTGCTGAACGACTCCGGCGCCCGGGTGGTGTTCACCGTGGGCGAACTGGTGCAGTTCGTGCCGCGCGAGCGCTGCCCGGCGCTGCAGCACGTGGTGGTGTGCGAAGGTTCGGCACCCGGTGTGCCGAGCCTCGACGAGTGGAGCGCCGGCCACGAGACCAGCTTCCCGTCGGTGCAGTGCGCCCCCGATGCGCCGGCCGCGCTGCTCTACTCGTCCGGCACGACCGGCTTTCCGAAGGGTGTCACGCTGACCCAGGCGAACATCTCGACCAACATCGCCTCGGCGGCAAAGTATGCCGGCTATCGCCCGACCGACCGGCTGGCGACCTTCCTGCCGCTGTTTCACGTCTATGGCCAGAACTTCATCCTGAACGCTGCCATCCTTGCCGGCGCCACGGTGGTGCTGTTTCGCCGCTTCGTGCCGGAGGTGGTGCTCGACTCGATCGCGCGCGAGCGCATCACCCTGTTCTTCGGCGTGCCGACCATCTTCATCGGCCTGCTCTCGATGGACCTGTCCAGGTACGACCTGTCCTCGATCCGCTACGAGATGTCGGCCGCAGCCACCATGCCGGAGGAAATCTCGCGCCGCTGGACGGAACGCTTCGGGCGCCGCGTGTTCGAAGGCTACGGGCTCACCGAGTGCTCGCCATTTTGCTGCTACAACGACCTGGTCGAACATCGCTTCGGCTCGGTGGGCCGCGCGATCGAAGGCTTCGAACTGGCGATCTTCGACGAGAACGAGCGCGAGTTGCCGCGTGGCGAGTGGGGCGAGATCGTCATCCGCGGCGTGGGGGTGATGCAGGGTTACTGGAAACGCCCCGAGGAAAGCGCGCAGGCGCTGCGCGGCGGCTGGCTGCATTCCGGGGATATCGGCCGCATGGACGACGATGGCTATGTTTTCATCGTCGATCGCGTCAAGGACATGATCAACCTGTCGGGCTTCAAGGTCTGGCCGGCCGAGGTCGAGCAGTACCTCTACAAGATTCCGCAAGTACAGGAGGTGGCCGTCTACGGCCTGCCGCACCCCGAGAAGGGCGAGCAGGTGGTCGCGGCGGTGGTGCTCAAGCCGGGCCAGTCGCTCGGCGCCGACGAGGTGATCGCGTATTGCCGCGCCAACATTGCTGCCTACAAGGTGCCGGCGCGGGTGGACATCGTGGCGGAACTGCCGAAGAGCGCCACCGGGAAAATCCTGAAGCGCGTCTTGCGCGATCAGGGCGGCCAGCCGTGATAGGCTGAGCGCCGATTCAGCGGCAGGCGGCGGCCGGATTGGCCGATGGCAGGCCGCGCAACCAACCAGGAGGAGACAAACAATGACTCGAGTGACCCGTCGCGACTTCAACCGCATGGCCGCCACCGGCGCCGGCACACTGGCCGCGCCGGCCATCGTGCGCGCGCAGGCGAAAAAGCTGAAGGTGGGCGTGCTGCTGCCGCGCTCCGGGGCGCTGGCCTTCATCGGACAGTCCTGCCAGCGCGGTGCCGACATTGCTCCGGCGCTGCTGCGCGAGATGTACGGGGTCGACATCGAGTTGATGAACGCCGACATCGAGTCCAACGTCGACGTGGCACGATCACGTGCCGAGAAGCTGATCGACGAGGGCGCACAGGTGCTGATGGGCGCCTTCGACTCGGGCCCGACGGCCGCGATCGCACAGGTGGCCGAACAGCGCAAGGTGCCGCTGGTGGTGAACATCGCCGCCGCGCCGCAGATCACCGAGCAGGGCTACAA
>CAZXLV010000245.1:0-3604 GCA_964641405.1 uncultured Limnobacter sp. | reverse complement strand
ATCCTGTTTGCTACCCACGCTTTCGTGCCTCAGCGTCAGTGATGGTCCAGAAAGCTGTCTACACCACAGGTGTTCCTCCTGATATCTACGCATTTCACCGCTACACCAGGAATTCCGCCTTCCTCTCCCATACTCAAGCCAACCAGTTTTCGGCGCACCCTCCCGGTTGAGCCGGGAGATTTCACACCAAACTTGGCTGACCGCCTACGCACTCTTTACGCCCAGTAACTCCGAACAACGCTCGCTGCCTACGTATTACCGCGGCTGCTGGCACGTAGTTAGCCGCAGCTTCTTCTCCGGGTACCGTCATTATCGTTCCTGTCGAAAGAGCTTTACACCCCGAAGGGCTTCATCGCTCACGCGGCGTCGCTGCATCAGGGTTTCCCCCATTGTGCAAGATTCCCCACTGCTGCCTCCCGTAGGAGTCTGGCCCGTGTTTCAGTGCCAGTGTGGCCGTGTGCCCTCTCAGGCCGGCTACCGATCATTGCCTTGGTGAGCTCTTACCTCACCAACCAGCTAATCGGCCGCGGGCTCCTCTCCCGGCGACTTTCGCCTTTCCCCTTCCGGACTTATGCGGTATTAGCCCCGGTTTCCCAGGGTTATTCCCCACCAGGAGGTAGATTACCCACGTGTTACTCACCCGTACGCCACTTTACTCAGGGATTGCTCCCCTTTCTCGTTCGACTTGCATGTGTTAAGCGCGCCGCCAGCGTTGATTCTGAGCCGGGATCAAACTCTCATTTGAATTGTTAGAGTTTGCCGCCCTGGCTTTTTTACTCAGAGTTCTGACTAGTGACTTCGACTTGCGTCCAACCAGATTGTCAATGATCTTGCCGCCCCGCACACTCGATCCCAAGTTCTTCACCTGGGAAAAAGTGCCGGACGGTGGCCTCGAAAGGCTTATGAGCGCTTCGTCTTGCAATCTGCCACCGAACCGCAGGTTCAGGAGCAGGCCAAATCAAGGCGCTCGAAAATCTTAAAGAACCACCGGGAATCTCATCCGCCAGCCAGTTCCCTCACGGTAAACTGCGCTTCAGACTGTCCCCGGCGCATCATCCAGACTACCAAGCTTTCAATTCGCCGTCAAGCACTGTTGACCGCATAAGCTCAGTTTTTATTCGTTCCGCCGCTGCCTCTTCAGATTAACATCGCCGATTCCGCATAGCAAATTGCGACGCCAGAACAGTTTAGCGGGGTCATTCGAAACGGGTTTGACGGTGGGTTTGAGCCCTGAAGCGGGGAATCAACGCTCCCACACGCTTCACTCCGCTCAGCCCATTCCGTCTCAACCTTAGTCAGAATAACAGACCGTTTCTTACGCCGCAACTGGCCCTTTCGGCGCTGCTCGGCTACTCTCGAAGTTCAACGATCTCAGCGTTCTTTGGAGTGGCCGTGGTGGTAGCTTCGACCTCGCCCAGCCGGCTGGCAGGCGTCACCGCGGCCGGCCCCCCCAGCATGACGGCGGGCAGGGCGGAAGGAGGAGTGGCTGCTCGCAGGGACTTCTGAAGGCGAATCTTCTTGTCAAAGTACGCTTTGATCACATCGCGTACAATCGGTGCTGCCAACTGGCCATGTTCGCCGTTCTCAAACAGTGCCACCACTACGATTTCCGGAGCCTGCCGGGGGGCAAATCCTACGAACCAGGCGTTATCCTGCAAGTGCTTGGCAGTCTTGCCTTTCAGGTACTGGTTGGAAGCCAACTGTGCCGTTCCGGTCTTGCCACAGACATCGTAACCGGCCAGGCGCGCGCGTACGCCGGTGCCGTACTCATTCACCACCCCATACATCCCGTAAATCACCTTGGCAATACTGTCCGGGTTCAGGTTCCCCTGCCGGATCTTGAGGCTACCGCTGGGCAACTTGAGCATATGTGGGCGAATCCAGCGGCCGCCATCGGCGATACCGGCAATCGCCTCCGCCAGTTGCAAAGGGGTGACAGTGAGCGCACCTTGCCCGATTGCAACCGAGATGGTTTCACCGGCGTACCACTTTTGCCGGAAGTTACGCAGCTTCCATTTGGTGGATGGAACCACTCCCTCGACTTCATTGGGCAGGTCGATGCCCGTCTTTTCGCCCATGCCTGCCAACTGGGCATATTCGGCAATGTGGTCGATGCCCAGCCGATTCCCCACGGTGTAAAAAAATACATCACAGGATTGGGTGATCGCCTTGTGAACGTCCACCGTCCCGTGGCCGCGCTTGAGGTGGCATTTGAAGTATCGCCCGTAAAACGTGGCGCCGCCAGAGCAGTGAACACGGAAGTTGTCGTCGATGATTCCCTGCTCCAAACCGGCCAGTGCCATGATGGGTTTGAACGTTGAACCGGGCGCCAATTGGGCTTGAATGGCGCGGTTCAACATCGGATTGCCCGGATCGTCAGTGATCTGTTTCCAGTCTGCGCGGCGAATTCGGCCGGTGAACTTGTTCGGATCGAATGCCGGCCGCGAGACCATCGCCAGGACCTCGCCATTTCGCGGGTCAAGCGCAACGACCGCGCCACGTTTACCATCCATCGCCAGTTCCGCCACCGCCTGCAAATCGAGATCGATGGTGAGTTCCAGGTCCTTACCGGGAACAGCCTCCTTCAGCCCCAGGACCTCGTGTTCGCGGCCACGGTTATCCACCACCACCTGACGCGAGCCATCAACACCGGTTAACCAATCGTTGTACTGGCGCTCAATGCCCGCTTTGCCGATGATGGCGCCCGGATCGTACTTGGCGAACTCCGGACTGTAAAGCTCATTTTCACTAATCTCACCCGTGTAGCCGAGCAGATGAGCCGCAAATCCTCCCTCCGGATAGAGCCGCCGATGGGACTGGATCAACTCCATTTCGGGAAATGTTTCGCTGTCGCGGTGGGACTCCACAAAGGCCAGATCACTCTGGGTGAGTTCTTCCTTGAGCACCATCGGTTCATAGCGCGGCCGTGACGCGTACCGGCGCAGTCGCTCCAGCAGATCCCCATAGTCGAGATCCAGCCCTTCGGCGATCACCTTCAAGTGCTCTTGCTTCAGATTTTCCCGTGAGAGGATGAGCCGGAACGAGGACTGGTTGTCGACAATCACCCGGCCATCACGGTCCAGAATCTTACCGCGCGGCGCGAGAATGGGAAGCGACTTGATCCTGTTGCGTTCGGCCGCTTCCTGGTAATAGCCCGGATTCTGTACCTGGAGCTTCCAGAAGCCCGACAGCAGGAAAACGAAGACCCCCACCGTAATCCACTGAAAAAAGGCCATCTTGCCCGAAGCAAGACGGGAATCATCGCGGAGCACAATGCGCTCCGTGTTGATCTTGGCATCACGCCGGTCTTTCTGAAACGGGTTCACGGCAGGTGACGGCTTCGGTCCGCCTTTCTTCAGTTTATCCCATTCACTTTACTTTGAGCCCCATCCCCGAATCCACCTGCGTACGCCGCCCGCGCCGCCGGTTATCCTGAGTGGTAAGTGGCAAGATCACAATCAGGCGCAATATTTCCCGCCGACGAATTCTTCCTGCGCCAGGCGCTCGAGCTCGCCCGCGAGGCAGCCGACGCCGGCGAAACACCGGTTGGCGCGTTGGTTGTGGCAAATGGGGTGATCGCCGGCCGCGGAAGCAATGCCTCCAT
>CAZXLV010000244.1:0-3618 GCA_964641405.1 uncultured Limnobacter sp. | reverse complement strand
CAGCCATTATGCCGATACCCGGATTATGCCGACGTAGTTTTGTAAGCTTTTGAATATCGTCGAGTCTGTTGTGCCCGGGTCGGCATAATCCTTGGGGCTGAGGGCGGGTAACGTCTCCTCTTTCACGTCGAAAAGAGGAGATTTCTGTTGATCGACCCTAACAAGACACCGGGTGGCGGCCCTCTCGTGGCCCTTGCGGCGGGCTTTGCGGAGGATTTGCTGCGACAGGGATACGGGCTCAAAACGATTTCGGAACACCAGAGGCTGCTCGGCGGTCTGAGCGACTGGCTCGAGAGGCAGCAGCTGACCGCGGGCGATATGTCCCTGAGGCAGGTCGACCGCTTTTTGTCGGATCGCCGTTCGGCCGGTGTCACCCGACACAAAACGCGCAAGGCACTGGACCCCATTCTCGGCTATCTCCGCGGGTTGGGGCTGGCGCCCGCGGCCGAAGCATCCGGAGAGGACGGCCCCGCAAAAGAGATTCTGAGCCGTTACAGGCAGTTCCTCACCACGGAACGCGGCCTGGTCCCGGAGACGGCCCTTCGGTATGTCGATTGCCTGCGCCCGTTTCTGGACCGCGGGAT
This sequence comes from uncultured Limnobacter sp., assembly GCA_964641405.1. Lineage (GTDB taxonomy): Bacteria > Pseudomonadota > Gammaproteobacteria > Burkholderiales > Burkholderiaceae_E > Zeimonas. The sequence continues at coordinate 3,034 of CAZXLV010000244.1, read as the reverse complement.
GTCCGCCGATGGTCTGGATCTCGGGAACCTGACCCCGGCCGATGTTACCTCCTTCGTGATGGCGTGGTGCCCGCGCCTGAACGGTGGCGTGGCAAAGCTGACGGTCACGGCGCTGCGTTCGTTCCTCGGCTTTCTGCATCTGGACGGCGTCACGGAACGCTCTCTCGTCCCGGCCGTGCCGACGGTCGCCCGCCGCCGGCTGGCCGGGTTGCCCAAGGGGCTCGAACCCGATCAGGTGCGGCGCCTTTTTGCCGCATGCGATGCCCGCACAGCCGTTGGCTGCCGTGATCTGGCGATTCTGACCCTGCTGGTCCGGCTTGGCCTGCGGCGCGGTGAGGCCGCCGGGCTCAGGCTGGACGATATCGACTGGCGCGCGGGCACGATCGCCCTGCGCGGCAAGGGCAATTGTCACGAACGCGTGCCATTGCCGTCCGATGTCGGGCTCCGGTTGGCCGAATACCTGCGCCACGCCCGCCCCGCAGACGCCCAGGGCCGGACCGTGTTCGTCCGGCACTTCGCGCCCCATCACGCGCTCAGCGCGAGCCGCCTGAGCACCGTCGTGGCGGACGCCGCCCGGCGCGCCGGGCTCGGGCGCGTCCACGCGCATCGCCTGCGCCACACCGCGGCAACGGAGCTTTTGCGCGCCGGCGCGTCCTTGCCAGAGATCGGCCAGCTCTTGCGCCATCGCCGCGCCGAAACGACGGCGATCTACGCCAAAGTCGACCACGACACCTTGCGCCTGATCGCGCGCGCCTGGCCGGAGGGCGCCCGATGAACCCCCTGCATCAGGCCCTGGCCGATTATCTGACCATGCGGCGCGCCCTCGGCTACAAGATGGACAAGGCCGAGCGGCTTCTCGGCCAGTTTACCGCCTTCGCCGAGGAATTCGGCGAAACGCATATCCGGACCGAGACGGCGCTGGCCTGGGCGACCCGGCCCGCAGGCGCCGCCGCGATCTGGACCTCCAGGCGCCTGGCCGAGGTTCGCCTCTTCGCACGGCACCTGCGCACGCTCGACCCGAGGACCGAGGTGCCGCCCGCCGATCTTCTGCCCGCGCGCGGGCGCCGCGCGACGCCCTATCTCTACACGCCGCGGGAGATTGCAGCGCTGATGCAAGCCACGGCGATCCTGCGCGGATCGCATGTGCAGGCGACCTACCGGACGCTCTTCGGCCTGTTGGCGGCAACCGGCATGCGGGTCGGAGAGGCGATCGGCCTCGACCTTGACGACTTCAACGCCGCCCATGGCCGGCTGACGATCAGAAAGGGCAAGTTCGGCAAGTCCCGCGAAGTGCCGCTGCACCTGACGACCGTTGCTGCCCTGGACGATTATCTGCGCCGCGACGATCGCCCCCGCCAGGCGGGCATTCCGACCCTGCTGATCAGTTCGACCGGCAAACGGCTGCGCTACGGAACCGTGCAGTCGATCTTCCATAAGCTGCTGTATCATTGCGGCATCGCTCCGCGCTCGGCGACATGCCGGCCCCGGATCCACGATCTCCGGCACAGCTTCGCCGTCAGCACCATCGTCGACGACTACCGGTCGGGAAACCCCGGCTCCCGCCTCGCGATCCTGTCCACATACCTTGGCCATGCCGATCCTGGTGCCACCTACTGGTACCTGTCGGCCGCGCCGGAATTGCTGGGGCTGGTAGGCGAGAGGCTCGAGCGCCACCTGGGAGGTGACGCATGAGTGCGCTCGCCACGACCCTGCAGGCGTTCTTCACCGATCGCCTCATCCGCCAGCGCCAGGTCAGCCCGAACACGGTTCAGTCCTATCGCGATACCCTGCGGTCGCTCCTGGTCTTCGCGTCCGAGCGACACGGCAAGGCGCCGGGCAAGCTCGCCATCGACGATCTCGATGCGCCCCTGATCGGGACCTTCCTCGACAACCTGGAGCACGAAAGAAAGAACAGCGTGCGTACCCGCAACGCCCGACTGGCCGCGATCCGCTCCCTGTTCCGCTATGCGGCCCTTCGGCATCCCGAACATGCCGCCACCATCGAACGCGTCCTCGCGATTCCGCCGAAGCGCTTCGAACGGCGGCTCGTGACCTTCCTGATCGAGGCAGAAATTGCGGCCCTGCTGGCCGCACCAGATCGGACCACCTGGACCGGGCGGCGTGACACGGCGCTGTTCGGCCTCGCCGTCCAGACGGGCCTTCGGGCCTCCGAACTGATCGGGCTGAGTTGCGCCGACGTCCATCTCGGGGCTGGCGCGCATGTCAGTTGCAACGGCAAGGGGCGAAAGCAGCGGATCACGCCGCTCATCTCGGGCACCGTCGCCGTCCTGCGGGCCTGGCTCACCGAGCGAGCAGGTCGGCCTGCAGACCCGCTGTTCCCAACGCGGACCGGACGCGCCCTCAGCCGCGACGCGCTCGAACGTCGGCTGGCCGGATACGTCGTCGACGCGACTGCCCGATGCCCGTCCCTGACGCGCAAGCGGGTGAGCATGCATGTGTTGCGGCATTCCGCAGCCATGCGTCTGCTGCGGGCCGGCGTCGACACATCGGTGATCGCGTTCTGGCTCGGCCACGAACAGATCGAAACAACCCAGATCTACCTGCACGCAGATCTGCAGATCAAGGAACGCGCCCTGGAGAAGACCGCCCCGATCGCGACGAAACCCGGCCACTTCCGGCCGACCGACAAACTCCTCGCCTTCCTCGAAGCCCTTTGATTATGCCGACCCCTTCGCAGCAGTCCCCAACGGAAACAATGGCTTACCGGTCTACATCGGCATAATCCGGGTATCGGCATAATGGCTGGCCCAGCCGGTGACCTCGGCGATCTGCGCCACCGTGGCACCCTCCTCGCGGCGGAGCATCCCCAGCACCGCCTGCTGCTTGGTCCCCTCGCGCGGCTTGCGCGGCGCGCCGTGCTCACGGGCTGGGCGACCGGGCTTCGCGGCCAGGGCGGCCCGCAGCCGCTCGATCGCCTCGGGCAGGCCATACTGCTGGTTGTCCCGGTCGTCCCACTCCTCCAGCACCGCCGCGGCGGCGTCGCGCAGGCTGGCGCGCGGGGCGGCCACGGGCG
>CAZXLV010000243.1:0-3629 GCA_964641405.1 uncultured Limnobacter sp. | reverse complement strand
GCTTGCTCATGATTCGTGGCACTGCAATCGCTGCCAGCACGCCGAGAATCACGATGACGACCATGATCTCGATCAGCGTGAATCCGCGTTGGCTGGCTTGCGCCCTCCGATCGCCCGACAAACGGCGCATCGACTCTCCGGGGGTGTTTGCTTGGATCAAGTTATGATAGCAGTGCATTCCTTCATACCACCCACTGCCCGAGATGCGCTTCAAACGGACGGTCGCCACAGGCCGCTGGACGTCCTCGCTCGCCACCCTGGCCCTGTCCGGCACCCTCGGCGCCTGCATTGCGTACTGGGCGCTGCAGCTGTTCGCGCCGACCATCGCCATCGCGCCGCCGGGTTCGCTGGTCGATCAGAGCGGCGCACCGGACCTCTCCGCGTCGGTGCGCCTGTTCGGTGAACCAGGTGGTCAACACCTCGCAAGCGCACCCGCGCTGGCCAACATCCAGTTGCTCGGCGTCGCGGCCGCTTCGGTACGCGCCAGCGCAGTCATCGCCGTCGATGGCAAGCCTGCCCGCGCGTACATGGTCGGCGATACGATCGCGCCGCAGGTACGGCTGATCGAGGTGCGCCCCGATTTCGCGGTCGTCGAGCAACGTGGTGCACGGCTCGAACTGGCCGCGCCGAAGCGCCCGACGACCGATGTGCTCTGGAGCGGCCCGGCGCGTTCCGGGTCCGCCGGGGACGCACGCCCGCCGGTTGCCACCGCAGCGCCGGCCGGTGCACCGGCGCCGCTCACCACCGCAGGGCCGCAAGGCGCCGCAGCGCCGATCGAGGACGGCCGCCCGCGCACGCCACCCGCCGAGCCGGCGCAGGCCTTGCCGGAGGGCAGCGGCACGGCGGCCGGCGGCGGTTCCTGAAGTTCGCCAGGCCCGCGGGCAGGGCGCCATGAAGCCATACCTCGATCTGCTCGACCGGATCCTGCGCGAAGGCGTGGATCGGCCCGACCGCACCGGCACCGGCACACGCGCGGTGTTCGGGCACCAGATGCGCTTCGACCTGGCCGACGGATTTCCCCTGCTCACGACCAAGAAGCTGCACCTGCGCTCGATCGTCTACGAACTGCTGTGGTTCCTCAACGGCGACACCAACGTGCGCTACCTGCGCGAGCACAAGGTGAGCATCTGGAACGAATGGGCCGACGAGAACGGCGAGCTCGGCCCGATCTACGGCAGGCAATGGCGCGACTGGACCACCGGCGACGGGCGCCATGTCGACCAGATCGCGGCACTGATTCGCCAGATCCGCGAGGATCCATGGTCGCGACGCCAGATCGTGAGCGCCTGGAACGTCGGCGACCTGCCTGCGATGCGACTCGCGCCGTGTCACTGCCTGTTCCAGACCGCCGTCATCGACGGCCGCCTGCACCTGCAGCTCTACCAGCGCTCGGCCGACGTGTTCCTGGGGGTGCCGTTCAACATCGCGAGCTACGCGCTGTTGCTGGCGATGCTGGCGCAGCAATGCGAGCTCGAGCCCGGTGAATTCGTCTGGACCGGCGGCGACGTGCACCTCTATCACAACCATCTCGAGCAGGCCCGCCTGCAACGAACGCGCGAACCGCTGCCCCTGCCGCGCCTGAGCCTGCTGCGAAAGCCGCCGGCGATCGATCGCTACGAGTACGAGGACTTTCGCTTCGACGACTACCGCGCACACCCGCACATCGCGGCGCCGGTGGCGATCTGATCCGGAGCCGCCTCCGGATCAGCCGGGCAGCAGGCTGGAATCCGGGACCTGCTTGCGGGGCTTGCCGGCACGCGCAGGCGACGCGGCGGCGGGAGCGGCGGCGCGCACCGCGGACGCGGCGGCCTCGGCCTGCTGGCGCTCGATCAGGCGCAGCATCGTGGCCAGCGTGATCGAGCCCAGCGTCGCCTTGGCAATCTCGTCGATCTCGTAGAGCACGGAGCCCAGTCCCATGCCGACGGGCGTCAGTTCGCTCGGCTCGCGTCGCTCGGCCGGCGGGACGGAGAAGTCCTCGAACAACTGGATCACGTCCATCAGGGTGATGCGGCGGGCATTGCCGGCAAAACGGTAACCACCGCCCACGCCACGCACCGATTCGACGAAGCCGGAACGCGCCAGTTCGGACAGCACCTTGGCCAGGTGATGCGGCGAGACACCGTACTTCACGGCGATCTCGGCGGCCGGGATGTGCCGATCCGGATGGGCTGCGAATTCGAGCACGCTGTAGAGCGCCAGCGAGGTATTCTTCTGCAGCCTCACCGCGCCCGCCCACGGTCATTCATCAAGGTCCATCTCCAGCGGAATGAAGCGGCCGGTGGTCATGCCCTGGCTGCGGAAGAATGACAGCACCAGGTTGTTGTCACGTGCCAGGATCGTGCGCAGCTTGCGAACGCCGGATCGCCGGAAGCGCTCACGCAGGGTCTCCAGCATGCGCGTGGCGATGCCATCGAGTCGCGCCTGTGGCTGGACATTGATGGCGAACACCCAGCCGCAAGGTGGCGCGCCGAATTCCCAGTCACGCACTTCGCCGATCAGGAAGCCGACCACCCGGCCGTCCAGTTCGGCGACCAGGAAGTGTCGTTCCGGACGATCGCCCTCGCCGTAGCGCCGGAAGATCGAGCGCCAGTAAGTGCGCTTCTCGAGGCCGGTGACGATGGCGTCGATCTCGATCACCTGGTCGAGATCGCTGCGTCGTACCGCTCTCACCACCACCGGGTCGGCGGCGTCGGGCGGCGACTCGCGTGCTGGCGCACCGGTGCGCCGGCGCGCCGCGCCGCCAGCAGTCCGCACATTCGTGGAAGCCCGGGTCATGACCATTCCGAAACACTGATACAGATCAATTCAATACCTGCATTGCACTACCAGAATAGTTTCCCGCGAGCAGTCTGTAAACTCCGGAACGCTCGCACGGCCGGAATCGGGGCATACCCGGACTGGCCAGAGGCGCAGCAAGCCTCGACAATTTGCCACCTTCGCGCGCGTGCACGTGGCCCGACAGAACGCCATTCGGGGTATGCCGGCCACGTCGTGTTCGAAAACAATCTGGAGACATCCATGCAACTGTTCAAGAGTGCCCGCGCCGCTGCCCTTGCCGCGGGCTCGATTCTCGCCCTGCTCGCGCCGGGGCACGCAACCGCGCAGGAGCCTGTCAGAATCGGCTCCTTCCTCTCGGTCACCGGACCGGCGGCGTTCCTGGGTGATCCGGAACAGAAGACGCTGGAGATGTATGTCGAACGCCTGAATGCCGCCGGCGGCCTGCTGGGGCGCAAGGTGCAGTTGTTCTCCTACGACAGCGGCGGCGATGCGGAGAAGGCGCGCACCTTCACCAAGCGGCTGGTCGAGCAGGACAAGGTCGACGTCATCATCGGCGGCTCGACCACCGGCGAGACCATGGCGGCCATTCCGCTGGTCGAACAGGCGCAGGTACCCTTCATCTCGCTGGCCGGCGCGGTGGTCATCGTCGAGCCGGTCAAGAAATGGGTGTTCAAGACGCCTCACACCGACCGCATGGCCTGCGAGAAGATCTTCACCGACCTGAACCAGCGCAAGCTGTCCAAGCTCGCGCTGATCTCCGGTTCGGGCGGCTTCGACCGGTCGATGCGCGCGCAGTGCCTGCAGGTCGCACCGAAGTACGGCATCGAGATCGTTGCCGACGAGTCCTATGG
>CAZXLV010000242.1:0-3635 GCA_964641405.1 uncultured Limnobacter sp. | reverse complement strand
GCAGTTCGTCGACCGCCATCACCCCGGTGCCGCCGCCGTTGTGCAGGATCGCCAGGTGATCACCGCGGAACGAACGCGCACGCCCGAGCGTTTCCACCGCGGCGAACAATTCGTCGATGTCATAGACGCGCAGCACGCCGGCACGCCGCAGGGCGGCATCGAACACCTCGTCCGGGCGTACCGGCCAGTCGCGTGCGCCCGATCCCGGCGCTGCTTGCGCCAGTCCGCCACGCCCTGACTTCACCGCCAGCACCGGTTTGTTGCGCGCGGCCGCGCGCGCAGCCGCCATGAAGTTGCGCCGCTCGCGCATCTCGTCGATGTAGAGCAGGATCGCGTTGGTGTCGGGATCGGTGGCGAGATAGTCGAGCACGTCGCCGAAGTCGATGTCGGCGCAATCGCCAAGCGCCACGAAGTGCGAGAATCCGATTCCCTTGGCGCGTGCCCAGTCGAGTACTGCGGTGCAGATCGCGCCCGACTGCGACACGAAAGCGAGCTTGCCCGGCAGCGCGCCAACGTGGCTCAGGCTGGCATTGAGTCCGACGTGGGGCACCAGCACGCCGAGGCTGCCCGGACCGAGCAGGCGCATGCCGCGGCGGCGGGCTGCCTCGAGCGCCACGTCGCGCAACAGGCGTCCCTCGGCATCGCGCCGGCGCGACAGCCCATCGTTGACGATTACCGCCACCGGCGTGCCGCGCTCGCCAAGGGCGCTGATCACCGCCGGGATGGTGTCGTCCGGGCTGCAGATCACGGCAAGCTGGGGGGCTTCCGGAAGGCTGGCCACGTCGGGATAGGCCAGCACGCCGGCCACCGCCCGGTATTTCGGGTTGACCGGCATGATGGGCCCGTCGATGCCGCCTTCGAGCAGGTTGCGCATCAGCACATTGCCGACGTGGCGCGGCGTGTTCGAGGCGCCGATGACCGCCACCGAGCGCGGTTCGAACAACTGGGTCAGGTTGCGGATGCTCATCCGGGCAATGATAGGCGCAGCCGGCGCGCTCGCTTGAACAGGCTCACCGCCAGCACGGCCAGCGCACCGGCGGCCACCCCGATCAGTGCGTCTGCCAGCACCGGCGTCAGCGCTTCGAGCAACCGGCCCAGCGCCGCCACCTCGCCGGCGTGCCCGGCGAGGTACTCGATCCAGCCATGCAGGCCAACCAGGCCATGGCTGAGGATGCCGCCTCCTACCAGGAACATCGCGATGGTGCCGGCCACAGCCAAGGCCTTCATCATCCACGGCGCAAAGGCGACGATGGCACGGCCAAGCGCACGCCTGACGCGCGCCCAGGCCTGCCCGCCGGGTTGGCGCGCCAGGTACAGGCCCAAATCGTCGAGCTTGACGATGCCCGCCACCAGGCCGTAGACGCCAACCGTCATGATCACCGCGATACCCACCAGCGCCATCACCTGAACGGTAAAGGTGGCGCTGGCCACGGTGCCCAGCGCAATGGTGATGATTTCGGCCGAGAGCACGAAATCGGTGCGTACCGCGCCCTTGATCTTGTCGCGCTCCAGGGCCACCAGGTCGATCGACGGGTCGGCCAGTACTCGTGCCGTCTGCACGCGGTCAGCCGCGGCTTTCCGGCCGCGATGCAGCCACTTGTGCACGAGCTTTTCGAATCCCTCGTAGCACAGGAAAGTCCCGCCAGCCATCAGCAAGGGCGTGATGGCCCAGGGCGCGAAGGCGCTGATCGCCAGTGCCGCCGGAACCAGGATCGCCTTGTTGCGCACCGATCCACGCGTCACCGCCCACACGACCGCCAGTTCCCGATCGGTGCGCACGCCGGAGACCTGCTCGGCGTTCAGGGCCAGGTCATCGCCCAGCACCCCAGCCGTCTTCTTCGCGGCCACCTTCGTCAGGAACGCGACATCGTCCAGCACGCTGGAGATGTCGTCGATCAGCGCGAGCAGGCTGGTGGCCATCGGGATCCCTCGACAGCAAGCCGGCGACCCGTCGCGCCGCCTGGACGCCGCTTGCGTAGCCGCATTATCGCCTCACGGCGTGCGGCTGGCTTCCCCCCCGGACCGGACTGAAGAAAGGCCCTGGCTGCGCCGGGCAATCGCCCGGCGCCCCCGCTGCTCAACCGTGCAGCGCCTCGTACTTCGCCAGCAGTTCTTCCGGTGTCTCGGGGTAGTTGGGATCCTTCACGATGCAGTCGGCCGGGCACACCAGCACGCACTGCGGCTCATCCTCGGCACCCACGCACTCGGTGCAGCGGTTCGGATCGATCACGTACATCGGGTCGTCAGCGCTGATCGCCTCGTTCGGACAGACCGGCCTGCACGCATCACAGCAAGTGCAGGCGTCGTTGATGATCAATGCCATCTGGGGTTTCTCCTGGAATGTTTACCCTGGGTTTGCGCTCAGGCCACTGCCTGTTCCTGGAGCTCGCTCAGCTTTCCATGCCGGAACGCGCCCCACAATGCCGCACCGATCGCGCCGGCGTAGATCGAGTCCGGATGGTTCTCGACCTGCACGTTGGCCTTCTCGTTGGCAAGTTCCTCGCGGATGGCCGCCAGCAGGCCGGTGTCGAGCGCCAGGCCGCCAGTCATCAGGACCGTACCCTCCTTGATCCCGGTGACCTTGAGCAGCTTGACGATGCGCGAGGCCATCGACAGATGGATCCCCTTCAGGATGTCGGTAGGCGCGATGCTGCGCGAAACCATGTTGATCACGTCGGTCTCGGCCAGCACCGCACAGATCGAACTGACCTTCTCCGGGTTCTCCGATTTCTCCGACAGTGGGCCGATCTCCTCCACTGCGACACCGAGATAGCGGGCGATGTTCTCGAGAAACTGCCCGGAACCCGAGGCGCACTGGCTGGTCATCTTGTACGCCAGCACCTTGCCGCGCTCGTCGACGTAGATCGCGCGCCCGTTGAGCGCACCGATGTCGACGATCGCGCGTGCCCCCGGACGCAGGAACACGCCACCACGCGCGTGCGTGGTCATCGAGTAGAAGTGCCCGGTGGCGAACTTGACGTTCTCGCCCTCGCCGGTGGTGGCAATGTAGTCGACCTGCTCGGGAGCGACTCCGGCGTCGGCCAGCACGCCATCACGCCCTTCCTCCGCCAGTTGCATCGGGTCGCGCCGCCGGATGCGCTCGCTGCGCTTGGCGAGCCACACCTGCTTGTCACCGTCGACCTTGAACAGCACGCTCTTGACCGCGCCCGAGCCGATATCGATACCGATCGTATAAGTCATCGTGTTTCCCCTTGAATGCGATGCCGGTCAGGCACGCGCTTCGGCTGTCTTGCCTTCCTCGACCACGGCGCGCCATGCGAAGGTCGCGCCACCCAGTGCACCGGTGTAGATCGAGTCCGGGTCGATGTTCAGCGTCATCTCGCCGTAGTTCTCGAACACCAGTTCCCTGAGCGCCTTGACCGCCGCCTCGTTCTTGGCCACGCCGCCGGTGAAGGTGAATTCGTTGCGGATGCCGCCCGAACGCGCGAGGATCGACATGGCACGCAGGATGATCGAGCGGTGCAGGCCGGCCATGATGTCTTCGCGCTTGTCGCCCAGCGACAGCCGGTCGCGCAACTCGGCACCGGCGAACACGGTACAGGTCGAGTTGATGCGTACCGTCTTGGTCGACTTCATCGCCAGCGGGCCCAGTTCGTGCAGCCCCATGTTCATCT
>CAZXLV010000241.1:0-3687 GCA_964641405.1 uncultured Limnobacter sp. | reverse complement strand
GGCGCCGCGACGCGACGTAGAATGCTCGCAGACGGTGCACGAACGACGGAGACCTGGAAATGGGCGCAGCGAACCCGGCAGTACCTCCTTTGGCGAGCAACTCTTCGCTGAGCGAGTTTCACCACCGATCGATCGAGGATCGCGAGGGGTTCTGGGCCGAACAGGCCGCCCTGATCGACTGGCATCGTCCTTTCGAGAGCGTGCTCGACTACTCGAACCCGCCCTTTGCCCGCTGGTTCGTCGGTGGCCGCACCAACCTGTGCCACAACGCGGTCGACCGCCATCTCGCGAGCCGGCGCGATTCGCCCGCCCTGATCCACGTTTCGACCGAGACCGACAGCGAGCGCATCTATACCTTCGGCGAGTTGCATCGCGAGGTGGTGCGCATGGCGGCGGTCATGCGCGCGCTGGGCGTGCGCCGCGGCGATCGCGTGCTCATCTACATGCCGATGATCGCCGAGGCTGCGTTCGCCATGCTGGCCTGCGCGCGCCTGGGTGCAATCCACTCGGTGGTGTTCGGCGGCTTCGCGTCCAACAGCCTGGCCAGTCGCATCGATGACGCCGCTCCGGCGCTGGTGGTGAGCGCCGATGCGGGTTCGCGTGCAGGCAAGGTGGTGCCCTACAAGCCGCTGCTCGACAAGGCGATCGAGCTTGCGCGCAACAAGCCGGCGGCGGTGCTGATGATCGATCGCGGCCTGGCGCAGTTCGAGCGCGTGGCCGGTCGCGACCATGAATACGCGCCGTTGCGCGAACGTCACCTCGACGACGAGGTGCCGATCGAGTGGCTCGAATCGAACGAAGTCAGCTATACCCTGTACACCTCCGGGACCACGGGCACCCCCAAGGGCGTCCAGCGCGACGTGGGCGGCCATGCGGTGGCGCTGGCGGCCTCGATGAAGCACATCTTCTGCGGCCAGGCGGGCGAGACCTACTTCAGCACCAGCGACATCGGCTGGGTGGTCGGGCACTCCTATATCGTCTACGGTCCGCTGATCGCCGGCATGGCGACGATCATGTACGAGGGCACGCCGCTGCGGCCCGATGCCGGAATCCTCTGGCGGCTGGTCGAGAAGTATCGTGTCACGGCCATGTTCTCGGCGCCCACCGCGATCCGCGTGCTCAAGAAGCAGGATCCGTCCTGGCTGACCCGCTATGACCTGTCGTCGCTGCGCGCCCTGTTCCTGGCCGGCGAGCCACTCGACGAACCGACGGCGCGCTGGATCGGCGAAGCGCTGGGCAAGCCGATCGTCGACAACTACTGGCAGACCGAAACCGGCTGGCCGATCCTCAGCGTTGCGCGGGGTGTCGAGGAGACGCCGATCAAGCCGGGTTCACCCGGCAAGGCCATGTACGGCTACGACGTGCGCCTGTTCGACGAGTCGACCGGCGAGGAGGTCGGCACCGACCAGAAGGGCGTGGTGGCAATCATGCCGCCGCTGCCGCCGGGGTGCATGCAGACGGTCTGGGGCAACGACGAGCGCTTCGTGCAAACCTACTTCACCACCATCCCCGGCCGGCTGGCCTATTCGACTTTCGACTGGGGCATCCGCGATCCCGAAGGCTACTACTTCATCCTCGGGCGTACCGACGACGTGATCAACGTGGCGGGCCACCGCCTGGGCACGCGCGAGATCGAGGAAAGCCTGACCAGCCATCCGGCGGTGGCCGAATGCGCGGTGATCGGAGTGGCCAACGAACTGAAAGGGCAGGTGGCGATGGCGTTCGTGGTGCCGAAGGATCCGTCGTCCGTGGCGACGACCGAGGCGCGCCTGGCACTCGAAGGCGAGTTGATGGCGACGGTCGATCGTCAACTGGGCGCGGTCGCGCGACCATCGCGCGTGCACTTCATGACGCTGCTGCCCAAGACGCGTTCAGGCAAGGTGGTACGCCGTGCGATCCAGGCGATCTGCGAGGCGCGCGACCCGGGCGACCTCACCAGCCTCGAGGATCCAGCGGCGCTCGACCAGTTGCACCAGATCCTCGACTCGCCCGCCTGAATGGACTTTCCGCAGTTCGCCCTGCTGGCCAGGCGCGCGCTCGAACTGCTGGTCCTGCCCCCCGCGGCACCGTTGTGGCTGATCGTGCTGGGCATCTGGCTGAGCGCGCATCGCGCGCGTGCCGGACGTGCGTTGGCGATGTTCGGCGTGCTGGCAACCTTGCTGCTGTCCTCGCAGGCCGTCGGCCAGTGGCTGATCGGCTTCGTCGAGCGCGGTGCGGGCGTGGCGCTCGACGAGAGGGCCCTGCGCGCACTGGCCGCCGGTGCCGATGCACCCCGGGCGATCGTGATCCTGGGCGGCGGCCTGCGCGCCGACGAGCGCGAACGCCCGCAATCCGTGTGGCCCAACGCGCGCACCACTGCCCGGGTGCTGCACGGCGCGTGGGTGGCGCGCATCACCGGCCTGCCGGTGCTGGTGAGTGGCGGCACGCCACCGGGAGGCGAGACCAGCGAGGCGGCGCTGATGAAGCGCATGCTGGAGCAGCAGCTGGCCACGCCGGTACGCTGGGTGGAGGATCTCTCGCTCGACACCGCGGGCAATGCCCGTGGGTCGGCGGCGCTGCTGTTGCCGGGCGCACGCCGCCGGATCGTGCTGGTGACGCACGCCTACCACATGCCGCGTGCGCTGGCGGCATTCCGGCGCGCCGGCTTCACGCCGGTGCCTGCGCCGCTGGGCTTTCATGGTTCGCCGCCGTCGAGCGGGCTGCTGTCGTGGCTGCCCAGCGCCGAGGGGGTGATGGTCAACTGGCTGGCCGCGCACGAAGCCATCGGAGGCCTGTGGTACCGTTTGCGCGCGCCTTGAGGGCGCTTGCCGAATCGGCATCTACCCCTACCTGGAGGCGGCATGATCACGAAACCGGTTCTCGACAGCAGCGACATCAGGGCGATCGCCGCCGCAGCGGAGGCCGAAGCCCTGCGCAATCAATGGGCGGTGACGATTGCGCTGGTCGATGATGGCGGACACCTGCTGTGGCTGCAGCGACTGGACGGCGCGGCCCCGATCTCGGCCTACCTCGCGCCGGAAAAGGCGCGCACCGCGGCGATGGGCCGGCGCGAGTCGCGCGTGTACGAGGAAATGATCAATGCCGGGCGTTTCGCGTTTCTCTCGGCGACCCGAATCGAGGGCATGCTCGAGGGTGGCATCCCGATCATGATCGCGGGGCAGTGTGTCGGAGCGATCGGTGTGTCCGGCGTGAAGTCGGCCCAGGATGCCGAGATCGCGCGTGCCGGCATCGCCGCCTTGCCACCCGGCTGAGTTCGCATCGGCGCGCGGCGCGATCGGGCCACCTACGCTGTGGCGGCGACCATGGTGTCTAGACGTCGAGCGAACCGGCAATCTGGTAGAGCCCCTCGAGCACCAGGTTTTCGTGGTAGGTGAATTCGATCGTCAGGCGCGGTCCGAGCGTACGGGCAGCCCCGCCTGACAGGATGCAGCGCAGGTCCGGGTGCTTGCGCTTGTGAAGGTAGTACAGGCGTTCGACGGCGCCCGCTTGCGCGTGAGCACAACCCGAGGCGATCGCGTCGACGGTCTGGCGCGGGTAGTCGACATAGTCGCCCTGGGCGTCGGGCAGCGTCGACGTATTCTGGTGCAGCGAGCGCACCATCAGTCCCAGGCCCGGCATGATGCCGCCGCCCAGGAAGTGCCCGTCGGCGGTCAGCAGATCCATGGTGGTGGCGGTTCCGCATACCAC
>CAZXLV010000240.1:0-3711 GCA_964641405.1 uncultured Limnobacter sp. | reverse complement strand
ACAAGAGCGAGATGGCGGTCGGCTACTGCACGCTGTACGGCGACATGGCCGGCGGCTTCGCGGTGCTCAAGGACATCGCCAAGACCATGGTCTACCGGTTGGCGCGCTGGCGCAATGCGCAGGGTGAAGTCATTCCCGAGCGCATCATCACGCGTGCACCCTCGGCGGAACTCAAGGCCAACCAGACCGACCAGGACAGCTTGCCGCCGTATGAAGTGCTCGATGCCATCATGCAGATGTACATGGAGAACAATTGCAGCATCGCCGAGATCGAGGCGGCAGGCCATCCGCGGGCGGCGATCGACCGCGTCGTGCGGCTGATTCGCATCAGCGAGTACAAGCGGCGCCAGGCACCGGTCGGCATCCGCGTCACCCATCGCGCCTTCGGGCGGGACTGGCGCAATCCGATCACGTCCCGGTTCCGCGACTGAACCGGACCGACTCAGGTACGATTGGCGGACTTACCAGGAGCTGACGAAGTGACCATGAAGAAGATTACGGCGATCATCAAACCGTTCAAGCTCGACGAGGTGCGCGAGGCGCTCGCCGAGGTCGGCGTGACGGGTCTGACCGTGACCGAGGTCAAGGGTTTCGGCCGCCAGAAGGGCCACACCGAGTTGTATCGCGGTGCCGAGTACGTGGTCGACTTCCTGCCCAAGGTGAAGGTGGAGGTGATCATCGCCGGCAGCGCGGTCGAGGCGGCCATCGACGCGGTGGTGCGCGCGGCGCGCACCGGACGCATCGGTGACGGCAAGATCTTCGTGTCCGACATCGAGCAGGTGGTGCGCATTCGCACCGGCGAAACCGGCGAAGCGGCCGTCTGAGCGGGGACAACGGTCGCAACCGGGCCGCGGCGCATGGCGAGGGCGACCTGAACATGAGCGCCCGTGCGACAGTCGCCCGTCCGGAGCGTGGCGTCGGCGCGGTGCTGCTCGCGGCCGGGCGCTCATCGCGCATGGGCGGGCCGAACAAGCTGCTGATCCCGGTGGAGGGCGAGCCGATGGTGCGTCGCGCCCTGCGCGCACTGCAGGAAGTGCCGCTGGCGCCGATCGTGGTCGTCCTCGGGCGTGAACCCGATGCCGTGCGCGCGGCGCTCGACGGTTTGCCGGCCTGCGACTTTTGCCAGGTGCCCGAAGGAGTGGAACAGCAGGTTTCGGCCGATGCCGGGCTGCGGGCGCTGCCCGACGGGCTGGCAGCGATCATGATCATGCTCTCGGACCAGCCGTTGCTGGACGCGCTCGACCTGCGCTGGCTGCTTGCGCGCTGGCGCGAACTGCCACCGGGGTCGGCGGCGATCCCGGTGTTCGAAGGGCAGCGCGGCAACCCGGTGATCATCGACGCGTCGATGCGCGCACCGATTCTCGCCGCCGGCCCGTCCACCGGTTGCCGCGGCTTTCTCGCGGCGAATCCTGCGCAGGTGCACCGCATCGCGGCGCCCAACCCGCATTTCGTGCTCGACATCGACACCGCCGATGACCTGGCGCGGCTGGCCGCCAGCGGCGTGCGCACCGGGTAGGAGCCGCGCCGCCGGCGGCGATCCGCCGTCGGCAGCCATGCCGGGTCAGCGCGCCGGCAGCCTCAGCAGGACCACCAGCGCGCCGGCGCCGCCGTCGTTCGGTCGCGCCTGGCAAAACGCCAGCACGTCCTGCCGCTGCACCAGCCAGCGCGGCACACGCACCTTGAGCACGGGCTCGCGGCCGATCGAGCCCAGGCCCTTGCCGTGGATGATGCGCACGCAGCGCCACTCTTCGCGCAGGGCACGGTTCAGGAATGCCGCCAGCGCCGCGCGCGCTTCATCGGTGCGCAGGCCATGCAGATCGATCTGTCCCTTGACGGTCCACTCGCCGCGGCGCAGGCGGCGCACGACATCCGGCCCGATGCCGTGCCGCCGGTAAGAGAGCGCTTCGTCGGTTTCGAGGTATTGCTCGATGCCGATGTCGTCTGACAGCGAGGCCGCGAGCACCGCGCGCTCGTCGAGTTCCCGCTGGCGCGGTGCGGGCGTTGGGGCAGGGCGGTGCGGATCGACCCGCCCGCTGGGTGCCAGCGGAACCGCATCTGCGATCGCGCCACGGAACAGGTCGGCCTCGTGCGTGCGCTGCCGTGCCAGCCTTTCACGTGCCTGTTCGTCGAGGGCCTGGCTGCGCGCGCTGGCACGCAGGCGCGCGGCGAGTGCGCCGAGCCCCTGCAGCCCCTGCAGTGGCTCGGCGGGTGCGGCGCGCCGGGCGCGGCTCATGCTGTCTGCCGTGCCTCGAGGTAGCGTTGCGCGTCCAGCGCCGCCATGCAGCCGGTTCCGGCGCTGGTGACCGCCTGCCGGTAGACGTGATCCTGCACGTCGCCGGCGGCGAACACGCCCGGGATGCTGGTCACCGTGGCCTGCCCGTCGGTGCCGCCGCGGGTGACGAGATAACCGTTGACCATTTCGAGCTGGCCCTCGAACAGCGCAGTGTTCGGCGAGTGCCCGATTGCCACGAACACACCGCCAAGCGCGATCTCGCTCGCTTGCCCGCTGCGGTTGTCGAGCAGGCGCACGCCGGTGACCCCGGTTTCGTCACCGAGCACGGCATCGAGCTCGTGAAACCAGCGTACTTCGACATTGCCTCCGCGCGTCCTCGCCATCAGCTTGTCGACCAGGATCGGCTCGGCGCGAAAGGCGTCACGCCGATGCACCACGGTGACCTTGCTGGCAATGTTGGACAGGTACAGCGCCTCTTCCACCGCGGTGTTGCCGCCACCGATCACGGCGACCTCCTGGCCGCGATAGAAGAAGCCGTCGCAGGTGGCGCAGGCCGAGACGCCCTTGCCCATGAAGGCCTGCTCGGAGGGCAGGCCAAGATACTTTGCCGATGCGCCGGTGGCGATCACCAGTGCATCGCAGGTATACGAACCGGCGTCGCCCACCAGCCGGATCGGCGTTTCGCGCAGGTTTGCGGTATGGATGTGATCGAAGATGATCTCGGTGCCGAAGCGCTCGGCGTGGCGCTGGAAGCGGGCCATCAGTTCGGGGCCCTGCACGCCGTCTGCGTCGGCCGGCCAGTTGTCGACGTCGGTGGTGGTCATCAGTTGGCCTCCCTGTGCCAGTCCGGTGATGAGTACCGGCTGCAGGTTGGCGCGCGCTGCGTAAACGGCAGCGGTGTAGCCGGCAGGGCCGGATCCGAGGATCAGCAAACGGGCGTGGCGAGTGGTCGACATGGGCGGACGAGTGGGCCTGGCGTTGTAAGAAACTCGAAAAATCATCGGCTTAGAGCGCCGATGTTTGAGCATTTTGTGATATTTGACGTGGGTAGGGCAGAATTATAGAAGTACGGCGCCTTCCATCGGCGCGTCGGCGCATCAATCGTGAGGTGGGTATGGCTCTCGAACAGAACAAGGCATTCCTGCGCAGGGTACCCTTGTTGTCCAGTCTGAACGAACAGCAGATCGAGGCACTCGCGGCCGGCAGCACTCGGCGCAACTTTCCGAAGGGGCGCACCATCGTCTCCGAAGGGGAGCCCTCGCAATCGCTCTACATCCTGCTGTCGGGGCGCGCCAAGGTGCAGCGCTCCGATTCCGAAGGCAAGGAAGTGATCCTGGCGGTGCTCGGCTCGGGTGATTTCTTCGGCGAGATGAGTCTGATCGACGACTCGCCGCGCTCGGCCAGCGTGATCACGCTCGAGTCCTGCGACTTCATGGCGATCAACAAGGACAGCTTCAAGTCGATGCTGATGCAGAGCA
>CAZXLV010000239.1:0-3718 GCA_964641405.1 uncultured Limnobacter sp. | reverse complement strand
GCAGCATCGAGCCGCGCGCAATGTCGCCGGTGGCGTCCTTCAACCCGCTAATGCCAGGCACTTGCGCCAGGCGCAGCACGGTGGCGTTGGACAGGTCGGCGACCGTGCGCCCGGGCACGTTGTACAGCACCACCGGCAGGTCGACCGCCTCGGCCACGGCGCGGAAGTGACGATACATCCCCTCCTGCGTCGGCTTGTTGTAGTACGGCACGACCTGCAGCGAGGCCTGCGCGCCGGCCTCGAGGGCGTACCGGGTGAGTTCGATCGCCTCGCGAGTGGAGTTGCCGCCGGCGCCCGCGATCACCGGGATACGCCCTGCCGCATGCGCGGTGGCGACCTGGATCAGGGCCGCGTGTTCCCCGACATCGACGGTTGGCGACTCGCCGGTCGTGCCGACGACCACGATCGCCGCTGTGCCTTCCTCGATGTGCCAGTCGATCAGGGCGCGGTAGCTCTCGAAATCGAGGCTCCCGTCTTCATGCATCGGACTGACGATGGCGACAATGCTGCCCTTGATCATGGCTGGCCGCAACGAAAACCGCCATTCTAGCCGAGCGCGCGCAAGGCCTCGGCGCCACGTCCGCGTACTGCGCAGACCCGCTGCACGATCGCCGTGGCCGGGCGATCGAGGCTGCCGTGTTCGTAGCCGATCACGGCAAGACCGGCACGCGTGCTGCGCTCGTACAACTCGCCGGGCATCAGCAGGAAGTCCGGCCTGGACGGCCGACCGAAGCGCTCGTTGCCCTGCGCAAAGGTTTCGTAGATGAGCAGGCCACCCGGCGCCACCAGCGCCGCCAGCAGCGAAAAGCGCGCGCGGAACAGGTAGTTGGTGACGATCACGGCATCGAAGCACTGGCCCTCGAACGGCCATGGACCGGCCTCGAGATCGGCCTGCACGGCACGTACGCCCGTGGCGACCCCGGCCAGTGCGGCCGCATCGCGATCGATCGCAGTGACGTTCATGCCGCGTTGCAGGGCCTCGCGCGCATGGCGCCCCGAACCAGCGGCGAAATCGAGCACGCTCGCGCCCTTTGGCAGCAAGGCCAGCCAACGCAGCACCCAGGCCGATGGTGGCGTGGCTCCCCGGCCATGATCAGTCGACAAGACGGACATATTCCTCGGCAGCGTGCGTCAGATCCGCTACATTACCCCGGCTGAGCGTTGTCCCGAGGGACGCACGACCGGTCGCCCCGTGGGGGGCACACAAGCGAATTCCGAGGAGGGCCCACGATCGAACCGGCTGCCATTGCCTCGCGTGCGCCGCTCGAGCGACGAGAGCGACGCCTGATCGGCGTCGCGATGGCTGGTGCCGCGCTCGCCCCGGCCACCGCCTTCGCGGCACCCGCTTGGCTGGGCTGGCCGACCGCGCTGGCGGTCTCGGGGTTGCTGGCGACTGCCGGCCTGGCCTTGCTCGTCGCGGCGATGCAACGCGCCTTGCGCGACAAGCGCCGCTCGATCGACATCCTGCACGACCTGCATGAGCGCAACAATGCGGCTGAAAACCTCGCCGCGCTGGGTTCCTGGGTGCACGACCTGCGTCGCAGCACGCTGCAACTGAGCGCGGGAGCGCTGCGCCTGTTCGGCATCGATGCGTCTGCCGGCGTGCCGCCGCCGAACGAGTTCCTCGCCCACATCCACCCCAACGACCAGGAGCGCTGGCAGCGCGCTCATCGCGAGAGCCTGCGCAGCGGCAACGAGGCGCGCATCGAGTTTCGCTGGATCCGGCCCGCTGGCGATACGGTCTGGGTGCGCAGCGTCTCACGCCCCGAGCGCGATACGCGCGGTGTGTCGATACGCGTGACCGGCGTCGTGCAGGACATCACCGGCATGCGCGCCATGCAGCAGCAACTGGCAGCCAGCGAGGCCAAGTTCCGCGAACTGACCCACCTCAGTTCGGACTGGATCTGGGAGACCGACGCGCAGCACTGTGTGTCGTACCTGTCGGATTCGGTCGATTCGGTACTCGGCCCGTGGCGCCGCGCGCTGATCGGGCGTCGGCGCTGGGAGACGCCGGAAGCGGACTTCCTGCATCCGGACTGGGACAGCCACCGCGCGACCTGCGACGCGCACAAGCCCTTCGAGAACTTCGAATTCGCGCAGATCGACCCGCAAGGCAGGGTCCACTACATGTCGTTGAGCGGCCGGCCGGTCCTGGACGACAGCGGGCGCTTCCTCGGCTACCGGGGAACGGGCCGCGACATCACGCTCGAAAAGCAGCAGCGCATGCTGCTGGAGATCGAGGGCGACATCGCGGCGATCATGCGCGAGCAGACCGAGGCGCAGCGCGTCATCACCGCCATCATCATCACCCTGTGCGGCAAGCTCGGCTGGATCGGCGGCATGCATCTGGTACGGGCCGGGCGCGCCATCAGCGCGCGCGAGCGCTGGGGCTACCCGGCATTCACCCGCATGGTCGCGGACCTGCCGGCGCAGATCGCGCTCGATGAAGACGGCATCGAGGGGCAGTGCTGGCGCGAAGGCCGCCATGGGTGGATGACCGACTTCAGCACGCAACCGGCCTTTGCGCAGCGCTACCGAACCCAGGCGCTGGCGGCGCGGGCGGCATTCCTGGCGCCGATCCACGACGAGCAGGGCCAGACCATGAGCCTGCTGCTGTTCCTGGGCCCGTCGGCATTCCGCGGCGAGCCCTTCCTGGGGCAGGCTGCCGACACGCTGTCGCGCACCTTGTCGCTGTATCTGCAGCGCAAGGCCGCCGAGAGCCGGCTGATGCATGCTTCGTTGCACGACGCCCTCACCGGACTGCCCAACCGCGCCCATCTGCTGCAACAACTGGAGGCAAGCCTGCAGGCCGGGCATCGCGTGGCGCTGCTGTACGTGGACCTGGATCGCTACAAGCTGATCAACGACACACTGGGCCACGCCGCCGGTGACAAGGCGCTGGTGGAGATCGCGCACCGCCTGCGCGAGGCAACCGGCGAGCATGATGTGGTTGGTCGCATGGGCGGCGATGAATTCGTGCTGTTGCTCGCAAACGCCGGCAGCCGCGAACGGATCGAGCAGATTGCACGCGCGGCCCTGGCCTCGATCGAAAAGCCGCTGGTGCTGGCCAATCGCGCCTACTTCCTGTCGGCCAGCATCGGCGTGGCGATTGCGCCCGATGACGCGCAGGACGCCGAATCGCTCATCCGTTGCGCCGACAGCGCGATGTACCAGGTCAAGTCCGACGGGCGCAACGACGTGCGCTTCTTCGCCGGCGGAATGTCCGACCAGCGCGCCGAGCAACTGCAGCTGGCCGCCGAGTTGCCCACGGCGATGCAGCGCGGCGAAGTCGACCTGCACTACCAGCCGATCATGAACATCGACGAACGCTGCGTGATCGGCTTCGAGGCGCTGCTGCGCTGGCGCCACCCGACGCTCGGCTTGCTGATGCCCGACCGCTTCCTGCCGGCGGCCGAGCAAAGCAAGCTGATTCGCGAAATCGGCCAGTGGGCGATCCGGCGCGCGCTCGATGACCGGGTGCGCCTGGGCATCGAGGCCTATCCGGACATCGCCGTGTCGGTCAACGTCTCGGCGCGCCAGTTGAGCGAGGAAGAGTTTCTCGGCGCCCTGGCGGACACGATGCAGGAGCGGCGCTTCCCGCCCCACCTGCTGCGTCTGGAACTGACCGAGAGCGCATTCATCGAGAACCCCGAACGCACGGTGGCGCTGATCGGCGAACTGCGCCGACTCGGCGTGCGCGTGTTCATCGACAACTTCG
>CAZXLV010000238.1:0-3753 GCA_964641405.1 uncultured Limnobacter sp. | reverse complement strand
CTACGGCAGCAGCGCCGTCACCGGTTCAGAAAGGGCGATCGCACCGAGTGCGGCAAACAGCGCCGCCGCGAAGCCGTGCACCAGTCGTACCGGCACGCGTCCGGCCAGTCGGTCACCCAGCAGCACCGCGGGCACGTTGGCGATCATCATGCCGAGCGTGGTGCCGATGACGACCGCCAGGAAGCTGCCGTAGTGTGCTGCCAACGCCACCGTGGCGATCTGCGTCTTGTCGCCCATCTCGGCGAGGAAGAAGGCCAGCACGGTGGCGCCGAACACGCCGAGCCGCGCGGCGCGCAACGGTACTGCATCGAGCTTGTCGGGCACCATGATCCAGGCCGCCATCGCAATGAACGACAGTCCGACCAGCCAGTGCAAGGCTCCACGTCCGACGGCGGCGTTCAGCCAGTCGCCGACGGCGCTGGCGAGCGCGTGATTGAAGATGGTGGCGATGAAGATGCCCGCGATGATCGGCAGCGGTCGCTGGTAGCGAGCGGCCAGCACGAAAGAGAGCAATTGCGTCTTGTCGCCGATTTCGGCGAGCGCGACGATGCCCATGGACAGGAGGAAGGCATTCATGGCGAGGCGATCATGGGTCGGGCGGATGAACCAGTGGCGCAGTACCGTCCGCCCGACCCCCGAGCACGGTACCTGTCGCCAATGGTCTCGCCAATCGGCCGCAAGGCTGCGGCCCCATGCGCGCCATGCTTCGCAGCGGAAGCAAGCGTGTTGACGCGCATCCATCGCGTGCGATGGCGGCTACTCCCCAAGGACGGGCGCAGTATAGCAGCGGCCCCGATTCGCAAGCGGCTTGCGCCACGCTGCCCGATAGCCTCCCCGGGGAGCACGAACCGGCATGCCTGATCGATCCAGGGTGCTGGACGACCCTTCCATTCACGATGCCGGGCGGGTGGCACACGCGCTGGCGTGCGACCCCGAGCGCGGCCTGTCCGCGCCGGAAGCGGCCCGGCGACTGATCCGCGAGGGCCGCAACGAACTGCGCCCGCTGCCGCCTCCGCCGGCGTGGCGGCGCGCCCTGGCGCAGTTCCAGGATCCGCTGGTCTACCTGCTGCTGATTGCCGTTGCGATCTCGCTGGCGGCCTGGGCGGTGGAGGGCTACACCGGCTGGCCGGTCGACGCGATCGTGATCGTGCTGATCGTGCTCGCCAACGGCGTGCTGGGCTATCTGCAGGAGACCCGGGCGCAAAGCGCCGTGGCGGCGCTGGCGCGCCTGACTGCGGTCACCGCCACGGTGATGCGCGACGGCGTCCTGTCGCGCGTGCCCGGGGGCGAACTGGTGCCTGGCGACGTGCTGGTGCTCGCCGAGGGCGATGCGGTCGGCGCCGATGCACGCCTGTTCCAGGCGGCTTCGTTGCGGGTACAGGAAGCCTCTCTCACCGGCGAGAGCGAAGCCGTGCTCAAGGATGCCGCGACGCTGGCCGCGCCGGTGGCGCTCGGCGACCGCCTCGACATGGTGTTCAAGGGCACCGCGGTGGTGCAGGGGAGTGCTCGCGCGCTGGTGACGGCAACCGGCATGCACACGCAACTGGGGGCGATCGCGCGCCTGATCGACGCCGCCGAGGAGCCGCCGACGCCACTGCAAAGGGAGGTCGCGCGCATCGGCGTCGTGCTGGGCATCGCGGTGGTGGTGATCGCGCTGCTGGTCATGGCCACCATCGTGCTGAGTTCGCCGATGCGCGGCCTCGCGAGCCTGATCGAAGTCCTGCTGCTGGGCGTGTCGCTGGCGGTGGCGGCGGTGCCGGAAGGCCTGCCGGCGATCCTGTCGGTGGTGCTGGCGATGGGCGTGCAGCGCATGGCCAGGCGCAACGCGATCGTCAAGCAGCTCTCCTCGGTGGAAACGCTGGGCTCGGCCTCGGTGATCGCCTGCGACAAGACCGGAACGCTGACGCGCTCGCAGATGACCATCGAGCGGGTGATGACGACTTCGGGCGCGGCCCGCGTCAGCGGGGTCGGCTATGCGCCGGACGGCGAACTGCGACACGACCCCGCTGCGCCGGACCTGCAGGCCATGCTGGCCGAGGCGGTGGTGGTGCTCAGTGGCGGCAGTCTCGCCGGCAACGCCCAGTTGCGCCAGGCCGATGGCGGGCACTGGGAGATCCAGGGCGACCCCACCGAGGCGGCATTCCTGGTGGCCGAGCGCAAGGCCGGTTTCACCGAGCGACGCCAGCGACGCTTCGAGCGCGTCGGCGAAATTCCCTTCACCTCCGGGCGCAAGATGATGTCCAGCGTCGAGCTGGATCACGAGCACGGCGACCAGCGGGTGCTGATTGCCAAGGGCGCGCCCGACGTGCTGCTGGAGCGCTGTACCCGGGTGCGCCGCGGCATGGAAGTCGTGCCGCTCGACCAGGGGCTGCACGCGCGCATCCTGGCCGACGTCGACGAGTTGTCCGATGCCGCGCTGCGCACCCTCGCCGTGGCCTATCGCACCCTCGAGGCGGGCGAACACCCGGACGATGGCGAGCGCCTCGAGCACGACCTGGTTTTCGCCGGCACCGTCGGCATCATCGATCCGCCACGCGAGGAGGTCGGGCCGGCCATTCGCGAAGCCCATCGCGCCGGCATCCGGGTGGTGATGATCACCGGCGACCACCCGCGCACGGCGCTGCGCATCGCCGCCGACCTCGGCATCGTGGCGGCGGGTGCGAACGCGCTCACCGGCGACGAACTCGACGACATGGACGATCGCTCGCTGCGGCGCGCGGTGCAGGCGACCTCGGTGTACGCGCGGGTGGCGCCCGAGCACAAGCTGCGCATCGTCGATGCGCTGCAGGCCAACGGCCAGGTGGTGGCGATGACCGGCGACGGCGTCAACGACGCCCCGGCGCTCAAGGCGGCCGATATCGGCATCGCAATGGGCATCACCGGCACCGAGGTCACGCGCCAGGCGGCGCGCATGGTCCTGGCCGACGACAACTTCGCCACCATCGTCGCCGCGGTGCGCGAGGGGCGCGCCATCTTCGACAACATCCGCAAGTTCCTGCGCTACCTGCTCTCGTCGAACATGGGCGAGGTGCTCACGGTGTTCCTGGGCGTGCTGCTGGCCGGCGTGATCGGCCTGTCCGGTCCTGACGGTGCCGTGGTGCTGCCGCTGCTGGCCACCCAGATCCTGTGGGTCAACCTGATCACCGACTCGGCTCCGGCGCTGGCGATGGGCATCGATCCCGAAACCGACGACGTGATGGCGCGCAAGCCGCGTGCGCTCACCGAGCGCGTGATCGACGCGCGCATGTGGGCGGGCGTGCTGGAGGTGGGCCTGGTGATGGCCGTGGTCAGCCTGTTCACGCTCGACCTGTACCTGCCGGGCGGGCTGATCGAGGGCACGCACGACCTTGCCAACGCACGCACCGCCGCCTTCACGACGCTGGTCCTGGCGCAGATGTTCAACTGCTTCAACGCGCGTTCGGAGACCGGCAGCGCGTTTCGTCACCTGCTGGTCAATCGCTGGCTGTGGGGTGCAATCGCCCTGTCGCTCGTGCTGCAGGTGGCGGTGGTCCACGTGGGCTTCATGAACCTCGCCTTCGGGACCGCACCGCTGTCGATCGAACAGTGGCTGGCTTGCGTGGCGCTGGCCAGCGTCGTGCTATGGACGAGCGAACTGCGCAAGCTGGCCGCGCGTGCGCTACGGCGCCGTGCGCCGCCTTGAAGCCACGCGGCGCCCGGCTGGTACCTCAGCCTGCGTTCGCTCCCGCGCGCGTCCCTTCATCATCGGCTCGGCTGTAGAGCCGCTCCAGCAGG
>CAZXLV010000237.1:0-3765 GCA_964641405.1 uncultured Limnobacter sp. | reverse complement strand
CCTCAGCGGTGCCTGAGATCGAAGGTCCACTCGCGCCCGGCTTCGTCGAGCCGCAGCAGCGTATGTCCCGTCTGGCGCGCAAAGGCCTCGAAGTCGCGCTTCGAGCCCGAATCGGTGGACGTGATCTTCAGCACCTGGCCCGCCTGGAGTTCGGACAGCGCCTTCTTCGCACGCAGGATCGGCAGTGGGCAGTTCAGCCCGCGCGCATCCACCTCGCGGTCGACGTGCTCGACGGTATCGCTCATGGCGGGCTCCATTCCGGTCAATGACATGCGTACTCTAGCAGCCCGTCGCTACGCGTCGTCGCCTTGCCCCCGCCGGGGTCGCGGCGGCAGGTCGACGAACTCGACCGGCAGGTTGCGTGCACGCATCCAGTCGGCAACCGCCAGACCGGTACCGGCGCGCCAGGGCTTGAGCCGCTCGGGCGCAACCATCCGGTACTCGACCAGTTCGTCCGACAGGTGCACGCTGCCCCTGGCGATCACGTGGTAGGCGACGATCAACTCGTTCTTGCGGGTGAAATCGTAGACCCCGATCAGGCTGGTGTGCTCGACCTCGAGGCTGGTCTCCTCCTTCACTTCGCGCGCGATGCCCTGCTCGGGGGTCTCGCCGGCTTCGAGGAAGCCGGTGATCAGTGCGAAGGTCCTGGGCGGCCAGGCCGCGTTGCGCGCCAGCAGGATCAGCTCACCGACCTGCACCAGCCCCGCAACCACCGGTGCCGGATTGTTCCAGTGCGTGAAGCCGCAGGCGGGACAAGCCTTGCGCACGCGGCCCGCCACTTCGCTCACGGTCAGTTCGGCGGCGCAACGCGGGCAGTAGCGATAATCGGGGTGAAGCATGCTCGGTGATCCAGCAGCGCGGCCGATTGCCTTGCAACTTTCTCAGGCGCGCTGGCGCACCCAGTCTGCCACACTCGCCAGCGCGGCCGGCAACGCCGCCGGCAGGCTGCCGCCGGCCTGCGCCATGTCGGGACGGCCGCCTCCCTTGCCGCCGACCTGGCGCGCGACGAAGTTGACCAGTTCGCCGGCCTTGACCGTGGTCATGGCATCGGCGGTGACGCCGGCAATCAGGCTGATCCGGTTGCCATCGACGGCCGCCAGCACGATCGCCGCCGACTCGAGCCGATCTTTGAGCTTGTCCAGGGTTTCCCGCAGCGTGCCCGCATCGGCGCCTTCGAGAGTGGTGGCCAGCACCTTCAAGCCATTGACCTCGACCGCCTGGGCGGCCAGGTCGTCTCCCTGCGAGGCAGCCAGCCGCGACTTCAGGCGCGCCACCTCCTTCTCGAGCGCTTTCGCATGATCGAGTAACAGGTCGATCCTGGTGCCCAGTTCGAGCGGCGGAGTCTTCAGCGCGGCGGCCGCCTCGGCCATGCGCGCATCCAGTTGCTGTGCCCAGGCGAGTGCGTTTTCGCCAGTGACCGCCTCGACGCGCCGCACCCCGGCAGCCACGCCGCTTTCGGCGACGATCTTGAACAGGCCGATGTCGCCGCTGCGCGCCACGTGCGTGCCACCGCACAATTCGCGCGAGGATCCGATGTCGAGCACCCGCACCGAGTCGCCGTACTTTTCGCCGAACAGCGCCATCGCGCCCGCCTTCACCGCGTCGTCGAAGGGCATCACGCGCGCCTGGGTGGCGACATTGGCGAGGATTTCACGATTGACGATGATCTCGACCTTGCGGATTTCCTCCGCGGTGAGCGGTGCGTGGTGCGAGAAGTCGAAGCGCGTCTTGTCGGGATCGACCAGCGAACCCTTCTGCTGCACATGTGCACCGAGCACTTCGCGCAGCGCCTTGTGCATCAGGTGCGTGGCCGAGTGATTGCGCACGATGCGCGCGCGCCGCCCGGCATCGACCTGCGCATCGATGGCCTCGCCGGCCTTCAGCGTGCCCGACGAGAGCGTTCCGTGATGCCCGAACACCTCGGACTGGATCTTGCGAGTGTCGTGGACCACGAAGCGCACCGCGCCGTCGGGTGAACTCAGCTCGCCGGCATCGCCGACCTGGCCACCCGATTCGGCATAGAAGGGCGTGTTGTCGAGCACCACCACGCCATCCTGGCCGGCCTGCAGGGCCTCGACGCGGCTGCCTTCGACGTAGAGCGCCGCCACGCGCGCGCCCGTGACGCCGAGCCGTTCGTAGCCGTGAAACCGGGTGGCCGCCCCGCTGTAGTCCAGTCCGGCCGTGGCGCGAAACTTGCCGGCCGCACGCGCCTGCTCGCGCTGGCGATCCATGGCCGCCTCGAAGCCGGCCTCGTCGACCAGCACGCCGCGCTCGCGACACACGTCGGCGGTCAGGTCGAGCGGAAAACCGAAGGTGTCGTAGAGGCGGAATGCCGTCTCGCCGTCCAGTTGCCGGCCACCGCCTGCGAGCGCCTGCTCGAGGATGGCCATGCCGTGCTCGAGGGTCTCGCCGAAGCGCACCTCTTCCTGCTCGAGCACCTTCCCGACACGCTCGCGCGCGGCGCTCAGTTCGGGGTAGGCATCGCCCATGACGCGGGCCAGGTCGTCCACCAGCCGGAAAAAGAACGGCTGGGTGCGCCCGAGCTTGTAGCCATGGCGCAGTGCGCGGCGCACGATGCGGCGCAGGACGTAGCCGCGCCCTTCATTGCCGGGGATCACCCCGTCGACGATCAGGAACGCGCAGGCCCGGATATGATCGGCGATCACGCGCAGTGACGGATCGGCGAGATCGACGGTGCCGGTCTCGCGCGCGGCGGCGCGAATCAGGTCCTGGAACAGGTCGATGTCATAGTTGCTGTGCACCTGCTGCAGCACCGCCGCAATGCGCTCGAGCCCCATGCCGGTGTCGACGCAGGGGTGCGGCAGGGGCGTGAGCGTGCCGGCCGCATCGCGGTCGTACTGCATGAACACCAGGTTCCAGATCTCGATGTAGCGATCGCCCTCGGCCTCGGGCGAGCCGGGCGGCCCCCCTGCGATGCCGGGTCCGTGATCGTAGAAGATCTCGCTGCACGGTCCGCACGGGCCGGTGTCGGCCATCTGCCAGAAGTTGTCGGAGGCGTAGCGGGCGCCCTTGTTGTCGCCGATGCGCACCAGGCGCTCGCGCGGCACGCCGATCTCGTCGGCCCAGATGTGGAAGGCCTCGTCGTCGTCCTGGTAGACGGTGACCCACAGCTTCTCGGGCGGCAGCGCGTAGACGCGGGTGAGCAACTCCCAGGCGAAGCCGATGGCCTCGCGCTTGAAGTAATCGCCGAACGAGAAGTTGCCCAGCATTTCGAAGAACGTGTGATGCCGCGCCGTGTAGCCGACGTTCTCGAGGTCATTGTGCTTGCCGCCGGCGCGCAGGCTGCGCTGGGCGCTGGTGGCACGCCGGTACGGACGCTGCTCGCGCCCGGTGAAGACGTCCTTGAACTGCACCATGCCGCTGTTGGTGAACAGCAGCGTCGGATCGTTGAGCGGGACCAGTGAACTCGAGGCCACGATCGCATGCCCCTTCGACTCGAAGAAGCGCAGGAATTTCTCTCTGATCTCGGCCGACTTCATGGCGCGCTTGGGAAGTTGCAGTTCAGGCGTTTGATTTTTCAGCGGAATTCGCGATTCTACCGAAATGCGGGCAGGCAAATGGCCAACCGGTGACAGCGCAGCCCGGGAGGCTGTCGGGCTTTCGGAAGGCGGCCGTTCGCAAAGCCCGACAGCCTCACGGACTCCGAGGCGGCATTCGTTCGACGTCGTACGGGCCGGCCGCGGCGGTATCATCGCCACCCATGTCGATCGCAGGAGAATCATCATGAGCCGCTCTGCCGCCGCA
>CAZXLV010000236.1:0-3777 GCA_964641405.1 uncultured Limnobacter sp. | reverse complement strand
ATGTCGGCGCCGCTGCTCGCGGTCCAGATCGGCATGGGCGAGCGCATCCTGATCACCGCCTTCGTGGTGATCGTGATCGGCGGCGTGGGATCGGTGCGCGGGGCGCTCGTCGGCTCGCTGGTGGTCGGCATGAGCGACGCATTCGGGCGTGCCTACATTCCCTCGCTGCTGTCCGGCCTGATGCCGGCGCAACTGGCCGATCCGCTCGCCTCCAGCCTGATGTCGGCCAGCGCCTACATCCTGATGGCATTGGTGCTGCTGTTCCGGCCGCTCGGGCTGGTGGCGGCTCGCCACTGAGGCCGCCGTGAAACGCAAGGCCTGGCTCAACTTCATCGGCGCGGTACTGTTCGCCCTGGTGCCGACGCTGGCGCAGGCGCTCGGCGAGCCCTTCCTGGTCAACCTGTTCACGCGCTTTCTCATCTATGCGCTGGCCGCCGTGAGCCTGGACCTGATCCTCGGCTACGGAGCGCTGGTCAGCTTCGGGCATGCCGCCTTCTTCGGCCTGGGCGGCTATGTGATCGGCATCGTCGCCTTCCACGCCGCTGACGGCTCCGGACTGTTCGGCTGGGCCGGCACCAACCAGGCGCTGGTGCTGTGGCCGCTCGCGGTGCTCACCTGCGCGCTGGCGGGCCTGGCGATCGGCTTCCTGTCGCTGCGCACCTCGGGCGTGCAGTTCATCATGATCACGCTCGCCTTCGGACAGATGTTCTATTTCGTCCTCGTCGGCCTGATGGTCTATGGCGGCGACGACGGCCTGGCGATCGAGCGGCGCAACGTCCTGCCCGGACTCGATCTGCGCGATGCGCACACCTTCTACTACGTGTGCGCTATGCTGCTGGCGGCCTGGGTCTACCTGTGCCGGCGCATCGTCGGTTCACGTTTCGGGATGGCCTTGCGCAGCCTGAAGCAGAACCGGCGCCGCAGCATCGGGCTGGGGCTCGCGCCGCTGCGCTATCCGCTCGCCGCGTTCACCCTCTCGGCGGCAGGAACGGGACTGGCCGGCGTGCTGTGGGCCAACTATGCGCTGTTCGTCAGTCCCGACATGACGGCGTGGCAGAAGTCGGGCGAACTGATGGCGATGGTGATCCTCGGCGGCATGGGCTCCATCTTCGGTCCGGTGCTCGGTGCGTCGGTGTTCATCGGACTCGAGCAGTTCCTCACCGGCTGGACCGAGCACTGGATGCTGCTGATGGGTCCGGTACTGGTCCTGGTGGTGCTGTTCGGCAAGCGCGGGCTGTACGGGCTTCTGGTGCCGGAACGCCACCATGACTGAACCGCTGCGCCTGGCGCTGCGCAAATTGCGCAAGTCCTTCGGCATGTTGCCGGTGACGCAGGACGTCGACCTCACCGTCGAAGCGGGTGAACTGCACGCGCTGATCGGCCCCAACGGCGCCGGCAAGACGACCCTCATCTCGCAGATCAGCGGTGAACTGTTTCCCGACGCCGGCGAGATCGTGCTCGGGCAGCGCTCGATCACCCGGCTGCCGGCACACCGGCGGGCGGCTGCCGGCCTGGCCCGATCGTTCCAGATCAGCCAGCTCTATCCCGAGTTCGATGCCGAGGACAACGTGGCGATGGCGGTGCAGGCGCGCTTGCCGGGCGGCTTTCGCATGTGGCGCAATGCGCGCGGCGACCAGCGCCTGCGCGCACCCGCGCGCGAAGCGCTCGCCCGGGTCGGCCTGGCCGAGCGCGCCAATGTGCGCGTGAGCGAGCTGGCCCACGGCGAGAAGCGCCAGCTCGAGCTCGCAATGGTGCTTGCGCTCGGGGCCTCGACACTGCTGCTGGATGAACCGATGGCCGGCATGAGCGCGGAGGAGTCGCGCCGCATGGCCGGCTTGCTGGCCGGCCTGAAGAAGCGCTACTCGATCCTGCTGGTCGAGCACGACATGGACGTCGTCTTCTCGCTGGCCGATCGCGTCACGGTGCTGGTGTACGGACAGACCCTCTTCACCGGCACTCCCGATGAGGTGCGCGCCCATCCCGAAGTGCGCAGCGCCTACCTGGGAGGTGATTGATGCTGCGCCTCGAGGGCGTCGACGCTGGCTACGACTCCAGCCAGGTGCTGTTCGGGCTGACACTGGACGTGGCCGCGCGCCGGGTTTCCTCGCTCATCGGGCGCAACGGCATGGGCAAGAGCACGACGGTGCGCGTCATCATGGGCATGCTCGCCGCACGTGGCGGGCGCGTTGCGTTCGACGGGCACGACCTGGCCGGTCTCGCGCCGAACCGGATCGCGCGCATGGGAATCGGCCTGGTGCCCGAGGGTCGCCGCATCTTCGGTTCGCTCGGCGTCGAGGAGAACCTGGTCGCCACCGCGCGGCCGGCCGCCGTGCCGGGGCGCGCCTGGACACTGGCGCGTGTGTATGAACTGTTTCCGCGCCTGGGGGATCGGCGCACGCAGTCGGCGCGCACCTTGTCGGGCGGCGAGCAGCAGATGCTGGCGATCGGACGCGCGTTGATGACCAACCCGCGCCTGTTGATCCTCGACGAGGCCACCGAGGGACTGGCGCCGCTGATCCGGCGCGAGATCTGGGCCTGCCTGCAGTTGCTCAAGGCGGAAGGCCAGACCATCCTGGTGATCGACAAGAACCTGGCCGAGATGGCCGCGCTGGTCGATCGCCATCACATCGTCGAGAAGGGGCGGGTGGTCTGGCAGGGCGCGCCTGATGAGCTCGAGGCTCAACCCGAGGTGGCGCAGCGCTTTCTCGGGGTGTGAAGCCCGACAGTCTCCTCAACGCTCGAGGTACTGCAGCTTCCCCGGCGTGTCCTTGAACTCCTCGGCCTCCGGCAACGGCGCCTGCTTGCGCGTGATGCTGGGCCAGGCCGTGGCCAGCTCGGCGTTCAGGCCGATGAACGACTGCTCGGCGGCCGACACGTCTTCCTCGGCCTTGATTGCTTCGACCGGGCACTCGGGCACGCACACCGCGCAATCGATGCACTCGTCGGGGTCGATGACCAGCATGTTGGGGCCGATGCGGAAACAGTCGACCGGACAGACGTCGACGCAATCGGTGTAGCGGCACTTGATGCAGGATTCGAGAACGACGTGGGTCATGATGGTGAAGGAACGGGGGGTGTCGATAGTCAATGAAGGAGGAGCGTCCTGAATCGAGCGCGCCACCCGGGCGATTCTACCCGTGACTGTGAGGTGGCAGCATGAAGCCTGAGAAGAAGGCCGCCAGTTCCCGGTGTGCATTCAAGGGCAGCACGTGGGCGATGTACTGGTCGGGCCGCACGATCACCAGCGCGCCTTGCTCGCGGTTCACGCCGCGCAACTCGAAGATGTCCGGACCGTGTCGGCGGTCGGCGGTGTAGAGCTTCTCGTAGTCGCGCAGGCCATGGCGGCCCTTCTGCGGCAGCAGGATGGCGGGCAGTGTCTCGATGGCAATCTCGCTGTGGCGCTGCTGGAAGATCGCGCGCAGATCGATGACGGCGTCCACGTCCTGGTCCGGGCGCGTGAACCTGCGGATCGGCGAATCCGGTGAATCCTGCAGGAAGCGGCACAGCGCGGGCAAACCACCGTCCGGGTGCGCGAGGTCGGCGGCGCCGGCAAACGCGTACAGGCGCCAGCGGCCGTCGGCCTGGTGCACGTGACCCAGGTGCATGGGCCTGGCGTCGGCCAGTCGCAGCACGGGTGCGGAGTGAAAGCGCGTGCCGAGCTCGAAGCCGGTGGCCAGCAGCTGGTGCGTTGCCTCGCCGCAGATGAGCGAGCGGCGGTACCGGGTGCCCATCCCCGCGGTGAAGCGCAGGTGCTGCTCGAAGTACTTCTGGAACTCC
>CAZXLV010000235.1:0-3795 GCA_964641405.1 uncultured Limnobacter sp. | reverse complement strand
CCGCCGTGCAACTGGTGGCGCTGTACAAGGCGCTGGGCGGCGGCTGGGATGCGCCCCAAGCTGCCGCCCCCGCCGCGAATACCCTGGCGACATCACACCGGTAGCACCTCGTTCCCACCCACTGGAAGGACTCCATCATGCAAATCAACGCAGGCAACCCCGAACGCGTTGCACGCATCGTCGTCGGCCTGATCCTGCTCAGCCTGCCGAAGTAAATTGCGAAGTGCGTCGCCATGAGTGCATGTCGCTTGCGCCCACCGCGTCGCACTGTTCGTCGGACGACTGTGCATCGTCTGGCCGCCTTGCTGCTCTTCTTCCCGGTGCTCTTGCCCACCGCGGGACGAGCTGCGCAATCTGCACCCGACACGGCGCAAGCGCGGTGCACGCCGGAGGAGACCCTGCGCTGGCGCGGCGGCACGCTTCGGGTCGAGAACGATCTCTTCGCCGGCACCGATCGCAATTACACCAACGGGGTGGCTCTCGCACTGGTGTCGCACGATATCGACGGCCGCTTGCGCACGGACTGCCTGCCTCCACCGCTGGGCTTGTACGTGCGCTTTCTGGACACGCTCAATCCCGGCTTTCGGCAGCGCGCGGGCGCTGAATCGGCCACCCAGAACGTGGTGCTGCGCATCGGACAATCCATGTACACGCCCGAGGACAAGACGCGCGCCGACCTGATCCCCGATGATCGCCCTTACGCCGGACTGCTGTATCTCGGATTGGCCTGGAACCGCCGCATCCATCCACAGGGCTCTGGCCACGAGATGCTCGACAGCCGCGAGTTGACCCTGGGCATCATCGGGCCAGGGTCGCTGGCCGAACAATCCCAGGACCTGGTGCACAAGCTGCGCGGCTACGACCGGTTCAGCGGCTGGGCCAACCAGGTGCGCAACGAGCCGGCATTTCAGCTTGCCATGGAGCGCAAATTCAAGCCCTACCTGGATGGCGCCGTCCGCCCAGGGTGGGGCCGCGACGCGATCGGCAGCTATGCCCTGCGGGTGGGCAACATCGAGACCTCCGCCAGCGCCGGCCTCGAGGTGCGCATGGGCTGGAACATCGCCAACGACTTCGGCAGCTATTCGATCCGTCCCGGCGGGGAGAATCGACCACCGTCGGCAGCGGCCAGCCTGCGTACCACGCAGCCGCGGTCGGTTGGCGCACCCCGGCCCGGTGCGCACGTCTTCGCCAACCTGGAAGCCAGGGCGGTGGCCTGGGATTTCTCGCTCGATGGCAACCTGTTTCGCGCCAGCCACCACGTCAGCCGTCGTCCATGGGTGGCGCAGGCGGCGCTTGGCATCAGCGGCCAATGGCTGGTCGCCCGGCATGGCGTGCGACTGGCGCTGATGCGCGTCTGGCGCACACGCGAATTCGAGGAGCAAGTCGGCCACCACGCCTTCGGCTCCATCGCCTTGAGCGTGGAATTTTGACCCCTGATCAAGGGAGGGATGATGAACAAGCCAGGACACCCCGCAGCTCACGGCATGGCCATGTTCATGGTCGGTGCATTGCTTATGCCGGTTTCCAACCTCCGTGCCCAGGCACCGGAACCTGCCAAGCCAATGGCCTTGCGAAGCGTGATGCGGCAGCTTGGCCAGGACATGCAAGCCGTCACCGGAGCGATTTCGCGGGAGGACTGGGCTTCGGTGGCCGATCTGTCGCCCAGGATTGCCAGCCACGCCGAGCCGCCCCTTTCCGAAAAAATGCGCATCCTCAGTTGGCTGGGCACCGATGCCGGAAGGTTCCGGGGTTTCGATGGACAGGTTCACGATGCTGCGCTCGCCATGGGCAAGATGGCCACGCGCGGCGACGGCCAGGAGGTGATCGCCGCTTTCGGCAGGGTGCAGCAGCAATGCCTCGCTTGCCATCGGGAGTTTCGCCAACCGTTCCAGGAGCACTTCTACGGAAGGCGCTGACAGGGCAACCCCATAGACCCGCATCGATTGCTCCATGGCCCTTGTATCCGACATGCTGCGGCGGCAACTGTGCATCCTGGCTCTCGTCGCTGCCGGTCCAGGCGGTTGCGCGGTACTGGGCGACTTCCAGCCGTCGGTGCTTGCCAGGCCGATCGCGCCGCAGGAGTACCTCGCACGGCAACGCGCAGACATCCTCAGCACTGGTCAACTCAGTGCACCCACCACGCAGACCCTTCTTGTGACGGGCCTGAACGCGAGGGAATGCGCGACCCTCTCGTCCTCAGGCTGCATCCCGGCATTGGCTGATACGCAGGGCATTGCGGATGAACGCAAGCTGTCTGCGCTGGCCGAGCTCTGGCTACAACGGGCCATCATGCTCGCGAATGCGGATTCCGTTGCCGACCCTGCTGCGGCCGCCTTCGCGCCCTGGATGGAGGCGGCACGCCACGCTTACGCCTATCTTTTCTTCACCCCGCGGTCACCCGGCGAGCGCGCGTTCGAAGATCGTCAGACCCAGGTTCGTGACTGGTACAACTACGCGGTGCAGCAAGCGATCGGACAATTGTTCGAACGCCTCACCACACAAGCGCGTCTTGCTCCGGCTACGCGAGAGACGACCGTGCGCATGGGTCACTGGAGCGCGCGCATCGAACTCGAGGCGCGCCTGCCTGACGGCGTGGCCCTGCCGCGGGAACTGCTCCCTGCATCCTCACTGGCATTCCAGGGATTGCGCAGCACTTACCGCAGGGATGGATTCGGCGCCGAGCTGGTCGCGGTGATGGCTCGCGACCCGGCGAGGCCGCGCGCCATGTCCAACCCGGTCCCGGACCGCGCGCCACAAGGCACCGATCGGCGCCCGGCCTCCTCGCGTTCGTGGAGCGAAATGCCCTCGCCAAACCTGACGGCAGTGTTCCTTTTCGATGCACACAAGCTCGATGAGCTGCTTCGTATCCGCGAGGTTGTCGTCAGCGTTCATGACCCGCTCGTGGAAAGTGTGCTGAATCTGCATGGCCATCACGTTCCGCTGGCCGGCAATTTCACCGCCGGATATGCGTTGTGGCTGGCACGCTCGGGCTTCACCCGGCAATCACTGCATGCACTGCTGGGCCGCGACGACGGAATCGGGCATCCTCACATCTACATGATGCAGCCCTTCGACCCTGATCGCCGGATCATCGTCATGCTGCACGGGCTCGCCAGCAGCCCAGAGGCCTGGGTCAACGTGGCCAACGAGATCCTCGGTGATGAAAAGCTGAGGAGCCAGTTCCAAGTCTGGCTGATTCATTATCCGACCAACATGCCGGTGGTCGTCAATCACGCGACGATTCGCTGGCTGCTCGAGGGAACGTTGCGCAATTTCGATCCGCATGGGCAGGCGGCGGCCTCGTGCGGCTTGATTGTCCTGGGACACAGCATGGGCGGCATGATTGCCCGCTTGATGGTGTCCTCGACCGGACAGGAATTGCGGGACTGGGCTCTTGCAGATCCCAGGACGGACCCGGATCACGCCGATCCTGATCGTTCCCGACTGGATCCGATGCTGCGCTTCCAGCCGTTTCCGGGCGTGACGCGCGCCATTTTCATCGCGACGCCACACCGCGGCACGGCAGTTGCAGGCTCCCGACCCGCGCGCTGGCTGTCCCGGCTGATTCGATTGCCGTTGACGACCATCGAGTACATTGGCGACGCGCTGCAGGCCCGCGCAGCCCCGGGCTACAAGCCTGATGAGGGCATCCTGGCGACTGCTCCGAACAGCATCGACAATCTGGATGAGCGCGATCCATTTGTTCAAGCTGCCGCCGATCTGTCGATCTCGCCGGGAGTGCGCTACCACTCGATCATTGCCAGATCGAGCGCAGGGGGACCGCTCGAAGACTCC
>CAZXLV010000234.1:0-3849 GCA_964641405.1 uncultured Limnobacter sp. | reverse complement strand
CATGCCCGTGATCACCTGCATCGAGGACCTGCGCCTGCTCGCGCGCCGCCGCGTGCCGAAGATGTTCTACGAGTACGCCGATTCGGGTTCCTGGACCGAGACCACCTATCGTTCCAACGAGGCCGACTTCAGGTCGATCAAGCTGCGTCAGCGGGTGGGGATCGATTTCGACAACCGCACGCTGGTGAGCACGATGATCGGGCAGCCGGTTTCGATGCCGCTGGCCCTGGCGCCTACCGGACTCACCGGCATGCAGCATGCCGACGGCGAAATCCTCGCGGCGCGTGCCGCGGCCAAGGCCGGCGTACCGTTCACGCTGTCGACGATGAGCATCTGCTCGATCGAAGACGTGGCGGAGAATTCCGACACGCCGTTCTGGTTCCAGTTGTACGTCATCCGCGATCGCGATTTCATCCGGCGGCTCATCGAGCGCGCCAGGGCGGCACGCTGCTCGGCGCTGGTGCTGACGCTGGATCTGCAGGTGATGGGCCAGCGCCACAAGGATATCCGCAACGGCCTGTCGGCCCCGCCCAGACCCACCATGGCGAACCTGCTGAACCTGGCCACCAAGCCGCGCTGGTGCCTCGGCATGCTGGGCACGCGCCGGCGCGGATTCCGCAACATAGCCGGACACGTGAGCGGCATCGACGACATGAGTGCCCTGTCCTCATGGACCAACCAGCAGTTCGATCCGACGCTGAGTTGGGACGACGTGAAGTGGGTGCGTGACCTGTGGGACGGCAAGCTGATTCTCAAGGGCATCCTCGATGCCGAAGACGTCGAACCGGCCGTGGCCAGCGGCGCCGACGCGTTGATCGTCTCGAATCACGGCGGGCGGCAGCTCGATGGCGCACTGTCGTCGATTCGCGCGCTGCCCGCCATCGTCGAGGCGGCGCGCGGGCGCATCGAAGTGCACCTGGACGGCGGCATCCGCAGCGGCCAGGACATCATCAAGGCGCTCGCGCTGGGGGCCCGCGGCGTCTACATCGGGCGTGCCTTCCTTTACGGACTGGGCGCGATGGGAGAGGCCGGCGTCACGGCCTGCCTGGACATCCTGCGCAAGGAACTCGACATCACGATGGGATTCTGCGGACTGCGCGACGTGAAGAAGGTCGACCACCGCATCCTGGTGCCGGGCACCTGGTGAGGCGCGGCTGGCGCGCTCAGCGCGCCTTGTCGGTGCGGCGCACGGCGCTCAGGATGCCGCGCAGGATCTCCAGCGGCGGCGGCGGGCAGCCGGCAATCTCGACGTCCACCGGGATCACGTTGGCGACCCGTCCGCGGCTCGCGTAGCTCTCGCCGAAGATGCCGCCGGTGCAGCCGCAGTCGCCCACGGCGACCACCAGGCGCGGTTCGGGAGTCGCCTCCCAGGCGCTGCGAAGCGCGAACTCCATGTGTCGCGAAACCGGACCGGTGACCAGCAGCAGGTCGGCGTGGCGTGGACTGGCGACGAAGCGGATACCGAGTCCGTCGATGTTGTAGTAAGGGTTGTTCAGCGCATGGATCTCCAGTTCGCAGCCATTGCAGGAACCGGCATCGACCACGCGAATGGCCAGCGCGCGCCCGAGCGCCTCGAGGATGTCGCGCCGGATACGATCGGTCGCCACGCGCAGCGAATCGTCGTCCGCAGGCGGCGCTTCGGTGCGCATTCCCGTGCGTGCAATCTGCCTGACGATCTTCCACATCAGAGGTCGTGCCCCGAGTAGGCCAGATTGAAGGACTTGTTGATCAGCGGAAAGTCCGGAACGATGTTGCCCATCACCGCATGTTCGAGCACGGGCCAGTTCTGCCACGAGGGGTCGTGGCAGTGGCAACGCCGGATGCGCGCGACGCCGTCGAGTTCCAGTGCAACGAAAACCTCGCCGCGCCACCCCTCCACCCAGCCGCCACCGAATGCCTCGTGCGTCGGCAAGGAGAACCGACCGCAGGCCGGGCCCTGTGGCATGCCGGTGCACAGGTCGCGAAGCACGCGCAGCGACTCGATCAGCTCCGTGAAGCGCACCGTCACGCGTGCAGCCACGTCGCCGGTGTCCGAGCCGGCCATCCTGACCGCGAGCCGGTCGTAGGGCGGCCAGGCGTGATCGCAGCGCAGGTCGGCAGCCTGACCGCTGGCGCGTCCGGCCAGGCCGGCGAGCCCGAGCAGTGCCGCAAGCTGCGGCGTTACCCGCCCGGCGCCCATGAAGCGATCCTGCAGGCCGGCGTGCTCGTCGTAGATGGCACGCAGGGCG
This sequence comes from uncultured Limnobacter sp., assembly GCA_964641405.1. GTDB lineage: Bacteria > Pseudomonadota > Gammaproteobacteria > Burkholderiales > Burkholderiaceae_E > Zeimonas. Next base: position 1,621 of record CAZXLV010000234.1, on the reverse strand, counting down.
AGCACTTCACGCTCGATCGCGTCGCACTGCGCATACAGGCGTGCGAGCTGGCGCGCGCTGGCATCGCTGGCCACGCCGCCCGGCACGACGGCATCCATCATGAAGCGATGGCCGAACACCGCCAGCGACTGGCGCTGCCAGTCCTCGCGCAGGCGAGAGAACTGCGCCAGGCCGAAGCCGAAGCCTGCGTCGTTGGCGATCCCGCCGAGGTCGCCGAGGTGATTGGCGACCCGCTCGCGCTCGAGCATCAGCGCGCGCAACCATCGGGCGCGATCGGGAATGGTGAAGCCGGCGGCGGCTTCCAGCGCCATGCAGTACGCCCAGGCGAAGGCGACCGTCGAATCGCCCGAGATCCGGCCGGCCAGCCGATGTGCCTCCATGGCGGGCATCTGCATGAAACGACGCTCGATGCCCTTGTGGGTGTAACCGAGGCGCTGCTCCAGGCGAAGCACCTTCTCGCCGACCGCCGAGAAGCGGAAGTGGCCGGGCTCGATGATGCCCGCATGCACCGGTCCGACCGCGATCTCGTGCACCCCGTCACCGTCGACGACCACGAAAGGATAGTTGGCGGGCAAAGGGTTCGCCGGCAAAGGGTTCGCCGGCAATTCCCCGGTCGGCGCATGATCGATCGCAGCCAGCAAGTCGGGCGCATCGTGGCGCAGCGGCCGGTAGCCGACCGGCCAGACACCATGATCGAGCCAGGGGCGCTGATCCTCGGCCGCCTCGATCGCAATGCCGGTCAGGTCGGTCATGGCGCGCTGCATGCGCCCGGCGCAGGGGAAGAACTCGGCGATATCCGGGCAGCCTGGCGATGCGCCATCGAGTGCCAGCTCCAGCCACGCCATGCCCTCGCGCACCGCGTAGGCGGCGCAGGCGACCAAGCCGCCACCATCGCCGCCCCGATCGCTGGCCCAGAGCGCCACCAGGCGTCCGCTGGCGGCTGCCACCGAACGTGCCGCCGAGCGCCAGTCATCACGTCCCACCCGGGCGCGGCCGATCGGCAGCGGCGCCAAAAGCAAGTCGAAGCGGGTGTCCAGTCCGGTCGAGCGCATCGCTTCAACCCCCGATCATGCGGGCGGCCTCGCGGTACCACGCATTCAGGTAGGGCGGGATGTAGAGCCCCAGCATCAGGCCGAGCGCCAGGTGGACGAATACCGGGATCAGCGCCGGGGCATGCGTCAGCCGCTCCAGCGAGGTGTCGCCGAACACCATTGGTTGCACGCGCGCGAACACCGACGCGAACGCCACGCCCAGCGCAACCAGCAGGAACGGCGTCGCCCAGGCCTGCTCGCGCATCGCGGTGGTGATGATCAGGAATTCGCTGGCGAATACCCCGAACGGGGGCATGCCGAGGATGGCCAGCGATCCCAGCATCAGTCCCCAGCCGATGGTCGGGCTGATGCGGATGAGGCCGCGGATGTCGTCCATCACCTGGGTGCCCGCCTTCTGCGTCGCGTGCCCGACGGTGAAGAAGATGGCCGACTTGATCAGCGAGTGCACCGTCATGTGCAGCAAGCCCGCGAAGTTGGCGATCGGGCCGCCCAGGCCGAATGCGAAGGTCATCAGTCCCATGTGCTCGATCGACGAATAGGCGAACATCCGCTTGACGTCGCGCTGGCGG
>CAZXLV010000233.1:0-3866 GCA_964641405.1 uncultured Limnobacter sp. | reverse complement strand
GCACTTCGGGGCTGGAATTCCTCGAGCGCATCGGACGCGGTGAAATCGCCTCGCCACCGATCATGCAGACGCTGGACTTCGTGCCGGTGGAGATCGAGCGCGGACGCATGGTGTTCCAGGGCACACCCAAGCCCGACTACTACAACCCGATCGGCTCGGTGCACGGCGGCTACATTGCCACGCTGCTCGATTCGGCCGTCGCCTGCGCGGTGCAGACGATGCTCGAGCGCGGCTTCGGCCTCAGCACGCTCGAACTGAAGGTGAACTACCTGCGCCCGCTCACCGACAAGACCGGCCCGGTGCGCGCCGAAGGCTACGTGCTCAACGTGTCGCGCCAGATCGGCCTGGCGCAGGGGCGCCTCGTCGACCCGGCCGGGCGCATGTACGCCTGGGCCTCGAGCACCTGCCTGATCTTTCCCCTGTCCGAACTGCGAGCATCATGACGATTCATCGAAGCATCGTTTCCACTAGCGGCGCACCGGCGGCGATCGGCCCCTATTCGCAGGCGGTGCGCGCCGGGCAGACCGTGTACCTGTCGGGCCAGATCGCGCTCGATCCCGCCAGCGGGCAACTGGTGGCAGGCGGCATCGAGGCGCAGGCCGAGCAGGCCTTGCGCAACCTGCGCGCCGTCACCGAGGCGGCCGGCGGCTCGCTGGCGCAGTGCGTGAAGCTGACGCTGTTTCTCACCGACCTCGCGCATTTCCCGCTGGTCAACGAGATCATGCAGCGCCACTTCGCGGCGCCGTATCCGGCGCGCTCGACGATCGGCGTGGCCAGCCTGCCGCGCGGTGCGCTGTTCGAGGTCGAAGCGGTGATGTGCCTCGACTGAGCGCCACCGGGACAGCGACCAGCGAGACGGCGCTGTTCGCCCGGCTCGGCATCCGGCGCGAACAGGACCTGCTGCTGCACCTGCCGATACGCTACGAGGACGAAACGCGCATCACGCCGATCGCCGCGCTGTGTTCGGGCGAGACGGCGCAGGTCGAGGGCCTGGTGGTGCGCCGCGACGTCGTCACGCGCGCCCGGCGCACGCTGCTGGTCGAGTTGCGCGACGACAGCGGCTCGATCACGCTGCGCTTCTTTCACTTCTACGGCTCGCAGTTGCGCCAGTTTGCCGAGGGCCGGCGCGTGCGCGCCTTCGGTGAGGTGCGCAGCGGCCTGTTCGGCCTGGAAATGGCGCATCCGCGCTACCGCCTGGTCGAGGATGCCGAGCCCTTGCCCGACAGCCTGACGCCGGTCTATCCGACCGTGGCCGGGTTGGGTCAGGCACGCCTGCGCGCGGCGATCCTGCGCGTGCTGCGCGCGCACGACTGGCCGGAGACGGTGACGCCGCAGGCACTGCGCGCGCTCGCGCTGCCCGGCTCGGCCGAGGCGCTGCGCGCCATTCACCTGCCGGCGCCCGATACGCCGACCGTCGCGCTGCAGGAACGCACCACACCGGCCTGGCGGCGGGTGATCTTCGATGAACTGCTGGCGCAGCAGTTGTCCTTGAAGCGCGCGCGCGCGGCGCGTGCCGGCCAGCGTGCACCGGCGCTGGCCGATCAGGCGCTCGCCCAGCGCCTGCTGGCGGCCTTGCCGTTCGCGCTGACCGGCGCGCAACGGCGTGCCTGGGACGAGATTCGCGCCGAACTCGCGGCCGCCCAGCCGATGAACCGGCTGCTGCAGGGTGATGTCGGCAGCGGCAAGACGGTGGTGGCGGCGCTCGCCGCCGCCCAGGCGATCGGCAGCGGCTGGCAGGCGGCGCTGATGGCACCGACCGAGATCCTGGCCGAGCAGCACCTGCGCAAGCTCGAACCCTGGCTGGCGCGCATCGGTGCGCGCATCGCCTGGCTGTCGGGTTCCTTGAAGGAGGCGGACAAGCGTGCCGTGCGCGCGCGCGTGGCGGCCGGCGAGGTCGACCTGCTGGTGGGCACGCATGCGCTGATCGAGGACACGGTGGCGTTTGCGCGGCTTGGCCTGGCGATCGTCGACGAGCAGCACCGCTTCGGCGTGGCGCAGCGGCTGGCGCTGCGCGCCAAGCTGGAGGCGGCCGCGGCGATGCTGCCGCACCAGCTGATGATGAGTGCGACACCGATCCCGCGCACGCTGGCGATGTCCTACTACGCCGATCTCGACGTGTCGCTGATCGACGAACTCCCGCCCGGGCGCAAGCCGGTCGCCACCCGGCTGATCTCGGAGTCGCGCCGTGAACAGGTGGTCGCGCGCGTGCGCGCGGCGGTCGCCGACGGCCGGCGCGTCTACTGGGTGTGTCCGCTGATCGAGGAGAGCGAGACGCTGGACCTGCAGACGGCGATCGACACCCATGCCGCGCTGCAGGTTGCGTTGGCCCCGTACGGGGTGGGGCTGGTGCACGGGCGGCTGCCCTCCGCCGACAAGCAGGCGGTGATGGCCGCCTTCGGCGCGGGCGGCGTGCAGGTGCTGGTCGCGACCACCGTGATCGAGGTGGGTGTCGACGTGCCCGAGGCGACACTGATGATCGTCGAGCACGCCGAGCGCTTCGGGCTGGCGCAGTTGCACCAGCTGCGCGGGCGCGTCGGGCGTGGCGCCGGCGAGAGCACCTGCGTGCTGATGTACCGGCCGCCCTTGTCGGCAGCTGCGCGCGAACGCCTGAAGACCCTGTACGAGACCGCCGACGGCTTCGAGATCGCGCGCCGCGACCTGCTCCAGCGCGGCCCGGGGGAATTCCTCGGTGCGCGGCAATCGGGCGAAGCCTTGCTGCGCTTTGCCGACCTGGAACGCGACAGCGACCTGCTCGAAGCCGCGCGCAGGATCGCCTCGCAGATGCTGCATGCGTACCCGGAACAGGTGCAGGCGCACCTGCAACGCTGGCTCGGCGGGCGGGAGGAATTCCTGCGCGCCTGAATGCCGCGGCCCGAATGCCCGGGGCGGGCTTTCGGGCTTCGCGAACGGGTCGCGCTACGGCAGGGCGAGCAGTCCGGCTTGGCGGGCGAGCGCGTACAGGCCGGTCGCTGCGGAATCACCGTCGGCCACCCGCGCGTTCACGCGCAGGCGGTGCAGGGCGCGCGCGTAGCGCGAGGAAAGCTCGCTGCGTGCGACCAGCGTCGGCATCAGGTCGTTCGGTGACCAGGACAGGGCATCGCGCAGTTCGGCGCCGATCAGCAGTCCGGACAGGTAGGCCGGCAACTGGTGAGCCGCCAGGCCGTCCAGCAACGCCTCGGCGCGCGTGGTGAACAGCAGGTGGCTCAGCGAGGACGGGTGCGCCGCGGCGCGATCCACGCCCTCGTCGAAGGCGCGCAGCGCCGCGGCCTGCTGCGGCGGCCCATCGTCGGGATCGACGCACAGGCGCGCCAGCGAGGAGCAGTGCCGCACCAGCGCATACAACTCGCCGGTCAGGTAGCTGCGAAAGGCGACGATGCGCCGCGCGCGCACTTCCACCCATCGGCTGTGGGTGCCGGGCAACACGAACAGCTCGTCGCGATGTTGCAGGGCGCCGACGACCTGGGTCTCGCCGCCACGCATCAGGTCGGGCGAATCGGCCTGGCCGCGTGCCATCAGGCCCGGGACGATGCGAAACGGGCGCTCCAGTGCGTCGTCGCACACCAGCAGGGACTCGGCGAGTTGCTCGAAGCTGGCCGGCACGCGCAGGCGCGGCGCTTCGCGCCAACCCTCGGGGCTGCCGATCATGCCGCAGGCAATCACGGGCAGGCGCGGCTGCGCGTCGAGCCAGTCGGCGCACAGGGCCTCGAGCGCCGGGCGAAAACCCTCGCTGCGCAGGGTCAGCGCGCCGCTGGCGGCTTCGCGGCGCGCAAGCACCTTGCCATCGTCGCCGAACAGCCAGGCGCGCAGCGAACTCGATCCCCAATCCAGGCCGAGCAGGCGCGCTGCCGACGCATCGGCCGCGGCAG
>CAZXLV010000232.1:1020-3872 GCA_964641405.1 uncultured Limnobacter sp. | reverse complement strand
GGGCGCGGCGGCGGCGGGCACGCGCGACGCCGGACCGGCGCGCGCGCTGCAGCCCGCGGCAGCACGCCCGCGGCGGGCCAGCGTGGTGGCCTGCGACGTGCGCGATTGCCCGCCCGATCGGCGCCTGCCCGGGGTGCTCTACGTCACCGAAGACATTCGCTCGCCCAGGCTGATGGAGCACCTGCGCGGCTGCGACGTGGTGGTGCACCTGGCTTCGATCGTCACACCCGGCAAGGACAGCACGCGCGAACTCGAACACGAGATCGACGTGCTCGGCACCCGCAACGTGCTGGAAGCCTGCATTGCTGCCGGTGTCGGCAGGATCGTCGTGAGCTCGAGCGGCGCGGCCTATGGCTACCATGCCGACAATCCGGCGCGCATCGGCGAGGACCAGCCGCTGCGCGGCAACCAGGAATTCGCCTACGCCTGGCACAAGCGACTGGTCGAGGAGATGCTTGCGCAATACCGATCGACGCATCCGCAATTGCGCCAGGTGGTCTTTCGCATCGCCACCATCCTGGGCAAGACCACGCGCAACCAGATCACCGACCTGTTCGAGAAGCCGCGCCTGATCGCCGTGCGTGGCTCGGACAGTCCCTTCGTCTTCATCTGGGACCAGGACGTCGTCGGCGCCATGCTCCAGGCCGTGTACGGCGACCGCACCGGCGTCTACAACCTGGCCGGCGACGGCTCGCTGACCGTGCGCGAGCTTGCCCGACGGCTGGGCAAGCCTTGCATCGTCGTGCCGGCGTGGCTGCTGCGCGTGGCGCTGGCAACGCTGCGCTTCCTCGGACTGACACAGTACGGACCCGAACAGGTGCGCTTCCTGCGCTACCGGCCGGTGCTCGACAACACGCGACTGAAGCAGGAGTTCGGCTACATCCCGCAACTGGACTCGGCGCAGGTCTTCGACCTGTGGCTGCGGGCACGGCGCGGCTGAAGCTTCGCCTATGATGACGCGATCGCAGCACATGCGAAGCGCAGCGGCCTCATGTCGACGATTGCCGAAGAACTGATTGCACTGCTCGAGCGTCAACGCGCCGGGGCAGCACTGCCGCGCGTGCGCGCGCTGCACCTGCCGCGGGCCGAGTGCCTGCAGGACCGGCGCGGCGAATTCTGCGCCCTCGAACTGGAGGACGGTACGATCGGGATGGCCTTCGTGCTGCTCGAAGACACCTGGGCGCAGCTCGCCAGCCGCTTCGCCGGCACGGCGCTGGCCGGGACCGATGCGCTCGAACTGGCGCGCCGCTATGCGGGCACCGACACGCTCGGACGCACCCTCGGCTTTGCCACCATCAACGCCCTGTCGCGTTGCCTGTTCGACCGCGCTGGCTACGTCCCGCCGGCCAGCACCGACTCGATCGGCGAGCTCGACCCGCAAGCCGGCGATCACATCGGCATGGTGGGCTTGTTCGGCCCGCTGCTCGGGCGCTGCACGGCGGCCGGCGCACGGGTTACGGTGATCGAATTGCGCAGCGAACTAGCCGGCGAGCACGAGGGCTATCGCGTCACCCTCGATGCTGCCGAGCTGTCGACCTGCAACAAGGTCCTGTGCACCAGTTCGGTATTGCTCAACGGCACCGTCGACCGCATGCTGGCGCACTGCACGAGCGCCCGGCAACTGGCGATGATCGGCCCCGGGGCCGGCTGCCTGCCCGATCCACTGTTCGCGCGCGGCGTCACGCTGTTCGGCGGCAGCTGGATCATCGATCCCGCGGCGGTGGTCGAGGCGCTGCGCGCCGGCGAATCGTGGAGCGCGCATGCGCGCAAGTTCGCCATCCGGCGTCACCAGTACCCGCACATTGCCACCCTGCTTGACCCGGCCCGTGCCGCAGGTACAGACTTGTAGTCGTGAGGCGGCGCGGTCGGTGTTGTCGGCCTGCGCGGCCAACCCGTCCGAGGGCGGGCAGCGATCCCGGACCGGCACGCATCGAAGCGTTGCGCACCGCCCGGGGCGGCGCCACGTTCTCGGGACAATGCAGCCGCCACTCGCGGCTCACGGGGCGCGGTAACGAGCCGCGCCCCTTTCCTTTGGGTGCGCTTCCTTTGGGTGCGCTTCCCTCGCGACCACTCTTCCTGCGTCCTCTTGTGCCGATTGCCACGTGCCATCCGACCCGAACCTCCCCGCTCCCCTGCTGATCGCCGCTGCCCGCCGGCTGTCGCGCCGCGTGTCGGCCTTGCATTTCACGGCGCCGGTCGCCTACGTGTACAACCCGCTCGAATACGCCTGGGCGCCGCACGAGCTGTATCTGCGTCGCTTCGGCAACACGCGCAAGCGGGTGGTCTTCGTGGGCATGAACCCGGGGCCGTTCGGCATGATGCAGACCGGGGTGCCGTTCGGCGAAGTCGCCGCGGTACGTGACTGGCTGGCCATCCGGGGGCCGGTGCGGCGTCCCGCTCGCCAGCATCCGAAGCGTCCGGTCGAGGGCTTTGCCTGCATCCGCTCCGAGGTGAGCGGGCGACGGCTGTGGGGCTGGGCCGCCGAGCGCTTCGGTACCCCCCAGGCGTTCTTCGCGCAATGCCTGGTGTTGAACTACTGTCCGCTGGTGTTCCTGGAGGCCGGCGGACGCAACTGCACCCCCGACAAGCTGCCGGCCGCCGAACTGGCTCCGCTGCACGCAGCCTGCGATGAGCATCTGCGCCATGCGATTGCCGCCCTGGAGCCCGACTGGGTGATCGGTATCGGTGCCTACGCGATGAAACGTGCGCGTGCCGCCCTCGGCCCGCAAGGGCCGGCGCGCATCGACCAGATCCTGCACCCGAGCCCGGCCAGCCCGATCGCCAACCGCGGCTGGGCGCCGCAGGTCGACGCGCAACTCGAGCAGCTCGGCGTTTTCGCGGCGCATCGACCT
>CAZXLV010000232.1:0-1010 GCA_964641405.1 uncultured Limnobacter sp. | reverse complement strand
CACCTTGCGCGGTCGGCGCGCACCAGGCGCGCACAAGGCGCGCACCAGGCGTGCACCAGGCTGCCGGATCGGCGCATTTGCGTTAACGTAAAATGGCTCGCCCTGCCACGACGACCGATTCACCCAGGAGCGCCTTGCGATGGTGACGATCCCCGGCCTTCAGTTCGATCTCGGTGAAGACATCGCGATGCTGCGCGACTCGCTGCAGCAGTTCACGGCTCGGGAGATCACCCCGCGTGCCGGCCAGATCGATCGCAGCGACCAGTTCCCGATGGACCTGTGGCGCAAGCTCGGCGAGATGGGCGTGCTCGGCATGACGGTCTCCGAGGCCTACGGCGGCGCCGACCTCGGCTACCTGGCCCACATCGTCGCCATGGAGGAGATCTCGCGCGGTTCGGCCTCGGTCGGCCTCTCCTACGGTGCGCATTCCAACCTGTGCGTGAACCAGATCCATCGCCATGGCTCGGAGGAGCAGAAGCGCAGGTACCTGCCCGGCCTGGTCAGCGGCGAGTCGATCGGCGCGCTGGCGATGTCCGAACCCAACGCCGGCTCCGACGTGGTCTCGATGAAGCTGCGCGCCGAGTTCCGCGGTGATCGCTGGATCCTCAACGGCTCGAAGATGTGGATCACCAATGGTCCGGATGCCGATGTCATGGTGGTCTACGCCCGCAACGACATCGAGGCCGGAGCGCGCGGCATCACGGCGTTCCTGGTGGAAAAGGGGTTCAGGGGCTTCTCGGTGGCGCAGAAGCTCGACAAGCTGGGCATGCGCGGCAGCCATACCGGCGAACTCGTCTTCCAGGACTGTGAAGTGCCGGCCGAGAACGTGCTCGGCGGCCTGGGGCGCGGCGTGAAAGTCCTCATGAGCGGCCTCGACTTCGAGCGCGCGGTGCTCTCGGGCGGTCCGCTGGGGATCATGTCCGCCTGCATGGACGTGGTGATTCCGTACGTGCACCAGCGCAAGCAGTTCGGCCAGCCGATCGGCGAGTTCCAGCTGATGCAGGGCAAGC
>CAZXLV010000231.1:0-3906 GCA_964641405.1 uncultured Limnobacter sp. | reverse complement strand
GCCTGTTCCGGCGCCAGAAGGCGTTCCAGAAATCGGATCGCCTGCGATGAGCGAAACCCTGCTGTCCGCGCACGACCTGACGGTGCACTTCGGCGGTGTGGTGGCCGTCAACGACGTGAGCTTCGCGGTGCGGCGCGGTGAGGTGTTCACCCTGATCGGCCCCAACGGCGCCGGCAAGACCACCGTATTCAACCTGATCAGCCGCATCTACTCGCCCACTTCCGGCTCGCTCGCGTTCGAGGGCCGGCCGCTGGAGCAAGTCGCGCCGCATCGCATCGCAGAACTGGGCATCGCGCGCACCTTCCAGAACATCGAGTTGTTCGAGCACGCCACCGTGCTGCAGAACCTGCTCATCGGGCGCCATATCCATCGTCGCACCGGCGTCTGGCGCGAACTGGTCTTTGCCCCCTCGGTGCGGCGCGCCGAGCGAGAAACACGGCACAAGGTCGAACAGGTGATCGACTTCCTCGACCTGCAGCACTACCGCGACACGCGGGTCGCGGGCCTGCCCTACGGTGTGCGCAAGGTGGTCGAACTGGCGCGAGCGCTGGCTACCGAACCGAAGCTGCTGCTGCTCGATGAACCGTCCTCGGGGCTCAATCCCGAAGAGACCGGTGACATGGGCTTCTGGATCCAGGACATCCGCGACGATCTCGGCATCACCGTGCTGATGGTCGAGCACGACATGTCGCTGGTTTCCAGGGTTTCCGACCGGGTGCTCGCGATGAACCAGGGCGAGCTGCTGGCGATCGGCTCGCCGGCCGAGGTGCAGAATCACCCGGGTGTGGTCGAGGCCTACCTGGGCAAGGCCGACGATGCCAGCTCGCTGCGGAGGTCGGCCGCGTGAGCGAGGCGATCCTGAAGCTGCTCAACGTCGAGAGCGCCTATGGACCGGTCAAGGCGATCCGGGGAGCGAGCCTGCAGGTGCGCGAGGGCCAGATCGCCACCGTGCTGGGCTCCAACGGCGCGGGCAAGACCACGATCCTGAAGACGATCTCCGGAATCATCGACCCGCGCAAGGGATCGATCGAGTTTCGCGGCGAAGACATCACCGCGCGCGATCCCGCCCTCATCGTGCAGCGCGGCCTGTCGCACGTACCCGAGGGCCGCGAGGTATTCCCGCTGTTGTCGGTGCACGACAACCTGATGATGGGAGCCTACACGCGCAAGGATCGCGACGGCACGGCACGCGACCTCGAGGCGGTGTTCGGCTACTTCCCGATCCTGCGCGAGCGAGCCGACCAGGACGCCGGCCTGCTCTCGGGAGGACAACAGCAGATGCTGGCGATCTCGCGCGCGATCATGGCGGCTCCACGACTGATCCTGCTCGACGAGCCGAGCCTGGGCCTGTCGCCCCGGCTCACCCGGGAGATCTTCGAGATCATCGTGCGCATCAACCGCGAGCGCGGCACCACCATGTTGCTGGTCGAGCAAAACGCCAACATGGCACTGAACGCGTCGGACTACGGCTATGTGCTCGAGAACGGCCGGATCGTGATGGAGGACCGTTGCGCGGTATTGCGGGAGAAGGAAGACATCCGCGAGTTCTACCTCGGCATGAAGCAGGTCGGCGCGCGCGGTGAACGGCGCTGGAAGAAGCGGAAGATGTGGCGGTGAGCGCATGAGCGTGCTCTGGGATCTCGGCCACATCCGCCCCAATCCCGAGGTGGTGGTGCCGGGCGATACGATTCCGGCGATGTTTCGCAACGCCGTCGCCATGCGTGGCGACGCCGTCTTCATGCGCGAAAAGCAACTCGGCATCTGGCGCAGCTGGTCGTGGAACGAGACGCAGCAGGCGGTGCGCGAAACGGCCATGGGGCTGGCGGCGCTCGGGCTTGCGCCGGGCGAGCGCGCCTCGATCCTGTCGAACACGGTGGTCGAGTGGGTGATCGCCGATCTCGGCATCCTGTGCGCCGGCGGCGTCGCCAACGGCATCTATCCGACCGATGCCGCGAGCCAGGTGCGCTACCTGTGCGAAGACTCCCGCAGCGTGGTCGCGTTCGTCGAGGACGACGAGCAACTGGACAAGCTGCTCGAAGTGCGCGAGCAGCTGCCGCAGTTGCGCCGGATCGTGGTGTTCGACATGGACGGACTGAGGCACTTCGACGATCCGATGGTGATCAGCCTGGCGGCACTGCGCGAACTCGGCGCCAGCCACGACGCCGCGCATCCCGCCGAGTACGATGCCCGCTGCGCCAGCGCCCGGCCCGAGGACCTGGCCATCCTCATCTATACCTCGGGAACCACCGGGCGGCCCAAGGGCGCCATGCTCAGCCATGCCAACGTCGTCTACACCACGCGCGGCTACAACCTGGTCATCTCGCAGAACGAGCAGGACGAGCGCATGTGCTTCCTGCCCCTGTGCCACGTGGCCGAGCGCTTCGGTGGCGAGTACTTCGCGATCTACTCGGGCGCCAGGCTGAACTTCGTCGAGAATCCCGATACGGTGCCGGAGAACGTGCGTGAAATCGCGCCCACCGTGTTCATCGCAGTGCCGAGGGTATGGGAGAAGTTCTACTCGGCGGTATCGATCGCGATTGCCGAAGCGACGCGGATGCAGCAACTCGCCTACCGCTGGTCGCTCGGGGTCGGCCAGCGTGTGGCCGAACGGGTGCTCGAGGGGCGCACCGTGCCGGCAACGCTCAGGCTCGCCTTCCGCCTCGCGCGCCTGCTCACGCTGGACAACGTGCGCAGGATGATCGGCATCCACCGCGCCCGCTACCTGGTCACCGGCGCGGCCCCGATCTCGCCCGACCTGGTGCGCTGGTACCTGGCGCTCGGGGTACCGATGCTCGAAGTCTGGGGACAGACCGAGTCGGGAGGCGCCTCCACCGGTACGCCCGCCCATCGCATCAAGCCGGGCTCGATCGGCCCGGCCGCCGCCTACAACGAGGTCAGGGTCGATCCGGCCACCGGCGAGTTGCTGATTCGCGGGCCGAACGTGTTCATGGGTTACCTGAACCAGCCGGAAAAGACCGCCGAGGCGATCGACGCCGACGGCTGGCTGCACACCGGCGACGTGGGTACGATCGACGAGGACGGCTACTTCCGCATCGTCGACCGGATGAAGGACATCATCATCACGGCGGGCGGCAAGAACATCACCCCCAGCGAGATCGAGAACGAGCTGAAGTTTTCACCCTACATCACCGACGCGGTGGTGATCGGCGACCGGCGGCCCCACCTCACTGCGCTGGTGATGATCGACCATGAGAACGTCGAGAAGTACGCGCAGGACCACGACGTGCCGTTCTCGAACTACCTGAGCCTGACGCGCGCCAGGGAGGTGCTGGCACTGATCGGGGGCGAGATCGACCGCATCAACCGCAAGTTCGCGCGCGTCGAGCAGATCAAGGCATTCCGGCTGATCGAGACGCAGTTGACGGCGGAAGACGAGGAGCTCACGCCCACCATGAAGCTCAAGCGCAGGTTGGTGGAAAAGAAGTACCGGGAATTGATCGAATCGATGTACAAGGGGGATTGAGCGCCGCGAGGCCCGATCCCGTGTCCGGCAGAGAGGAGGAACCCATGAAGCGCACCGTTGCAGCAGTTGCACTCGCATTGAGCGTCCCGTTCGCGTTCGCGCAAACCCAGGGCGTGACCAGGGACCAGATCGTCGTCGGCTCGCTCCAGGACCTGTCCGGACCGCTCGCCGGCTTCGGCAAGCAGTTGCGCAACGGCATGATCCTGCGCTCCGAGGAATTGAACGAGCAGGGCGGGGTCAACGGCCGCAAGCTCGAGCTGATCATCGACGACGACGGCTATGACCCCCGCAAGGCCGTGCTCGGGGCGCAGAAGCTGGTCAACCAGGACAAGATCTTCGCCATGGTGGGCCACCTCGGCACGGCGCCGAACATGGCCGCGATGCCGATCCAGTTCGAGAAGAACGTGATCAACTTCTTCCCG
>CAZXLV010000230.1:0-3938 GCA_964641405.1 uncultured Limnobacter sp. | reverse complement strand
CTGAAGTTGAAGACCTTTCGCATGGTGCGTTTCCGGTTGGCGAAAGCGTGCATTCTAGCGATCAAAGCCAGCCGGCGCGCCGGAAGCGCCAGAACAGCACGCCGCACACGCTCGCGATCAGCAACAGGGCCGCCGGATAGCCCCAGGTCCAGTCCAGCTCTGGCATGCGCTTGAAGTTCATGCCCCAGATGCCGGCGAAGGCGGTGGCGACCGCGAAAATGCCCGCCCACGCGGCCAGGCGCTTGGTCACCTCGCTTTCCTCGATGGCGACCATCGACAGGTTGACGTGGATTGCCGTGGCCACGGTCTCGCGGATCGACTCGATCGAACTGTTGATGCGCGAAAGGTGATCCACGACATCGCGAAAATACTCCTGGGTACCGGCGCACACCTCCGGCACCCGGCCGCCGTGCAGCCGGCCGGTGGCTTCCAGCAAGGGGGCAACCGCGTGCCTGAGCACCATCACCCGGCCCTTGAGTTCGTAGAGGCTCTCGATGTTCGAGCGGGCGGTCCCCTTGGTGAAGATGCGCTCCTCGATGTCGTCGAGTTCCGATTCCAGCACGTCGATGAGGGGGAAGTAGCGGTCGACCACTGCGTCCATCAGGGCGTAGAGCACGAAGCCGGCACCCTGGCGCAACAGTTCGGGATGGCGCTCGCAGCGCTCGCGCACGCCGAGGAAGCCCTGGGCGCTGCGGTTGCGCACCGACAGGACGTAGTTCGAGCCGACGAAGACGTCGAGTTCAGCGACACTCAGCTCATCCTGCAGCGGCTCGACCAGGTGCATGACCACGAAGAGCGAATCGCCGTACTCCTCGATCTTCGGCCGCTGGTGGCCGTGTCGGGCGTCCTCGACGGCGAGTTCGTGCAGGCCGAACTCCTGGCGCATCTCCTCCAGTTCGGCTGGCGTGGCGTCCTGCAGGGCGACCCACACGAAGCAGTCGGGCCGCGAGATGTAATCGCTGATCCGCTCGATCGGGATGTCGGCGAGCTTGTTGCCATTCTGGTAAGCCACGCAATTGATCAGCATCCGTCTGCCCGTGAATGATGCGCAACGCGCGCATCTTGACACGCCTGCGCCGTGCGCCGGAAGGCGGCTATGATCGACGGGTCCGAGCCGCCTGCGCCGCCTGCCTGTACCGCCGACACCGTGCCTGCATCGCCTCCCGTCACCGCCTCCGGCGGTTTTTCCGATACGCTGGTCGAGGCGCTGCGGCGCCGCTTGCAGTCGTCGCTGGGGCGAACCGTTCAGCTCATCGAGACCCACATCTCGTGGGTGCTGCTCGACGGCCAGCATGCCTGGAAGATCAAGAAGCCGCTGCGCCTGGGCTTTCTCGACTTCAGCCAGCTGGCGGTGCGGCGCCGCTACTGCGAGGAGGAGTTGCGCTTGAACCGGCGGCTCGCTCCGTCGCTCTACCTGGACGTGGTGGCGGTGCGCGGCAGCCCAACCGCGCCGCGGCTGGACGGCGCGGGCGAGGCCATCGAATACGCCGTGCGCATGAAGCAGTTCGCACCCGGTGCGCTGTTCAGCGAGCGTCTGGGCGCCGGCACCCTCGATGCGTGCCTGCTCGACCGACTGGCCCTGCGGCTGGCAGCGTTCCAGGCGGCGGCGCCTGCGGCCGGCGAGGAGGTGCCGTGGGGCAGCGCGGCGCGTATCCAGGCCGATACGGCGCAGGTGCTGGCCGGCCTCGAGTCCCAGGCGCGCGATGTGGCCGGGATGCGGCAATGGTGCGAAGCCCGGGCGCTGACCTTGGCCGCGCGTTTCGAGGCGCGCAAGGCGCAGGGCTGGGTGCGCGAGGGCCACGGCGATCTGCACCTGTCGAACGTGGTGGTGCTGGATGACGAGGTGACGGCCTTCGACTGCATCGAATTCGATCCGGGCCTGCGCTGGATCGACGTCCAGTGCGACATCGCATTCCTTACGATGGACCTGCACGCCGGCGGACGGCGCGACCTGGCCTTCCGCTTCCTGGACCGCTGGCTCGAGTGCAGCGGTGATCACGCCGGGCTGGCAGTGCTGCGCTACTACGAGGTCTACCGCGCGCTGGTGCGCGCGCTGGTGAGCGGCATCCGCGGTGCGCAAGGTGGCGCCGGCCGCGGGCCCGACTACCTCGGCCTGGCACAGCACCTGGCCGGGCCCGCCCAGGCGCGCCTGCTCATCACCCACGGCCTGTCGGGATCGGGCAAGAGCTTCGTCTCGGCGCGCCTGCTGGAGACCGCCGGGGCGATCCGCCTGCGTTCCGATGTCGAGCGCAAGCGCCTGTTCGGCTTGCGCGCACTCGATGACTCGGCATCGCGGATCGGCGCCGATATCTACGCGCCGGAGGCGACGCGACGCACCTACGCCAGGCTGCGTGAATCGGCCGACCTGGCACTGCGGGCAGGGTACGCGGTGATCGTCGACGCAGCCTTCCTGCGCCAGCATGAGCGCGACGACTTCCGGGCGCTGGCGCGCGAGGTGGGCGTGCCGTTCACGATCCTTCATTGCCGAGCCGAACCGGAGGTGCTGCGGGAACGCGTGCGCGCGCGCAGCGCCCGCAACGATGACGCCTCGGAGGCGGATCTTGCGGTGCTGGAGCGCCAGTTCGCCAGCCATGACGCATTGCGCGCGGAGGAGCGCGCACTGGCGATCGAAGTCGACAGCGCTTGCGCGCTGGATCCGGCCGGACTGGCTGCGCGCTGGCTGGCGCGCGACCGGCGCGCGGATGACACGTGCGCGGCGCGCCCGCGGCAGTTCGACGTCTGCAACGGCGACGCGGACGGACTATGCGCAGTGTTGCAGTGGCGCCTGCACGAACCGGCCGAGGCGGTGCTGGTCACGGGCCTGAAGCGCGACATTGCCTTGCTCGCACAGGTGCCCGCCGGGGCCGGCGACGAGGTGCTGGTGTGCGACCTGTCGATGCAGCGCAACCGGGCGGCGCTGCTTGCGCTGCTCGCGCGTGGCGCGCAGGTGCGCTACTTCGATCATCATGCGGCCGGCGAGGTGCCCGCTCATCCGGGGCTGCAGGCCCACATCGACCTCGGCAGCGAGGTCTGCACCAGCGTGCTGATGGACCGTCATCTGGACGGGCGCTTTCGCGCCTGGGCGGTGGTCGGTGCCTTCGGCGACAACCTGCATGCGGTGGCCGATCGGCTGGCGGACGACATCGGCCTGTCGTCGCGCGAACGCGAGTCGTTGCGCATGCTCGGCGAGGCGATCAACTACAACGCCTATGGCGACAGCGAGAGCGACGTGCACATCGCGCCGGCGCGGCTGTATCGACTGCTCGCGCGCTATCGCGATCCGCTCCGCTTCATCGAGAACGAACCGATTGCGCGCGAGATCGATGCGCTGCGCCGCCAGGATCTCGCGCAGGCGATGCGCCAGCCACCAAGCTGGGAGGGCGACTGCGGCGCTGTCTACCGGTTGCCTGACGAGCCGTGGAGCCGGCGGGTGATCGGCAGCTTCGCCAATGAACTCGCGCTCGCTCGGCCGGGTCGCGCCCATGCGGTGGCCAGGCCAGTCGGCGATGGCGCGCTGATGGTGAGCGTGCGTGCGCCGATCGAGGCGCCGGGCGGCGCGGGTGAGTTGTGCGCCCGCTTCGGCGGTGCCGGGCGCGCTTCGGCCGGCGGCATCGACGACCTGCCCGCGCACCGATTCGACGCATTCGTGCGCGATTTCGCCGCCATGTCCTGGGGCGCCGCCGGATTCAGTCGCTGATCGCTCCTTTCAACTGCGCCGGGGCGTGGGTCGCGCCGGCCGCGATCATGGCCGTGGCGGCATCGACCTGGCCCCAGGTAT
This sequence comes from uncultured Limnobacter sp., assembly GCA_964641405.1. GTDB lineage: Bacteria > Pseudomonadota > Gammaproteobacteria > Burkholderiales > Burkholderiaceae_E > Zeimonas. The sequence continues at coordinate 160 of CAZXLV010000230.1, read as the reverse complement.
TCCACAGCAGCACGCCGCGTACCCGACCTTCCTTCAGGTAGTAGACGACGCCCTTGCGATAGGGTTCTTGCCAGTCCTCGACGACGTCCAGGCGGGCATCGAGTTCGCCGACCGCCTCGTAGCCGAGGTCGAACAGGTCGGAGTAGAAGAACGGCAGGTG
>CAZXLV010000229.1:0-3945 GCA_964641405.1 uncultured Limnobacter sp. | reverse complement strand
ACGTTTCATGATAAAGCAAGCAACGACTCTGCACCACCGCCCGTGGCGGGTTCGACGCTTGACCGATGGGCGCGGTTGTCCGGGCTTCAGCTTAACGGCAAGCCCTGGCTGCCACCCGCTAATGGTGGACCTTGCAATGTTTGAAAGATGAACTGTTGACTCTTGAATGGCGCAACTGCACTTCAATGGCACAGTGCAAGAAAAAAGGGCCTGGAGGTTGCCCTCTAAGCCCTTGATTTTGCTACTGAATCTGGCGCGCCCGGCAGGATTCGAACCCACGACCCCCTGGTTCGTAGCCAGGTACTCTATCCAACTGAGCTACGGGCGCTAAGCAAAAAAGTATAGCATGCGCCCTCGACGCTTTTCCCGCGGCTACTTGCCGCTGGCGTTGGGGAAGAACAACTGCTCGCCATTGACCTTGTACGACGCAATGGTCGCCTGCCCGGTGGGCGAGATCAGCCAGTCGATGAACTTCTGGCCGGCTTCACGCTTGACCTGCGGGTGCTTCTGCGGGTTGACCAGCATCACGCCGTACTGGTTGAACAGCCGCTGGTCGCCCTGGACGAGAATGGTGAGATCGCCACGGTTCTTGAACGACAGCCAGGTGCCGCGATCGGTGAGGGCATAGGCATTCAGTCCGGCCGCCGTGTTGAGGGTGGCGCCCATGCCGGAGCCGGTCTCCTTGTACCACTTGCCCTTGCCGGGTTCGAGGTCGACCCCGGCGGCCTGCCAGTAGCGCAGTTCGGCGGCATGGGTACCGCTGCGATCGGCGCGCGAGGCGAAGGGCGCCCCCGCAGCAGCGATCTTGCGCATGGCATCGAGAATGTCCTTGTCGCCGCCGATGTGCGCTGGATCGCTCTTCGGTCCGACCAGCACGAAATCGTTGTACATGACTTCGTAGCGCTTGACGCCGAAGCCTTCGGAGAGGAACTTCGCCTCGGCTTTCGGATCGTGAACGAACACCACGTCGGCGTCGCCGCGACGCGCGATATCCAGCGCCTGCCCGGTGCCGACCGCGACCACTTTCACCTGGATTCCGGACGCCTTCTCGAAGGCCGGCAACAGGTGCCTGAACAGGCCCGACTGTTCGGTGGACGTGGTCGAGGCGACGGTGATCGATTCCTGCGCGAAGGCGGCAATCGGCGTCGCAAGTACAGCGGCGAGCCAGAGCGCTGCGACGGCTCGCATCAGGTTGATGAAGCTGGTACGGACAGTTGCCATGGAAGGATCCCCTGCAGGTATTGACGGGCCTCGCGGCTGCGAGGATGGGTGAGGAAGGCCGTCGTCGGCTGGCGCTCGAGCAGGCGACCGTGATCGATGAAGATGACTTCGTCGGCCAGGCGCCCGACCTGGCCGAGGTTGTGGGAGGTGATCAGCACGCGGCAGCCGCTGGCATGGATATCGCGTATCAGTTGCTCGACGTGTTCGGTTGCCGACGGATCGAGGCTAGCCGTGGGTTCGTCGAGCAAGACCAGGCGTGGTGCAGCCAGCCAGGCGCGTGCGAGCGCCAGACGCTGGCGCTCGCCGCCCGAGAGCTTGAGCGCCGGGGCGTCGGCCAGTGCGCTCAAGCCGACCCGGCCAAGCATGTCGAGCGCCTGCGCGCGTCGGGCGCGCTGCGAGCCGCCTGCGCGGCGCGGCACCACCATCAGGTTCTCCAGCGCCGTACCGCGAAACAGGGTCGGATACTGGAACATCAGCGCCTGTCCGTCGAAGGCGAGGTCGCCATCGGTGCGGCATCGGCCCTCGAAGCAGACCTCCCCTGAAGTCGGCGCCAGCAGGCCGTGGATCGTCCGCAACAGTACCGTCTTGCCTGATCCGTTGGCGCCGATCAGGGCGCAGATGCCCGCCTCTTTCCAGTCGAAATCGACATGGTCCAGGATCAGGCGATCGGCAGCCCGGAAGCAGACCGCGCGCAGGCTGAGCAGCGCATCGGGCGCTGCACTGGTGCTGTCGATCTGGCCGGCCAATGCCGGCGCGCCGTCCGCTGGCGCGGCAAGCGCCCGCTGGCGAACTGCATCACCGACCGCAGCGTGCCGGTCGAAGCGGCTGTCGGGGCTGCGCAGCGCCTGCTCGTCAAGTGCCATGGCGGTACATTGCCGCCGCCCGGATGGCGCTGGCGATCAGGTTCAGGAGCAGGACCAGGCCAAGCAGCACGAAGCCCAGCGCCAGCGCCAGCGAAAGATCCCCCTTGCTGGTTTCGAGGGCGATCGCGGTGGTCATCATGCGCGTGACGCGATCGATATTGCCGCCCACGATCATCACCGAGCCGACCTCGGACATGGCGCGACCGAGCCCGGCCAGGAAGACGGCCACCAGCGAGAAGCGGCAATCCCACAGCAGTACGCGTATGCGCGAGCGCAGCGGCAGGCGCAGGGAACGCAGGGTCTCGCCGTGCTGGCGCCAGCCGTCCTCGACCACCTGGCGGGTGAGGGCGGCGATCAGCGGCGTGGTGAGCGTGGCCTGGGCAATGATCATTGCGGTCGGCGTGAACAACAGGCCGAGCACGCCCAGCGGCCCGCTGCGCGAGAGCATCAGGTACACGAACACGCCCACGATGACCGCCGGCAGGCCCATCATCGTGTTGAGCAGCACGACGACCGCAGCGCGGCCGGGAAATCGCGTGACCGCCGTGAGCGCGCCCAGCGGCAGGCCGATGATGGTGGCAATCGCCACCGCGGTGAGGCTCACGCGCAGTGACAGCAGCACGATCTCGACCACGTCGCCTTCGAAGGAACGCAACAGCGAAGCGGCCTGGAGCATCGGGTCGGCGAACATCGCGCGAGTATACGTAGCGACCCTGTAGTACGATCCAATCGGAAAACGTTTGCATATTGGTGTGCGATGCTGGAAGTTCGTCCGGGGGTGTCGTTGAGTGTCGGCGAACAGCAACTCGACGTTGCGGAACTGAGCGCACTGCTCGGCGCACTCGAAGTTGCACCCCAGGTGAGCGCAGCCGCGCGCGCACTCGGGCTGTCATACCGCAGTGCCTGGGGCAAGCTGGTGCGCGCCGAGCGTGTGCTCGGCGTGGAGTTGCTCGAGCGGGTCAAGGGACACGGCAGTCGGCTCACGGCGGCCGGTGCGACGCTGGCCCACGCCGGTGCGCGCTTCGAGCAGACAGCGCGGCGACGCCTGGCAGGGCCGGTTCGTGAACTGGATGCGGTGCTGGCCTCCTTGCGCGCCGCGGGCGGACAGGCGCTGAACCTGGCCGCCAGTCACGACCTGTTGCTGCAGGGCTGGTTGTCGCAGGCAGGGGCGGCACGCCTGCGCGTGAGTTTCGTGGGCTCCGGACAGGCGTTGGCGGCCTTGCGTCGCGGCGAGGCGCAACTGGCCGGCTTTCACCTGCCGGAACCGCTGCCGGCGCTGCGTGAGCGCCCACAGGTGTTTCGTGACGCCACCCTGTTCGTCGCAGCGGTGGTGCGCCGCGAGCAAGGCTTGATCGTCGCGCGCGGCAATCCCCTGCGGATTCGCGACGTGGCCGACCTGGCGCGCAGCGGCCTGCGCTTCGTGAACCGCCAACGCGGCGCCGGCACACGCACCTGGTTCGACCGCCTGCTGAGCGAGCGTGGCTTGCAGGCCGCGCAGATCCACGGCTACGAGCAGGAGGAGTACACCCACTTCGCGGTGGCCGCGGCGGTCGCCGCCGGCGCGGCCGATGCGGGCTTCGGCCTGCGCGCGGCGGCCGAGCAGTTCGGCATCGGTTTCGTGCCGGTGGGCAGCGAGGTGTACTTCCTGTGCGGCGCGCGCGCCCTCGCGCACCGGGCCGATGTGCGCGCACTGGTGCAGGCCCTGCGCGCACGCGCGCGCGCGATGCCGGGCTACGCGCCGTTGCGCGCCAATGCCGCCGGATCGGGCGCGATCAGTCGGCGCGCGGCGCGTTCGCCCTGAGCGCAATGCGCATCAGGTCGGCCATGGTGCGCGCCCCCAGCTTGTCCATGATGTTGGCGC
>CAZXLV010000228.1:0-3958 GCA_964641405.1 uncultured Limnobacter sp. | reverse complement strand
CGCCGGTGTGCATCAGCATGAAGCAGCCGGTGCCGTAGGTGTTCTTGGCCATGCCGGCCTCGAAGCAGGCCTGGCCGAACAGCGCGGCCTGCTGGTCGCCCGCAATGCCGCCGATCGGCAGCGACGCGCCGAACAACCCGGCCTGCGTGTCGCCGAAATGATGGCTCGATGGCTGCACCTCGGGCAGCAGGGCAGCCGGGATGTCCAGCGCAGCGAGCAAGCCGGCGTCCCACTGCCCGCGGCGCACGTCGTAGAGCATGGTGCGCGATGCATTGCTCACATCGGTGACGTGCCGCCGCCCACCGGTGAGTTGCCAGACCAGCCAGCTGTCGATGGTGCCGAAGGCCAGTTCGCCGCGCCGCGCGGCCTCGCGCGCACCCGGTACCGCATCGAGCAGCCAGCGGATCTTGGTGGCCGAGAAATAGGAGTCGATGAGCAGCCCGGTGCGTTCGGCGACGCGCGCCGCCCAACCCGACGCGCGCAGTCCGGCGCAGATCGATTCGGTGCGCCGGTCCTGCCAGACGATGGCGTTGTGGATCGGCCGGCCGCTGGCGCGCTCCCAGATCACGGTGGTCTCGCGCTGGTTGGCGATGCCGATGCCGGCAATCGCGCCGGCCGCGATGCCGGCGCGCGCAAGCGCCTCGTGCGCGGTATCGCGCTGCGTACGCCAGATCTCGAGCGGGTCGTGCTCGACCCAGCCTGGCTGCGGGAAGATCTGTCGAAACTCGCGCTGCGCCATCGCGACGATGCCGCCCTCGGCATCGAAAACGATGCTGCGCGAACTCGAAGTACCCTGGTCCAGTGCCAGCAGCAAGGGCATCGAGGTCTCCGGAAGCATGCGCCTGAACCGGAATCGTATCCGAGCGGGCGGATGCGCCGATTCGAGTCCGCTCTCGACACGTCCGGGCTATGCTTGGTACGCCAGCCCCTGATCGGGGGCAAGAGGACCGCCATGGATCGCAACAACCGCATGCTCGACGTCCCGGCCTTGCTCGAGGCGCAGCGCAGCGCCCATCGCCTGGCGCCCTTTCCACCCTGGGAAGTGCGACGCGACCGCCTGCAGCGCCTGCTGCGCGTGGTGGCTGCCAACGAGACGGCCATCGAGGACGCGATCGACGCCGATTTCGGCGGCCGGCCGCGTCGCGAGACGCAGATCATCGAGATCTTTCCCGCCATCGCCGGCATCCGCGCCACCTTGCGCGGTGGCCGGCGCTGGATGAAGCCGCGCCGCGCCAGGGTATCGAAGTGGTTCCTGCCGGCACGCGCGTCGATCGTGCCACGCCCGCTGGGTGTGGTCGGCATCATCGTGCCGTGGAACTATCCGCTGCTGCTGGCGGTCGGGCCGCTGGTCGACGCGCTGGCGGCGGGCAACCGGGCAATGGTCAAGATGTCCGAGTTCACACCGGCATTTTCGGCGCTGTTCCAGCGCCTGGTCGCCGAGCAGTTCGCCGCCGATGAAGTCGCGGTGGTGACCGGGGGACCCGAAGTCGCCGCAGCGTTTTCAGCCCTGCCCTTCGATCACCTGCTCTTTACCGGCTCGACCCCGGTGGGGCGCAAGGTGATGCAGGCCGCCAGCGCCAACCTCACTCCGGTCACGCTCGAGCTCGGCGGCAAGTCGCCAGCCGTCGTCGCTCCCGGCTATCCGCTGGAGAAGGCGGTTGCGCGCATCATGATGGGCAAGCTGCTCAATGGCGGCCAGACCTGCATCGCCCCCGATTACGTGCTGGTGCCGCGCGGCTCGGTCGATGACTTCGTCGCGAAGGCACGCGCACAGGCACGTAGCATGTATCCGGGCGGGCTCGCCGAGCGCGACTATTGCAGTATCGTCAACCAGCGCCAGTACCTGCGCCTGAGCGGATACCTGGATGAGGCCGCCGCGGCCGGCACGTCAGCGGTCGAACTGTTCGCCGGCGCGTCGCGCGACGACGCCGCGCACCGGCTGGCACCGGTCATCCTGGTGGATCCGCCGCGGTCGCTGGCGGTGATGCGCGACGAGATCTTCGGCCCGATCCTGCCGGTGCTGCCCTACGACCAGCCCGAGGAGGCGCTTGCCTTCATCGCCGGCATGGCGCACCCGCTGGCGTTGTACTGGTTCGACGAGGACCGCGCGCGGGCGCAGCAGGCGATCGAGCAAACGCACGTCGGTGGCGCCAGCATCAATGAAGTCCTGCTGCATGCCGCGCAGGACGGCCTGCCGTTCGGGGGTGTCGGCCCCTCGGGCATGGGCCATTACCACGGCAAGTGGGGCTTCGACACGATGAGCAAGCTCACGCCGGTGTTCAGGCAGGCGCGCCTGAACGCCATGAGGCTGTTCATGCCACCGTACGGCCCCCTGTCAGGCGTGCTGCTGAAGTGGATGAAGCGGCTGTAGGCTCGGCTCGCGCGGCAACGGCAAGGAGTGCAACCAGGGCCGCCTGGGACGCGAACCGCCTGCCGCGCGGCTGCTTGCGCCGATAGTCGCCGTTGCCGTCCATCAGCCAGGCATCGACGTTGTCGCGCAGGGGCATCCTGATGGCTTCCTTGATGACACGTTGCCGCAGCTTTCGATCGCGTACCGGAAACGCCACCTCGACACGCCTGAACAGGTTGCGGTCCATCCAGTCGGCCGAAGACAGCCAGACCTCCTTCTTGCCGCCGTTGTGGAAGTAGTAGACGCGGCCATGCTCCAGGAAGCGCCCGACGATCGAGCGCACGCGGATGTTGTCGGACAGGCCCGGCACACCGGGGCGCAGCGCGCAGACGCCGCGCACGATCAGGTCGACCCTCACGCCGGCCGCGCTCGCCTCGTACAGCGCATCGATCAGGGTCGGCTCGAGCAGCGCGTTGAGCTTGGCGGCGAGATAGGCCCGGCGCCCGGCCCTGGCGTGCGCCACCTCGCGCCGGATCGCCGCCGTCACCATCTCGTGCAGCGTGAAGGGCGCCTGGACGAGCCAGCGCAGCGCGCCGCGCTGGCCCAGCCCGGTCAGGCGGCGGAACACTTCGTGCACGTCGGCGCACATCTCCTCGTCGGCGGTGAACAGGCCGAAATCCTCGTACAGCCGTGCCGTGCGCGGGTGGTAGTTGCCGGTGCCCAGGTGCACGTAGCGACGCAGCAGGGGCGCTGACTTGCCCGGCTCACGCCGCAACACCATTGCCATCTTGGCGTGCGTCTTGTGCCCGACCACGCCGTAGACGACGTGCGCACCCGCCTGCTCGAGCTTGGCCGCCCAGTTGATGTTGGTTTCCTCGTCGAAGCGGGCCATCAATTCGACCACGACGGTCACTTCCTTGCCGGCTTGCGCGGCGTCGATCAGCGCCTGCATGAGCGCCGAGTCGGCCCCGGTGCGGTAGACGGTCTGCTTGATCGCCACCACGGCCGGATCACGCGCCGCGCTGACCAGGAACTCCATCACCGGGGCGAACGACTGGTACGGGTGGTGCACCAGGATGTCGCGCTTGCGGATCGCCGCAAAGAGATCCTTCTCGCGAAGCAGTGCCGGGATCGCCGGCTCGAACAGCGGATACTTAAGCGTCGGCAGCCCGACCAGCTCGATGACCGGCTGCAGCCGCAGCAGGTCGATCGGTCCGTCGATGCGATAGCAGTCCTGCTCCTCGAGCTCGAACTCGCGCAGCAGGCGCGCCACCAGCTCCGCGGAAATGCCGGCCGACACCTCGAGGCGTACTTCGTCGCCATAGTTGCGCTGCACCAGTTCGCCCTGCAGCGCCACGCGCAGGTCGGTCACGTCCTCGTCATCGACGAACAGCTCGCTGTTGCGGGTGAGACGGAACTGATGCAGCGAGCGCACCGCCAGCCCCGGGAACAGGCGTGCGACGAACCCCTGCAGGATCGTGGCCAGCGGCACCAGGCCATGCGGCACGCCCGACACCTCGGGCGGCAGGCGCAGGATGCGCGGCAATGCGCGCGGTGCCTGCACGATGGCCACGCCGGCATGCCGCCCGAAGGCGTCGCGCCCGTGCA
>CAZXLV010000227.1:0-3978 GCA_964641405.1 uncultured Limnobacter sp. | reverse complement strand
TCGCGCGAACTGGCCAGCGCGCCCCACAGCACCACTACGCCAGCCAGCAGGGTGAGCAGGAACAGCAACTGCACGGCCTGGATGACCTGGTCGAGCATGGCCTGCACCTGGCGCACCAGGTTGCCGGTGTCGAACACGGTAAGGTTGCGAAAGCGCTGCACCAGGGCCGAATCGACGGGCGGCGCCGCCGCGGCCGCAGCGGGTGCCTGGTAGTACGCGGTGATGAGGGTCTGGGGCTGGTCGGCCAGTGCCGCCGGCGACAGGATCATGAAGAAGTTGACCTTCATCGAGTCCCAGTCCAGCTTGCGCACGCTGGTCAGGCGCGCGGTGACCATCTCGCCGGCAATGTCGAAGCCGAGTTCGTCGCCCAGCGCAAGGCCGAGCGTGTCCATGATGCCCTGTTCGACCGACACTTCACGCGCTCCGGGCGTGAACCAGTGGCCCGCCACCAACCGGTTGTGCCCCGGAATCCGGTCGGCATAGGAAAGATTGAACTCGCGATCGAGCAAGCGCTGCGCCCGGTCGCTGTCGTAAGACTCCGGCCGCACCGGCTTGCCGTCGATGGAGACCAATCGTCCGCGTACCATCGGATACAGCTCGATCGATTTCACACCGGCCTGTTCGAGCATTTCGCGTACTGCTGCGCCCTGCTCGGGCTGGATGTTGATCACGAAACGATTCGGCCCATCGGGTGGGCTGGCGCGCCGCCAGCCATCGACGAGATCGGTACGGGTGACGGTGAGCAGCAGCAGCGCCAGCAAGCCCACCGCCAGCGCCACGGTCTGCGTGACGGTCATTGCGCGCCGCCTGGACCAGGAGGCAAAGGCCAGTCGCAGCGCCGGGCTGCCAGCCACCAGTCCAGTGCGGCGGATCGGTTCGAGCAGGCGCACCACCGCCAGTGCGATGCCGACGAACAGCAGCGTGCCGAGCGCGAAGCCGCCGATGGCAATCAGCGCCAGGCGCACGTCGTGCGCCAGCCACAGCAGCAGCGCGCAAAAGGCGCTGCCGGCGAGCAGCGCGGCGATCCAGGCCGATCCCGGTGCAGCGCCCACCTCGCGCCGCAAGACGCGCAAGGGCGACACGTCGGCCAGGCGCAGGAAGGGCCATGCACCGAAGCCGGCCATCAGCACCAGCGCGGCGACCATGGCCTGCAGGGCCGGCAGCCAGCCCGGCAAGGGCAGCGTCAGTTCGAGCAGGGAGCGAATCGCCAACACCAGCGCGAAGTGTGCCAGCCAGCCCGACACCACCCCGAGCGCCCCGCCGATCAGCGCCACCCACAGCAGTTCGAGCCCGAGCAACTTCAGCAGGCGAGCCTGCGTCAGGCCCAGCGCCTTCATCACCGCGCAACCGTCGAGATGGCGCTCGGCAAAGCGGCGCGCCGCGAGACCGATCGCCACTGCGGCGATCAACGCCGACAGCAGCGCCACCAGCGAGAGGAACTGACCGGCGCGATCGAGCGTGGCGCGCAACTCGGGGCGCCCGCTGTCGAGCGACTCCAGGCGTTGGCCATGGCCGAGGCGCGGCTGCAGCCACTGCGCGTAAGCGGCCACGGCGGGCGGCGCACCGGCGATCAGCAGGTGCCAGCGCACGCGGCTGGCCGGCTGCACCAGGCCAGTCGCAGCGAGATCGTCCAGCGAAAACATGGCGCGCGGCGCGAAGTTCACGAAACTCGCACCCCGATCCGGTTCGAGGGTGATCTGGCGAGTGAGGCGAAACTGCGCATCGCCCAGCGATACCGATGCGCCGGCCGAAGCACCCAGCGCCTGCACCAGTTGCGGGTCGAGCCAGATCTCACCGTGCGCCGGTCCGTGCTCGGCGGCGGTGTCGGGCGATGCGGCGGCCGAGCCGCCGCCCGGCGGCGCTGCGGCCGATGCACCGCCCGGCGGTTCGGCCACGCGTACCTGTCCGCGCAAGGGGTAATTGGCGCTGACCGCCTTGACCGAGGCCAACTGCGGCCGACCAGCGGCGACCACCATGCTGGGAAACACCACGGTGCGCGCCACCTGCAGTCCGCGGCGCCGCGCCTCCTCGACGAAACCCGCATCGGGCGCCTGGTCGGATCCGATCACCAGGTCGGCGCCGAGCAACTGCGCGGCCTGCTGCGACAAGGCGGCGCGCATGCGATCGACGAAGAAGCCGACGCTGGCGATTGCCGCCACCGCCACCACCAGCGCGATGACCAGCAGGCGCAACTCGCCAGCGCGCCAATCGCGCCGGGTGAAGCTCAACGACAAGCGCCAATCGTGCATCGACTTCCCGGTTCGGCGACCTACAGCCTGAACGGACTGAAGTCGGTGTGCCGATCGTACCAGTCCTCCTGCTCGTTGCGCTTGAGGAAGGCCACCACCTTGTAGGTCAGCGGCGTGAAGGCAACTTCAACCAGTGTCTTGGCAACCCACTGCGAGAGCATCAGTTGCGGGATCAGCGCGTCCGGAATGATGCCACTGCCCCAGAACGCCAGCGGATAGAACAGCATCGAGTCGATGCCCTCGCCGGCGACGGTCGAGCCGATCGTGCGCGTCCACAGGTGCCGGCCCTCGGTGAGCAGTTTCATCTTCGCCATCACGTAGGAGTTGGCGAACTCGCCGCAGAAGTACGCGGTGAGCGAGGCCAGCACGATGCGCCAGGTATTGCCGAAGGCGACCTCGTAGGCATCCTGGTGCGGCCAGTCCGGCGCGGGCGGCAGGTGCACCACCACCCAGGACATGGCGGCCGCGAAACTCATGGCGGCAAAACCGACCCAGATCACCCGGCGCGTCCTGGCATAGCCGTACACCTCGGTGAGGATGTCGCCGAAGATGTAGGACATCGGAAAGAACATCACGGCGGCACCGAAGGTGAGCGAGCCCAGCAGCGGCACCTGTACCTGCACCGCCTTGGCCGGACCGATCAGGTTGGAGCAGATGTAGACGGTGACGAAGCCGGCCATCACCAGCTCGTAGTAGCGGTAGTTGCGCCGCGGCAGCGCCAACGAGTCGTCGGCCGGGCGAGGTTTTTTAGTCATGGTGCGCCTCGAACATGAAGCGCGCAGCATAGCCGATGGTCCGCCACCCTCGCGCCGCCTCGGCGCACGCCGGCTTGCTACCATCCTCGCTTCGAGGGGAGAACATCGATGCACAGCACGCAGATCCGGCCCGGAACCAGCGAGCGCGTCGCATGCCTCGACTGGTATTTCGACTTCGTCTCGCCATTCTCGTATCTGCAGAGCACGCAGCTGGAACGGTTCGCCGCACAGGCTCGCGTGAACTGCCAACCGGTGCTCTTCGCCGGCCTGCTCGGACACTTCGGCAACATCGGCCCGGCCGAGATCCCGGCCAAGCGGCGCTGGACCTTCGAGCACGTGGCCTGGCTCGCGCACGCACACGGCATCCCGCTGGCGCTGCCGCCGATGCACCCCTTCGTGCCGCTGCGGTTGTTGCGGCTGTCGATCGTGCTGGGCAATTCGCCCGACGTGGTGCGGCAGTTGTTCGACTTCGTGTGGCGCGACGGCAATCTTCCGACCGATGACGACGCATTCGGGCAACTGCTCGCGCACTTCGGCGTTTCGCCTGCCGATCTCGAGGCCCCCGCAATCAAGGACGCGCTGCGTGCAAACACCGATGCGGCGATCGCCGCCGGCGTGTTCGGCGTGCCTTCGGCGGTGATCGGGGACGAAGTGTTCTGGGGTTTCGATGCAAGCGCGATGATCCTGGCGCGGCTCGCCGGCGACGCCTTCTTCGAATCGCCGGCGCTGGCCGCTGCTCGCCAGTTGCCGCAAGGCGTACAGCGTCCGCGCTGAATCGGGCGCGCGCCAGGATCACCACCCTGCCCTCGCCGCGGCGCTCGATCGCCTCACGCGGTCGGGACTATACTCGGTGCCCTCGGGACGCAGGGCTGCGCGGTTGCAGCGCGCCGTAGGGCTTCGGGAAGGGTGGCAGAGTGGCCGATTGCACCGGTCTTGAAAACCGGCGATGGGCAACCATCCGTGGGTTCGAATCC
>CAZXLV010000226.1:0-4007 GCA_964641405.1 uncultured Limnobacter sp. | reverse complement strand
GCAGCGCGGCAACCGTGCTGCGCACGCTGTCGACCACCGCGATGGTGTTCTCGCCCTGCGCGCGCACCACGTCGAGGGCGATGGCGCGCTTGCCGTCGACCAGCGCGCTGGTATCGGCTTCTTCCTCGCCGTCGATCACCCTGGCGACCTGCGCCAGGTAGATCGGCTCGCCGCCGCGGCGCGCCACGATGATGCGCCCGAAGTCGGCCACGTTGGCCAGGCGCGCGCGGATCTGCACCACCTGTTCGCGATCGCGCGATACCAGCGTGCCGGCCGGCAGTTCCTGGTTCTCGTTGCGCAGCGCCTGCACCACCTGGTCGACGCCCACCCTGAGTGCTTCCATTTCGGCGGGCCGAAGGTCGATCTGCACTTCGCGACGGACCCCGCCGACCAGCGTCACGCGCCCCACGCCGCGCACGTTCTCGAGGCGGCGCTTGACCACCTGGTCGGCCAGCGTGGTCAGTTCGCGCGCGTCGCGCGTGGCCGAGCGGATGGCCAGCGACACCACCGGCATGTCATCGGGGTTGAAGCGCGTGACCAGCGACTCCTTGACGTCCTCGCGCAGCAAGGGGCGCACCAGCGCGATCTTCTCGCGCACGTCCTGGGTGGCCTGCGCCGGATCGACGTTGAGGTCGAAGCGGATCACCACCACCGAGTTGCCTTCGTAGGAACGCGAGGCCAGTTCGTACACGCCGCTGATGGTGTTGACCTGTTCCTCGATGCGCCGCGTGATGTCGGATTCGACCACCTCGGGGGATGCGCCCGGCCAGGCGGTGGTCACCACCACCACCGGAAACTCGACGTTCGGGAACTGCTCGATCGGCAGGCGGTGGTAGGAGAAGATTCCCAGCACCAGGAAAGCGGCCATCATCATCGTCGCGAAGACGGGATGGTCGATCGAAACCCGGGTGAACCACATCGTCTTATCGGCTTGCGGCGGGCGATGGTGCGGCGACCGGCGGGTGCGCCACCACGATCGGGCTGCCGGTACGCAGCGTACCCAGGTTCACGCCGACGATGCGCTCGCCGGCGCTCAGTCCCTCGGTCACCTCGGCCAGGCCGACTGCGCCGCCGGCGCTGCGCGCCGATTCGTCGCGCAGCCCGACGCGTACCTCGCGTTCGATCACCCGCTGGCCATCGAGCAGGTAGACGAACTGGCGCGCGCCGGCGTCGCGGATCGCTGCCAGCGGCACCACCAGCACGTCGCGGCGCTGCTCGAGCGCGAGCCGGCCCTGGGCGAACATGCCGGCGTGGGCACGCGCGTCGTCGAAGCCGATCGCGATGTAGATGGGGATCGAACGCGTGCCGGCCTGGGTGCCCGGGTTGATGCGCACCACGTGCCCGACCTGCTCGCCGGCCACGCCTTCGATCGACAGCGCGATCGACTGGCCGATGCGCACCGCCGCGATGTCGCTGGCGGGCACCGGCGCCTCGATTTCCATTTTCGAGAGGTCGACGATCGACACGATCGGTGCGTCCACGGCGAGCTTCTCGCCGACTTGCACGAAGCGCTGCGCGACGATCCCCGCCATCGGTGCGATCACGCGCGTGTCCGACAGCGCCTTGCGTGCCTGGCCGAGCTGGGCGGCGGCCGCATCGCGCGCGGCGATGGCCACGTCGGTGGCCGAGCGCGCGTTGTCGAAGGCATTCTGTGAAATGAACTGCCGGTCGAGCAACTGACGATGGTTCTGCAGCGTGCGCTGTGCCTGCGTCAGCTGCGCCTCGGCCGAGCGCAACTGCGCTTCGCGCTCGCGCAGGCGCAGGCTGGAGTCGGTCGGGTCGATGCGCGCGACCAGCTGTCCGGCGCGCAGTGAAGTGCCTTCGCGAGCGGCGATCTCGACGATTTCACCGGACACTTTCGCCCTCACCGTGGTTCGATTCACCGGCGTGAGCGTGCCGGTGACCGGGATGGTGCGCGCAATGACGCCGCTGGCCACCGTGTAGAGATCGGTGGGCGCGAACTCGATCGCAGCGGCGGCCTCGGGTGCCGCGGCGGCGATCGTCGCGGGCGGCGACTGCGGCCAGCGCAGCAGGACCAGGCCGGCGCCGAGCACGGCCGCCAGCACGCCGAGCACCCACAGCGTGCGCTTCACGATCGGCGCGCCCGGCCGTGCGCGGGCGCCAGCGCCCCCAGCACGTAGTCGAGGTGCGCCGCCAGGAAGCGCTCGATCGGCACGTCGAAGCCGGGCGGACAGCAGGGCAGGATCGAGTGCTCCCAGATGGCGCGCAGCACCAGCGGCGAAATCCACAACTGGATGCTCGCTTCGATGTCGACCTCGCGAAACTCGCCGGCCTGGACGCCGCGATGCACGATCGAGGCGAGCAGCAGTGCGCTGGGCAACACCACTTCCTGCTGGAAGAAGCGCGCCAGTTCGGGGAAGTTGCCCGACTCCCCGACCACCAGCTTGGCGATGCCCGCCAGCGGCGTGGCGCCGAAGCGCGTCCACCACTGATGGAAGAATTCATGCAGCAGTTGCGTGCTCGGCGCCCTGGACAGCTCGACGTCGCGCCGGAACGCATCGATCAGCGGCACGATGCTCTGGCGCACCACCGCCTTGAACAACTCTTCCTTGCTGGCGTAGTACAGGTACAGCGTGCCCTTGCTGACGCCGGCGCGCGCGGCCACCGCATCGAGCCGGGTGGCGGCAAAGCCCTTTTCGACGAACAGCGTGAGGGCCGCGTCGAGCAACTCGCCGGGACGCGCGTCCTTGCGCCGCTCCCAGCGGGGCGCGCGCGCGGATGTCGTGATGGGGGTGGCGGTGGACAATCGCGAGTCTAATGACCGAAGAGTCAGTAAGCTTACAGGGGATCGCCAGGGCCGTCAAAAGCGGCTTCCGACCGGCAATTTGCCTTTCTCCGGCTGCCTGGTTTAACGTTGACGATCTTGCTAGGGGTCCTGGGCGCCGCGTTGGCGTACCGGGTGAGACAGACCCTCCGAACCTGATGCGGGTAATGCCGCCGAAGGGAAGCCATCATGAATGCCGATCCGAAGTTCCTCGCCGCGACCGCCTCGGTCGACCAGGCGGCGATCCAGCCGTTGCCGGCTTCACGCAAGGTCTACGTCGAGGGCTCGCGCCCCGACATCCGCGTGCCGATGCGCGAGATCAGCCAGTCCGACACCCCTTCGCTGACCGGCGGCGCCGAGGCCGTCGAGCGCAATCCGCCGCTGTGGGTCTACGACACCAGCGGGCCGTACACCGACCCGGCGGCGCGCATCGACATCCGCGCCGGCCTTGCGCCGCTGCGTGCGCGCTGGATTGCCGAACGCGCCGACAGCGAAGCGCTCGACGGACCCAGTTCGCGCTACGGTCGCGAGCGACTGGCCGCAGCGGAACTGTCCGCGCTGCGCTTCGATCTGCGCCGCACGCCGCGGCGCGCGCGCGCCGGCGGCAACGTCACCCAGATGCACTACGCGCGTCGCGGCGAGCTCACGCCCGAGATGGAGTTCATCGCGATTCGCGAGAACCAGCGCCGTGCGCAGTACCTGGAATCGCTGAAGGCCAGCGGCCCGGGCGGCGAGCGCATGGCCGGGTTGCTGATGCGCCAGCATCGCGGCGAATCCTTCGCTGCCGCGATCGCGCCGGAGGTCACCGCCGAATTCGTGCGCAGCGAGGTGGCGCGCGGGCGCGCGATCATTCCCGCCAACATCAATCACCCGGAGAGCGAGCCGATGGTCATCGGGCGCAGCTTCCTGGTGAAGGTCAATGCCAATATCGGCAACTCGGCGGTCACCTCGTCGATCGGCGAGGAAGTCGAGAAGATGACCTGGGCGATCCGCTGGGGCGCCGACACGGTGATGGACCTCTCCACCGGCAAGCACATCCACGAGACTCGCGAGTGGATCGTGCGCAACGCCCCGGTGCCGATCGGCACGGTGCCGATCTACCAGGCGCTCGAGAAAGTCGACGGCCGGGCCGAGGAACTGAGCTGGGAGATCTTTCGCGACACGCTCATCGAGCAGGCCGAGCAGGGCGTGGACTACTTCACCATCCACGCCGGCGTGCGCC
>CAZXLV010000225.1:0-4008 GCA_964641405.1 uncultured Limnobacter sp. | reverse complement strand
AGCGCTACGTTCGGGACGTAGAGGCCGGAGGTTCGAATCCTCTCACCCCGACCAATAACTCAAGCACTTGGCGAAACCAGGCCAGCACCAGACCAGCTCCGTAACTGCAGGGTAACTGCAAATCGGACCGCAACCCGCCCCCCGGCGCCGAGCGCGCACCAACGAAAAAGCCGCCCGAAGGCGGCGAACTGCTGCGGCAGATACCGGCCGCGAGCGAATCGAATCTAATGCAGAACCGACAGGACGGCACCGTCCTGAGCGTTGTTGAACAGCGAAGGGTCGCCGCCCTTGCTCGGCTCGATCTGCTGCAGCAACGCGCCGCCAAGCTCAACGGGCACGATCCCTGCGCGTAGTTGAAGGACATCCTCGAGCGGCAGTCGCCCCCGCGAAATTCAGCACACCTGCGCGAAGGCCCTCGGCGGGAAACGACTCTCGCCCCTGCGCTACTTTCCCCATTCGAACCGCAGCGCGCCGCCCTCGTCCGACTGCATCATGACGTGGCTTGCCGTCGCAGTGCAGACCCACTGCTGGCGCGTGGCGTCCAGCCCGCCTTTGGGCTCCTTCAGCGCGCCCGGGGTGAACGCGGCGATGCAGGCCAGGCCCGGGGCACGCGCGGACTCGTAGCGGATCAGCTCGACGCCAGCCGCTTCAGCCTCCTGCGCAAGGCGCTGCGTTTCCGCGTAGCTCTCCGCGATCCAGCTTGACCTGAGCGCGCCCCAGGGCGGCGCCATGAGGTCGATGCCCCGACCGTCGACGGCAGAGGCAAAGAACGTGTGACGCGTG
Source organism: uncultured Limnobacter sp. (assembly GCA_964641405.1). GTDB lineage: Bacteria > Pseudomonadota > Gammaproteobacteria > Burkholderiales > Burkholderiaceae_E > Zeimonas. Next base: position 3,225 of record CAZXLV010000225.1, on the reverse strand, counting down.
ATGATCTTCTTCCCGGCAAGCCCGGCGCTGTCGACGATGAAGCGCATACGCCACCAGGCCACTTCCGCGCAAGCGGCTTTCAGAGCGAGCGCGCCGTACCAGATGCCGCGGCGCCCGGCGCGACGGAAACGGCTTCCGTGCGCCGGCATGTAGCGGAACGGCGTGACGAGCAGGAAGTGCTTTTTCAGCCCCGCAGTCCCCGGCAGCGGCGGCTTGCTTTCTTCCAGCATCTGCTCCAGCAGGTCGTGCTCCTCGTAGCTCTCCACCAGCAAGGTCGTGGCGCTCGCGTATTGCGACTCGACGCCGCGCCAAACCTTCGACGCGGTGATCCGACGGGCAGCTCCGAACCAGGCGGCCTGCCAGCTTGCCGCGCTCATGCCGCCGCGCGCATGCCGTCCAGGTAGGAAAGTGTTCGCACCAGGCCATCGGGCTTGAGGATGAGTTCGGCGGGTACGCCGCCCAGCGCCGCGTTGCGCGAGTGCATCCAGGCACGGCGCAACTCGCCGTCGGAGCCGACGAGCGGATCGAGCGACCTGAAGACGCGGATCAGCAGCAGTGCGAGCTCACCAGGTTTGGTGTCGGGTGAAATGCTTGCCCTGGCTGTCTTGTAGCGCGAGACGGTCGGATCGCTCACGCCTATCGTCCGGGCCAGCTGCGCATTGGTGAGGCCCAGCAGCGCGGCAGCCTTGACCGTGGCTTCGGTGAGCACCGCTCCCGAGTCGATTTCGGGTTTGCGCAGTGCAGAGGTCATCGCTTGCTCCTGATTGGCCTGATGTGCAGCCGCGCTTGCGGCTGCTCGTTCAATGGTAGCGCAGGATAGATCGATTTGCTATCAGTAGAAATTTATTGCCAACGAATTTTCAAGAGCAACTACCTGGGCAAGCAACTCTGAGCCCTCGTCAGTACTCCACCGGAAGCGGGTCGAGGCTGCGCCACAGGTACCAGGTGGCCACGGTACGCCACGGCCGCCAGGCCTCGCCGATCGCGCGAGCCTGCTCGCGCGTGACCTTCTGTCCGTTCCGGTATTGGTTGGCGATGCCCCGCAGCAGGCCGATGTCGTCGACGGGATAGACGTCGGGGCGCAGCAGATTGAAGATGAGGAACATTTCTGCAGTCCAGCGCCCTATGCCGCGCACGCAGCAGAGTTCCTCGATGATGGCCTCGTCCCCGGCCTGCTCCCAGCGGGCCGGATCGACCTGCCCGGTGGCGAAACGGGCAGCCAGATCCTTCAGGTATTCGGCCTTGCGCCCGGACAGGCCGCAGGCACGCAGGGTGGCAATGCGCATGCGCGCGACCCGTTGCGGGGCAAGATGGCCAGCCCTGGCAGCGAAGCGCTCCCACACCGACTGCGCGGCCTTGACCGAGATCTGCTGCCCGACGATCGAGCGCGCCAGGGTCTGGAATGCGTCGCCGCGCGAGATCAGGTGCGCCGGGCCGCAGGCGCGGATGATCGCGCCCATCGTGCGGTCGTTGCGCGCCAGTTCCCGACAGGCTTGGTCCCAGAAGTCAGGCTTCATCGATGTTCAACCATGAGGTGCGACCTGGTTCGTGCTCGTATTCCCGAGCACCTCGAGCCTTTGGCGGATATCCTGGCTGCAGGGCGGTGTCGAAGTGCGGACGATACGCCAGGCGGCGCTCCATTTGCCAGGCGTCAGCGGCTCGCGCCAGGCTCACCGGACGCCACTTGCCTCGCCGGGTGGGCGACAATGCCATGCCGAATCCGGCAGGTTCGGCGAGCCGGCAAGCCTGCTGATCATGCCGTGTTAGGGGCTGCCCACGAATCGCCCGTCAGGTAGCCCTGGCGCGGCGTCCCTGCACCTGTTTCACGGAGGTCTTCATGGAGGGGAAAAAGAACGTCGGCTGGGGTTTCGTGTTCCTCGGCCTGTTCATGGCCGCGGGCTTCTTCCTCGGCTACATGCATGACATCTCGCCGCAGCGGGAGCAGTGGATTGCCCAGTACGCGAGCGGGGCACACTTCGAAATCCGCCTGGCGCACGCGCACGGCGCGCTCCTCGGCCTGGTCAACGTGGCGGCCGGACTGGCACTGCTCGCGTTGCCGATCCCTGCGCCGCGGGCGCGCTGGATCTCCTGGCTCGCGCTGGCCGGCCTGCTGATGCCGATCGGCATCCTGCTGCATGTGCTCTTCGCGGTACCGCCGCTGCTGGTCTTTATCGGCGGCGCGGCGATGATCGTCGCAACACTCTGGCTGGGCCGCGAGGCGTTGCGGGTGCGCGGGGTCGCTCGCGCGTGAGTTCAGCGCCCGGGGGCCGCGCGGCACGATGACGAGCCCGCCTGCACCGGCGGGCACTTCCGGCTTCCGTAGGAGCAGAAGACGCAGCAATCACCGGCCCTCGGACGCAGGATCGCATGGCAATGCTCACATTCGTAGAACCACTGGCAGGCGTCGACAGGCATGGTCTCCTCCTTCGAGTGGCCACACTCCGGACATGCAATGGTCGATCGCAGAACGACGTCGCTCATGCGCGAGCCTCCTGATTCCGCGCGCGCTGCCCAGGGGCGCAGCGGCAACAGCCCCTCGACGCCATTCAGGCTGCAACGCGCTTTCGGGTGACCGTCAACGCCGGTGAACGCGCCAATGTCTGGTATACGACGCAGTATCGCTCAGTCAGGCGCAAGAGCGTCGCGAGTTGTTCGTCCGTCGCATCGGTGTCCAGCGTGAACTGCAGCCGGATGTTCTGAAAGCCGACGGGAACCTCCCTGGACAGGCCCAGTGTTCCCCTGAAGTCGAGGTCGCCTTCGGCCTGCAGCGCGGCATCTCGCAACTCGATGCCAAGTGCCGTCGCCACCGCATTGAGCGTCACGCCGGCGCAGCCCACCAGCGCCTCGAGCAGCATGTCGCCCGAACACGCGGCTTGTCCGCTGCCGCCGGTCGCGGGATGCAAGCCGGCAACGACCAGCGCCTTGCCCGTTTCGATCTTGCAGCTGACACCTTCACCGATGCGCCCCTGCGCCCGAAGCGTGATCAGCGCCGCATCGGGCACCCGGCGATAGCGCTCCTTCAACGGCGCCTGGACAGCCCGCAGTTCATCGACGTTCATGATGGGGAAATCTCCGGCAGCTTGCTCTGTGACACACGACCTCGCATTTGAGCGGCATGCTCCGACTCGCCAGGCAGGTTCGCTCGATCGCAGGGTCATACCGTGACCGCTCGTGCAAACCCAGTATGAACCCGACTTCCCTGGCGGCAAAGCCGGGGTAAGGCAC
>CAZXLV010000224.1:0-4019 GCA_964641405.1 uncultured Limnobacter sp. | reverse complement strand
GCAGCGGCACCAGCACGACGTCGTCCTGGTCGTTGCCCATCGCGCCCTGGCCCTTGCTGGCAAGCTGGCCGACCACTTCGCAGGAGAACTGCTTGATGCGCAGCCGCTCGCCCAGGGCCGGTCGGCTGCCCCACAGCTCGCGCCGGATGGTCTCGCCGATCACGCACACCGCCGCGCCGGCGCGCAACTCGTCGTCGCTGAAAGCGCGCCCGGCGGCAAGCGTCCAGTTGCTGGTCTCGAACCAGCTGTTGGTGCTGCCGGTGACGATGGTGCCCCAGTTGCGGCCGTTGGCCACCACGGTGGCGGCGGTGCGCGATTCGGGCGCCACCGCGAGGATGCCGCCGAGCTGGGTGGCGATCGCCTCGGCATCGCTTTCCTTGAAGGGTGGCGCGCTGCCGCCGCCACCCGGGCCGAGGCGCTGGCCGGGGCGCACCATCAGAAGATTGGTGCCGAGGCTGGAGATCTGGTTCTGCACCGCCAGGGTGGCGCCGTTGCCCAGCGTCACCATGGTGATGACCGCGCTCACGCCGATCACGATGCCGAGGATGGTCAGGAACGAGCGCAGCAGGTTGCGCCGGATCGAGCGCAACGCGAGCAGCAGGGTGTTGAGCAGCATCAGCGGGCCTCGCTGGCGGCAGCCGCCGGCATCCGGTCGGGGCGCAGGCCGGTCGGTTGCGCATTGGGCGTATCGCTGTCGACTACGCCGTCGACGAAGCGCACGATGCGCCGCGCCCAGGCCGCCATGTCGGGCTCGTGGGTCACCATCAGCACGGTGATGCCGCGCTCGACGTTGAGGCCCCAGATCAGCTCCATGATCTCGTGGCTGCGCGCAGTGTCCAGGTTGCCGGTCGGTTCGTCGGCCAGCAGCACCATCGGTTCGCTGACGATGGCGCGCGCGATCGCCACCCGTTGCTGCTGGCCACCGGAGAGCTCGGCCGGCGTGTGGTGCTCCCAGCCCTTCAGGCCCACAGCATCGAGCGCGCGCGCAGCGGCGGCACGGCGCGCCGCCGCCGATTCGCCGCGATACAACAGCGGCAGCTCGACGTTTTCCTGCGCCGAGGTGCGCGCCAGCAGGTTGAAGCCCTGGAACACGAAGCCCAGGTAGCGCCGGCGCAACAGCGCGCGCTGGTCGCGACTGAGCGCCTCGACGTGCGCACCCATGAACTGGTACTGGCCTGCGCTCGGCTGGTCGAGGCAGCCGATCATGTTCATTGCGGTGGACTTGCCCGAACCGCTCGGGCCCATGATGGCCACGAAGTCGCCGCGCTCGATGTCCAGGTCCACGCCGCGCAAGGCGTGCACCGCGGTCGGCCCCGCGCCGTACACCTTGGTGATGCCGCGCAGGCGGATCAGCGGCGCAGCGGGCTCGACGCGAGCGGCGTCGCGCTGCGCGGGTTGGGCCGCCACCGTGCTCATGGCGCCCTGCCGCTCGAAAGCTGGTCGGTGATCACCGCCATGCCGGCTTGCAGGTCGCCACCCGTCACCTCGGTCATGCGCCCATCGCTGATGCCGGGGGTGACCGCTACCGACTCGGCAAGGCCATCGCGCAGCACCCACACCTGGCGCGACAGGGCGGCAACGCCGCTGGTGCCGGCGCTGCGACTGGCGCCGCGCGGCATGCGCGGCATCAGTTGCGAAACGAGGCCGCCGCCGGATGCGGAGCCGCCCTTGCCCGCGGCATCGTGCGAAGGGGTGAAGCGCAGCGCCGTATTGGGCACCAGCAGCACGTCGTGGCGCTCGATCGCGGTGATGGTGGCCGATGCCGTCATGCCGGGGCGCAGGCTGAGGTCGCTGTTGTCGACATTCATCCAGGTGACGTAGGTCACCACGTTGTCGGTGGTGGTCGAGCCATACGCCACCCGCGTGATGCTGGCCGGATACTTGCGCGAGGGGTAGGCGCTGACCGTGAAGCTGGCCGCCTGGCCCGCTTGCACCACGCCGACGTCGGCCTCGTCGACGCTGACCTGCAGCTCCAGCGTACGCAGGTCCTCGGCCACGGTGAGCAGGGTGACCGCCTGCAAGGTGGCGGCCACCGCGTTGCCCGGCTCCACCGTCCGGGTGAGCACCACGCCGTCGATGGGCGAGCGGATCGAGGCCTTGGACAGGTTGGTCTCGTCGGTCGACAGCGCGGCCCGGGCATCCTGGACGCTCGCACGCGCACTGGTTTCGTCGGCCTGGGCGCGCGCCAGCGTGGCGCGCGCGGTGTCGAGTTCAGCCGCCGAGGGCACCTTGCCGCCGGACAGGCGCGCGACTTCCTCCAGGCGCGCCAGGTTGGCCTGCGCCTCGCTGACGGTGGCACCCGACTGGGCGAGCTTCGCCTGCGCCGCGGCCAGCGAGGCGCGCGAGCGCAGCACTTGCGAGCTGAGCTTGGCGGTGTCGAGTTCCACCAGCAGTTGCCCCTGCCTGACGCGGTCGTTCACGTCGACCAGCACGCGGCGCACGGTGCCCGAGAGTTCGCTGCCGATGTTCACCGCGCGGGTCGGCTGCAAGGTGCCGTTGGCGGTGACGCTGAGCGTGAGGTCGCCGCGACGGGCCGTCTCGGTCGCGTAGCGCGGCGCCGCATCGGTTTTCTGCCGGGCCAGCCAGGCGTAGGCGCCGCCGGCGACCAGCCCCAGCAGGATCAGCAGCGCGATCCACGGCAGCGGGCGCCGCCACCAGGGGCGCGCGCCGCTGGCTCCAAGCAGGGTATCGAGGTCTGCGGACATCAGGGCATCTCCGGTTGCCAGCCGCCACCGAGCGCCTTGTACAGGCGCACGTGGTCGGTGCTCAGGTTGGCCGCCGTGGCAGCCACGCCGTCTTGCGTGTTGAGCAGCGTGCGCTGCGTTTCCAGCACCACCTGGAAGTCGATCAGGCCGCTGGCGTAGCGTTGCCGCGCCAGCAGCGCCGCGTTGTCGGCGGCTTCGGCGGCATTGCGCAGGCGTGCCAGCCGCTCGCGATCGTGGTGCATCAGCGTCAAGGCGTCTTCCACCTCCTGCAGCGCGGCGAGCACGGCCGCCTGGTAGCTCACGCGCGCCTGCTCCAGTGCGGCCTGCTGCGCACGCACCTGCGCACGCAAGGCGCCACCGTCGAACAATGGCACCGACACGCTCGCCAGCAGCGCGTTGCTCACCGCCGCCGCGCCGCTCAGCGCGCCCAGGCTCAAGGCCTGCAGGCCCAGCGAACCGTCGAGCCGGAAACCCGGGTAGCGTGCCGCGTCGGCCTGCATCACGCGCGCCAGCGCCGCATCGATGCGCTGCTCGGCGGCACGCACGTCGGGACGCTGGCGCAGCGTGTCCGCAGGGAAGGCCAGCGCGAGGTCGTCAGGCGCCTGCGGCAGGGGTCGGACATCACCCAGTTGCGCCAGCAGTTCGCCGGGCGCATGCCCGCCGAGCACCGCCAGGGCGTGCTGTGCCTGGGTGATCGCCGACTCGAGCAGCGGAAGCTGCGCGGCAGTCTGCTCGCTGGCGGCACGGGCCTGCTCGACGTCGATCGAGCTGGCCAGGCCCGCCTGGGCGCGCCAGCGCGCGATCTGCAGCGTCTCGGTCTGGCTGGCCAGGTTGTTGCGCGCGAGCGCCAGCCTCGCTTGCGAGCCACGCAACTCGATGTAGGCCAGCGCCACTTCCGCGGCGAGCGAAACCTGCACGTCGGCCAGGCTCGCCTGTGCGCCGCGCGCCTCGGCCTCGGCTGCCGCAAGCGCGCTGCGCTGCGCGCCGAACACATCGAGCTCCCAACTGGCGTCCAGGCCCGCCTGGAAGCGGTTGGCGGCACCGGTGCCGGCCACCTTGGCGCGCTGCGCCGAGGCCGAGGCGCCCATCGCGGGCAGCAAGCCGGCCGCCTGCACGTCGCGCAGGGCACGCGCCTGCGCCAGCGCTGCCTGCGCGCCGCGCACCCCGGTGTTGACCTGCAAGGCCTGCTCGACCAGGGCGCTCAGTTGCGGATCCTGGAAGCGCTCCCACCAGGCCGCCAGCGAGGTCGGCGACGCGGAGGGCGATGCGGGCGCAGAGGTGGACCCGGATGTGGACGGCGTGCCGGCAGTTGCC
>CAZXLV010000223.1:0-4020 GCA_964641405.1 uncultured Limnobacter sp. | reverse complement strand
CGCCCTGGCCGATGTCGGCGGTGAAGGTGATGACCTCGCAGCCGTAGGTGTCCTGGAGCCACTTCAGGATCACCGAGGTGTCCAGGCCGCCGGAGTAGGCGAGCACCACTTTCTTCACGTCGTTCATGTGCCGGGCCGTCGCAATTGAAAAGCCTTCGATTATAGGGCAGCCGACCCTTGCTGCCGATGCAAGGGCATCACTCCTGCAACGGCGTCACCCGGGACGGCGTCAGGAGCGATCGGACAGCGGCAGCTCGCGTTGCCGGGCGGCCTGTGCGACGTCCAGCGTGCGCACCTCGGCGGTGGCAGCGGGCACCCCGCGGCGCGACAGTGCGGCCGCGCGCACACCGAGCAGGCGCAGCCGGCGCTGTGCCGGGACGCGAGCCAGGCACTCGAAGGCCGCATGCCGAATGTCGCGCGCCTCGTCGGTGGCACGCGGCAGCGTCAGGGCGCGGGTGACGATCCTGAAGTCGTCGTAGCGCACCTTGACGCCGATCGAGCGCCCCGCGTAGCCGCGCCGGCGCAGGTCTTCGGCCAGTTCGCGACACAGTCCGGCCAGCGTGGCGGCCAGCGACTGCCAGTCGTGGCGCGCATGCAGGTCGTGCTCGAAGGTGGTTTCGCGACTCATCGAGACCGGCTCGCTGGCGGTGACTACCGGGCGGTCGTCGCGCCCCTGCGCGGCCTCGTGCAACCAGCGGCCGTAGCGCTTGCCGAACTGGGCAGCCAGCATGTCGCGCGAAGCTGCGGCGAGCTCGCCGATCGAGCGCAGGCCGAGTTCCTCGAGCTGGCGCTCGGCCTTGGGCCCGATGCCGGTGATGCGCCGCACCGGCAAGGGCCAGATGACCGAGGCGATTTCGTCCTCGTCGACGATGCGCAGTCCGCCGGGCTTGTCCAGGTCGGAAGCGATCTTGGCGAGCAGCTTGTTGGTCGCGATGCCGATCGAGCAGCTCAGCCCGGTCGCCTCGCGCACGCGACGCTGGATGTCGCGCGCCAGCACCGCGCCTCGCTCCAGGCGGATGCCCGCCACCTGCGTCAGGTCGAGGTAGACCTCGTCGATGCCGCGATCCTCGATCTGGTCGGTGACGGCCGCCAGGGCCGCCTTGAAGCGGCGCGAGTAGAGCCGATACTGGTCGAAGTCGACCGGCAGGAACACGCACTCGGGACACAGTTCGGCGGCCCGGCGCAGCGCCATTCCCGAGCGGATGCCGAAGGCGCGCGCTTCGTAGGTGGCGGTGGTCACCACGCCGCGGCGCGATGGCTCGCCATGGCCGCCGATCGCCACCGGGTGGCCGCGCAACTCGGGCCGGCGCAACAGTTCGACCGAGGCATAGAACGCGTCCATGTCGAGGTGCGCGATGCGTCGCCAGGGCATCGCAACGGGGGCGGGGTCGCGGCTGCTCACCCGGGACCGGTCATGCCCTGGTACACCGCAGACGGCAGTTCGATGAAGAAGTTCGAACCCTGTCCGGGCTTGCTGTGCACGCCGGCGCTGCCGCCGTGCAGTTCGGCCACCCGCCTGACGATCGCCAGCCCGAGCCCGGAGCTGCCGCGCTGGTCACGGTGGCGGCTGGTCTGGTAGAAGCGCTCGAAGACGCTCGGCTGGTCTTCCGCCGCCACGCCGGGGCCGCTGTCGATGACCTCCAGGCGCATGTCCTGCGCATCGCGCAGGGCGCGCACCTGCACGCGTCCGCCGGGCGGCGTGACCCGCAGCGCGTTGTCGAGCAGGTTGGAGAGCGCACGCTCGATGAGCGCTGCATCCACGCGGGCCAGCGGCAGGCCATCGGGATACTCGACCGTGAGGGCGATGCCGGCGTCCTGGGCGCCGACCGCGAAGCGCTGTGTCACGTCGTCGGCCAGTTCGCCGAGCGCGATCGGTTCGGGCTGGGCATGGAATTCCGGCTCATCGAAGCGCGCCAGTTCGGCCAGCGCATCGGTCAGTCGCTTCAGGTGGCGCGCATTGTCGAGCGCCCGATCGAGCAGATGCGCCTGCGCATCGCTTGCCAGCAGGTCGCCCTTGAGGCGGATCGTTTCGATCTGGCCGACCAGCGCGGTCAGCGGCGTACGCAGGTCGTGCGAGACGCTGGCCACCATCTCGCGGCGACGCGAATCGATGGTCTGCACGCGGTCGGCCTCGTGCTTGAGCCGATCGAAGGCCTCACGGAAGGTGCGGCTGAGGCGACCGATCTCGTCATTGCGTTCGCTGTCGGGAAAGAAGCTCTCGCACGACTCGTCGGAGAAGCCCGAGTTGCGGATGCGTTCGGTGGCGCGGGTCAGCGCGGTCAACGGACGTGTCAGCATGGTGATCATGGCAATGGTCAGCAGCACGCCGATCGCGATGATCGCCAGGCCCACCATCGCAGCGGTGCGGATCGCGTGGCCTCTCACCAGTTCCGGCATTGCGCGACCCAGGTCGGTCTCGCGCGCCACGACGTACAGCCAGCCGCGCAACTGGCCATCGAAGACGACCGGGCGTGCCGCCACCAGGCTGCTGGCGCCCTGCCGGTCCGGGTCGTCGGCGACGATCGGCATGCTCGGATCGTGCTGCATGGACTGCGCCACCGGTGACAGGTCGACCCGGTAGTCGCGCCAGAAGGCCCTGGGCTTGCCCGCGGTGGCCAGTATCCGCCCGGAGGGATCGAGCAGGTACAGGCCGGTGTGCGGCGAATACAGCGTGTATTGGCGCAGGGTGGCATCGAAGGCGCCCGGGTTCGCGCTGTAGGCGCGCCACAGGTCGGGGTGGGTCTCGAGGATGCGTTGCGCGAAAGTGGCGTTGCGGGCGTACAGCCAGTCGCCGTAGTACTGGCGGATCGAGGCGTGCATCAGGATCGCCAGCAGCAAGGCCATCACCAGGCCGAAGCCGACCACCAGCAGCAGTACGCGCGCGCGCAGCGAGTTCACGGCTGGACGTCGAAGCGATAGCCGACGCCGCGCACGGTGAGGACGTGGCGCGGATTGGCGGGATCGGATTCGATCTTGGCGCGCAGGCGATTGATGTGGGTATTGACGGTGTGCTCGTAGCCCTCGAAGGCGTGTCCCCACACCGCATCGAGCAACTGCATGCGGGTGAACGCGCGCCCGGGGTTGCGCGCGAAGTGCGCCAGCAACTCGAACTCCTTGGCAGTCAGGGCGATCGGCTGGCCGTGCAGCCGCACCTCGCGGCTGCCACAGTCGATGCGCAGGTCGCCCACCTCCATGCGCTCGGCGCCCGCCTCGGGTGCACCCGTAGCCAGCATGTCGACCCGGCGCAGCATGGCCTTGACGCGGGCTTGCAGCTCCGGAATCGAGAACGGCTTGGTGAGGTAGTCGTCGGCGCCGAGTTCGAGGCCGAGCACGCGATCGATCTCCGACGAACGCGCGGTGAGCATCAGCACCGGCGTGACGATCTTTTCGATGCGCAATTCGCGCACGATGTCGAGGCCGTCGCGCCCGGGCAGCATCACGTCGAGCAGGATCAGGTCGTAGCGGCCCGAGCGCGCGGCTTCGAACCCCTGGCCGCCGTCGTACGCGCAATCGACGCGGTGGCCGAGGTCACGCAGATGCATCGCGATCAACTCCGCGATATCACGCTGGTCTTCCACCACGAGGATGCGCTTTTCCACCGAATCGAGCATAGCAAAACCCTGCTGGCTCGAATTGGGTCAGGCCGGGCCGGTGGCGCTTACGCGGGAGCGCGCCTGGAGGCGGGGAAATCGTGATCGAATCGTGACCTGGCCGGGACACCGAGGTAAACGCGCGGGATCAGAGTGAGGCTCGTTTCGCTTCCCTCGGGAGTCCGCCAAATGAGCGCATCCGCAATTCACCCGGCCGTGGCGGTGCCCAGCGCCGCCGAACTGGTGGCGCATCGCGGCGCCATGCTGCGCTTTGCGCGGCGACGCATTCGCGACGAGGATCTGGCGGAGGACGCAGTCCAGGACGCCCTGGTCGCCGCACTGTCGAGCCTGGACAGCTTCGAGGGCCAGTCGGCGCTGCGCACCTGGCTGATCGGCATCCTGAACCACAAGATCCAGGACACTTTCCGCC
>CAZXLV010000222.1:0-4027 GCA_964641405.1 uncultured Limnobacter sp. | reverse complement strand
GGTCGGATGGAACTGCCAGAACTCCATGTCCTCGAGCGGGATGCCGGCGCGCGCCGCCATCCCCAGGCCATCGCCGGTGTTGATGAAGGCGTTGGTCGAGGCGGCGAAGATGCGCCCGGCGCCGCCGGTGGCGAACACGGTGACCTTGGCCTCCAGCACCATCACCTCGCCGCTCTCCATGTCGAGCGCAACCACGCCGACACAGTCGCCATCGGCATCGCGCACGATGTCCAGCGCCATCCACTCGACGTAGAACTGGGTGCGCGCGCGCACGTTTTGCTGGTACAAGGTGTGCAACAGCGCGTGGCCGGTGCGGTCGGCCGCGGCACAGGCCCGCTGCACCGGCTTCTCGCCGAAATTCGCGGTGTGCCCGCCGAACGGGCGCTGGTAGATGGTGCCGTCGGCATTGCGATCGAACGGCATGCCGAAGTGCTCGAGTTCGTAGACGACCTTCGGCGCCTCCCGGCACATGTATTCGATCGCGTCCTGGTCGCCGAGGTAATCGCCCCCCTTGACCGTGTCGAACATGTGCCAGTACCAGTTGTCCTCGCCCATGTTGCCGATCGAGGCGCTGATTCCGCCCTGCGCGGCCACCGTGTGCGAGCGGGTCGGAAACACCTTGGAGAGCACCGCCACGCTGTAGCCCGCCTCGGCCAGCTGCAGCGAACAGCGCATGCCTGCGCCGCCGGCACCGATGATCACCGCATCGTACTTGCGCCGCGGCAGGTTGTTCGACAACTGGTTCAGGACCTCTGCCATCTCAGACGCTCCAGAGAATGATCACTGCCCAGGCGAAGTAGCCGAGCACCAGCACGATCGTGAGCACCTGCAAGGCCACCCGCAGCACGATCGGCTTGATGTAGTCCATGTAGATGTCGCGCACGCCGACCCAGGCATGCCAGGTGACCGAGAGCAGCGCCAGCAGCGTGAGCACCTTCATCCAGCGCGAGGCGAACATGCCGGCCCAGTTGCCGTAGTTGAGCTCGGGCAGGCCGAGCATCCAGCCCAGCAGCACCAGCGTGTAGACGGCCATGACACAGGCCGTGAAGCGCTGCGCCAGCCAGTCGCGCTTGCCATAGTGGGCGCCAACGATGATCCGGCGGGTGCTCATGTCAGAACGCTCCGAACAGTTTCAGCCCGAGGATCACGGTCAAGCTCAGGCTCAGCGCCAGCACGATCGCCGCCGAAGTGCGCCCGGCCGACTTCTCGAGTCCGATGTCCAGATCGGCCAGCAGGTGGCGCAGGCCGGCGAAGAAATGGTGCAGGTAGGCCCAGATCAGTGCCAGCAGCACCAGCCTGGCGAACCAGTGCGAGACGATCGCGCGGTAGTCCTCGAAGCTCAGTTCGGAGGTCAGGCTCTGCTGGAAGATGTACAGCACGAACGGCAGGCCGACGAGGAACAGCAACGCGCCGCTGATGCGGTGCAGGATCGATACCAGCGCCGCCAGCGGCATGCGGTAGCGAACGATCTGGGTGATGTGGATGTTGCGGTACTCGGGACGGGCTCCGCGTTTCGGACTACCTGCCGCACTGCTTGCCGCTTCGGCCATCTCTCCACCCTCGCTGGTCGCAAAACCTGCGTATTCTGACGCAATTTCTCGCGCCGCACCAATTGCGCCCGGTGCGAGCGGGGTATTCGGTCGCAGCGGTGTCCTCGCCTTCCCCTCTCAGCTGAGCGCGTTGTAGTAGTGATGCGCAGCGGTCACGCAATAGCCGCGGCGCAACTCCACCGGCTGGTCGCCGTAGGTGAAGGAAACGCGCTCGACCAGCAGCAGTGGCGCCGCTTCGGCAACCTGCAGCGCGCGCGCGCAGGCGCGATCGGCCGCGACCGCCTTGAGACGTTCGGTAGCGCGGATCATGCGTGTTCCGAACTCGACCTCGAACAGCGCATACAGCGGCCCGTGCCAGGCGTCGAGGCGCTCGCTGCTCAGGCCGCGGAAACGCGCCCCGGGCAGCCAGATTTCGTCGAGCACGGTCGGGCGATCGCCGGCTTCGAGCAGGCGGCGGATCAACACCACCGCCTCGCCGGCCCGCAGGCCCAGCGCACGCGCCACTTCACTGGGCGCGCGCAGGCGCCGGCATTCCAGCACCCGGCTGGTCATCACCATGCCCGAATCACGCTCGCCGTCGTCGCCGGATGGCGCTTCGGAGGCACCGGCCGCGGCCTCGTCGGGGCGCAGGCGCAGGAAGCGGAACTGGGTACGCACCTCGCGGTGCGAAGCGACGAAGGTGCCGCGTCCCTGACGGCGCACCACCAGGTGCTCGGCCGCCAGTTCGTCGATGGCCTTGCGCACCGTCCCCTGGCTGACCCGATAGCGCGCCGCCAGTTCGACCTCGCTCGGGATCGGCTCGCCCGGCTTCCATTCGCCCGACTGCAGGCCGCGCAGCAGCAACGCGCGGATCTGGCGATACAGTGGCGCAAAAGTGGGCCCCGCGCTGGCGTCGCTCTCGACCGGACTCCGGAGTGCCTCGTTCATGCCGCGATTCAAGCACGGCACAGCCCGAAAGTCCAGCTTCTTATGTCTTATATAAGATAGCTGTGAGGCTTGACGACGGCAAGGGTGCGCCGTAACATTGCCGCCGAGCCCGATCCCTCACCTCCCACACCGAAGGCCAGCCCACATGTCCAAACCCGTCAAGCGCGTCGCGGTCACCGGCGCAGCCGGCCAGATCTGCTACAGCCTGCTCTTTCGCATCGCCAATGGCGACATGCTCGGCAAGGACCAGCCGGTCATCCTGCAGTTGCTCGACATCACTCCGGCCCTGCCCGCGGTGCGCGGCGTGGTGATGGAACTCGAGGACTGCGCTTTCCCGCTGCTGGCCGGCGTCGTGGTCACCGACGATCCGCGCACCGCGTTCCGCGACAGCGATTACGCGCTGCTGGTCGGCGCGCGCCCGCGCACCAAGGGCATGGAGCGCAAGGACCTGCTCGAAGCCAATGGCGCGATCTTCACCGTGCAGGGCCGCGCCCTCGACGAGACGGCCAGCCGCGACTGCCGCATCCTGGTGGTCGGCAACCCCGCCAATACCAATGCCTACATCACGATGCGCTCGGCACCGAGCCTGCCGAAGAAGAACTTCACCGCGATGCTGCGCCTGGACCACAATCGTGCGCTCTCGCAGATCGCCGCGCGCACCGGCAAGCCGGTCGACGCGATCGAGAAACTGGCGGTGTGGGGCAACCACAGCCCGACCATGTACCCCGACTATCGCTTCGCCACCATCGACGGCCAATCGGTCAGGGCGATGATCGGCGACGAAGCCTGGAACCGCGACACCTTCATCCCCACCGTGGGCAAGCGCGGTGCGGCGGTCATCGAGGCGCGCGGCCTGTCCTCGGCCGCCTCGGCGGCCAACGCGGCAATCGGCCACATGCGCGAATGGGCGCTGGGCACCCAAGGCAAGTGGGTCACCATGGGCATTGCGTCCGACGGCTCCTACGGCATCCCGCAGGACGTGATCTACGGCTTTCCGGTCACCTGCGCCAACGGGGAATACACCATGGTCAAGGGCCTGGAGATCGACGAGTTCAGCCGAGCGCGCATGGACCACACCCTGAAGGAACTGCTCGAGGAGCGCGACGGGGTGCAGCACCTGCTCGCCTGATCGGCCCGCGCCGTCGCGCGGCCGGCGCGACGCCGCTGCGCCCGGCCGGCAAATCGAGTGCGGCCTCACCGGCGGGCAGGCCGCGCCCGACGCACCGGGCGGCCGGCGCGGCAGGGATCCGAGCGTCCACCACCCACAAGCGAGTCGACATCATGACGAGTCCCGGAGCGAAGTTCCGCGCTGCGCTGGCCACCGAGCGGCCGCTGCAGATTCCCGGTGCGATCAACGCCAATCATGCGTTGCTGGCCCGGCAGGCCGGTTTTCGCGCCATCTACGTCTCGGGCGGGGGCGTCGCCGCCGGCTCGCTGGGCCTGCCCGATCTCGGCATCAGCGGCCTCGAGGACGTGCTGGTCGACGTGCGCCGGATCACCGACGTCTGCGACCTGCCGCTGCTGGTCGACGTCGACACCGGTTTCGGCGC
>CAZXLV010000221.1:0-4080 GCA_964641405.1 uncultured Limnobacter sp. | reverse complement strand
GCCTGGAGAGAAAGGTGGGGTGGTGGTCATTGGAGCGGGCGATGGGATTCGAACCCACGACCCCAACCTTGGCAAGGTTGTGCTCTACCCCTGAGCTACGCCCGCGCTCCGTTCCGGTCTCACCGGAGGGCGGTCCTATACGGGGCTTCGCCACTCCTGACAAGTCCCGCCGTCACCGCCACCACATGGCAGGAATCCCACCTCAAACCGCGTCCCGCGCCACCCGCCGCAACTCATCGATCGCCACCAGCCCGCCATCCCGCTCGAAGTGCCAGAACGTCCAGCCGTTGCACGTTGGCGCGTTCTGCACCGCTGCCCCCACCCTGTGGATCGAGCCCTGCAACTCCCCAACCTTCAGCGTCCCGTCGGCCACCACCACCGCCCGCACCGCCCGCGTCCGATCCATCAGCACGGTCCCCGGCACGAGCAATCCCCGCTCCACGATCGAACCGAACGGCACCCGCGGCATCTCGCGCCGACCCGCCGTGACCCCAACCGCCACCTCGGACGCCGGCTCCACCCGCATCAGCCGCCCCAGCGCCGCCTCCACATAGGCCGGATGCCGCTCAATCCCGATGAAATGCCGCCCCAACCGCTTGGCCACCGCCGCCGTTGTTCCGGTGCCCAGGAACGGGTCCAGCACCACATCCCCCACCCCCGTGCTCGCCACCATCACCCGATGCAGCAGTGCCTCCGGCTTCTGCGTCGGGTGCAGCTTCAGCCCATGCTCATTGCGCAACCGCTCCGGCCCCGTGCAAAGCGGAAAATACCAGTCACTGCGCATCTGCACATCGTCGTTCAACGCCTTCATCGCCTGGTAGTTGAACCGGTACCGGCTCTCCTGCCCCCGCGCCGCCCAGATCAGCGTCTCATGCGCATTGGTGAAGCGCCGCCCGCGGAAATTCGGCATCGGGTTGGCCTTGCGCCACACCACGTCGTTCAGGATCCAGAACCCCAGTTCCTGCAACAACGCCCCGATCCGAAAAATATTGTGGTAGCTCCCGATCACCCACAGCGTGCCATCCTTGCGCAACAGCCGCCGGCACTCCGACAGCCACTCTCGCGTAAACGCGTCATACGCCGCGAAATCCGTGAACCGGTCCCACTCCTCGTCCACCCCGTCCACCAGGCTGTCATCCGGCCGCCGCAACTCCCCCCGCAATTGCAGGTTGTACGGCGGGTCCGCAAAGATGCAGTGCACCGACGCGGCCGGCAGCATCCGCATGATGCGCACGGCATCGCCCAGCAACACCTGGTCGAGCGGCAGTTCGCGGACAATCTCCACTGGGGTTGGGCACGCTCCAGAATGAACTTCCATTCTCGCCAACCCGGCGAAGCCGCGTCAATCGCCACCTTCCGCCATCCGCCGCACCGTCCCGAACCCCGCCCGATGATGCGCCGTCACCCCCAGCGCCCGCAGCGCCGCCCGATGCCCCGCCGTCCCATACCCCGCATTCCCCGCCCAGCCATACCCGGGATACCGCGCATCCAGCCGCGCCATGCACCGGTCCCGCACCACCTTGGCCACGATCGACGCCGCCCCGATCGCCAGCTCACGCGCATCCCCGCCCACAATGCACCGCACCGCGCACGGCAACTCCGGCGCCCGGTTGCCGTCCACCAGCACCAGCCCCGGCACCGCCGGCAGCCGCAGCACCGCCCGCCGCATCGCCAGCATCGCCGCCCACAGAATATTGAGTCGCGCAATCTCCGCCACCGACGCCGCGCCGACGGCAATCGCCACCCCCTCCGCCGCCATCAGCGCCGCAAACGCCCGCTCCCGCTGCCCCGCCGACAGCGCCTTGGAATCCCCGATCAACCCCGCCAACCCCGCCGGCACCACGCGCGGCAACACCACCGCCGCCGCCATCACCGGCCCCGCCAGCGGCCCCCGCCCCACCTCGTCCACCCCTGCAATCCCGTCCCCGTCGCGCATACCAGACGCTACCAGCCCGCCTCGCGCCGCCGAAACCCTTCTCCCGCCGCCCGCACCACGCTATGCCGTTCCCACGCACATGCAGCCGGGAACCCCGCCATGATCCAATACCCCGCCGACACCGTCACCCAGCTCCTCGCCCGCGGCGACGCCGACGCCCCCGCCATCGGCACCCCCGGCCGCCCCTGGCTCACCCATGCCGGCCTGCGCGCGCTCGCCGCCCGCACCGTGCGCGACCTCAACGCCATCGGCATCGGCCGGAACGACCGCGTCGCCATGGTCCTGCCCAACGGCCCCGAAATGGCCGCCGCCTTCATCGCCGTCGCCTCCGCCGCCACCACCGCCCCCCTCAACCCCGCCTACCGCGCCGAGGAGTTCGACTTCTACCTCTCCGACCTCAACGCAAAGGCCCTGCTCATCCTCAAAGGCATGGACAGCCCCGCCCGCGCCGTCGCCGCCGCCCGCCGCATCCCCATCATCGAGCTCATCCCGACCGACGCCGAAGCCGGCACCTTCACCCTCGCCCCGCCCCTCGGCCTGTCCGGCCCCGCCGCCCACCCCGGCGAAGCCCAGCCCGACGACACCGCGCTGGTCCTGCACACCTCCGGCACCACCTCGCGCCCCAAGATCGTCCCCCTGCGCCACGTCAACATCACCGCCTCGGCCGCCCATATCGGCCACTTCCTCGAACTCACCCCCACCGACTGCTGCATGAACATCATGCCGCTCTTCCACATCCACGGCCTCATCGCCGCCGTCCTCTCCTCGCTCGCCGCCGGCGCCTCGGTCTCCTGCACCCCCGGCTTCAACGCCTTCAAGTTCTTCGCCCATTACGACGAAGTCCGCCCCAGCTGGTACACCGCCGTCCCCACCATGCACCAGGCGCTCCTCGGCCTCACCGCCCGCAACGCCGACACCATCGCCCGCGGCCGCCTGCGCTTCATCCGCTCCTCCTCCGCCTCCCTCCCGCCCCAGGTCATGGCGGCCGTCGAGGCAGCCTTCGCCGTCCCCGTCATCGAGGCCTACGGCATGACCGAAGCCGCCCACCAGATGGCCTCCAACCCCCTGCCCCCCCGCCCCCACCACGCCGGCTCGGTCGGCATCGCCGCCGGCCCCGAAATCGCCATCATGGACGACGCCGGCACCATCCTCCCCCCCAACACCCTCGGCGAAGTCGTCATCCGCGGCCGCAACGTCACCGCCGGCTACGAAAACAATCCCACCGCCAACGCCTCCGCCTTCACCAACGGATGGTTCCGCACCGGCGACCAGGGCACCATCGACCCCGACGGCTACCTCCGCCTCACCGGCCGCCTCAAGGAAATCATCAACCGCGGCGGCGAGAAGATCAGCCCGCTCGAAGTCGACACCATCCTCATGGACCACCCCGCCGTCGCCCAGGTCGTCACCTTCGCCATGCCCCACTCCAAACTCGGCGAAGACGTCGCCGCCGCCATCGTCCTGCGCGAAGGCCAAACGCTCGACGAACCCACCCTGCGCGCCTTCTGCGCCGAACGCCTCGCCCCCTTCAAAGTGCCACGGAAAATCGTCTTCCTCGCCGAAATCCCCAAAGGCGCCACCGGCAAACTCCAACGCATCGGCCTCGCCGAAAAACTCGGCCTCTCCGCCTAACCTATTCTTCCCTCCCCCCGCATGCGGGGGGAGCCGGAGGGGGGGGCAGCCACACCCCCAACCCCAACCAATCGCCCCCCCAGAACCGCCCGAATCTCCCCCACCCCCCCAACCAGATTCCGCATCACATCCTCAACCCGAAACCGCACCACCACCCACCCATCCCGCACCAAAGCCGCATCCCGCACCGCATCGCGCGCCACCCCCTCCGGCCGCCCATGCATCGCCCCATCCACCTCGATCGCCACCCGCGCCCCAACACAGGCAAAATCGAGAATATACGGCGCCACCGGATGCTGCCGCCGAAACGCCACCCCCAGCGCACCCCCTCGCAGCCGCTGCCACAACCGCCGCTCCGGCGGCGTCATCTCCCGCCGCAACACCCGCGCCCGCGCCGTCAACCCACCCCGCATAAGCAACCTCCTAACTCCAACAACAACAACACCACCACCACACTTCCCTCCCCCCGTTCACGGGGGGAGCCGGAGGGGGGGCGGCCACAACCCCACTCC
>CAZXLV010000220.1:0-4081 GCA_964641405.1 uncultured Limnobacter sp. | reverse complement strand
AGGCCATGCCGATCTCCTGGCCGCCGCCGATGCGCATGCCGTTGACGCGGCAGATGACCGGCTTGTCGCAGGCCAGGATCGCCGACACCATGTCGTTGAACAGGCGCATGTACTGGCGGTATTCCTGCGGATGGCCAGCGTAGTACTCGGCATACTCCTTGGTGTTGCCGCCGGTGCAGAACGCCTTCTCGCCGGCGCCGGTGAACACCACGCAGTTGACGTCGCGGGCGTTGGAGGCAGCGCGAAACGCCAGGATCACGCCCTTGACCATGTCGGTAGTGTACGAATTGAACTGGGCCGGGTTGTCCAGCGTGATCCAGGCATTGAACAGCCCGGGCACGACCGAGCCGTCGGGGCGCTTCGCGGGCCGCTTCTCGTAGCGCACTCCGGGCTTCGAGATGTCGTCGACGAGGTCGTGGTTCTTGAATTCGCGCACTTTTGACTCCTGGTTCAGGGGACGAGCACCGCGCGCTTGCGGATCTCGCGATGGTGGACCGCATCGAGGACGCGGTTGATGTCGTCGAGCGGATGTGGCTCGACGAACGGCTTGATCTGCACCTTGCCGTCGAGCACCAGGTCGAGCGCCGCCGGGTAGAATTCCGGCGGGCAGCCCCAGTTGCCGATGGCACGCGCATCGAAGGCCATCAGGTTCGACAGGCGAATCTCGATTTTTTCCATGGTGAAGCCGACGACGGACAGGGTCGCACCGTGCACCAGCAAGCCAAAGGCCGTCAACTGCCCCGGCGCCGTGCCCGAGCATTCGAATATGAACCATTCGGTGGTCGGCAGGCCGTTTTTCTTCGCGAAGTCGACGATTGCGCCCTTGATGCCGCGAGCGTCGAGCTGTCGGCTGTTCAGCGTCAGTGCCGCGCCGTGCCGTGCCACCGCGGCGAGCTTTTCGTCGTCGACATCGACCGCCACCACCTTGGCACCGGCCGCGTGGGCGATCTGCACGCAGTAGCCCCCCACCCCGCCGGCTCCGACCACCACCGCGAGGCTGCCCGGTTTCACGCCGGCGCGCCGCACCGCCTGGTAGGGCGTGGTGAGCGCATCGGCCACGATCGACACGTCAGCCAGGGTCAGCCCGGCCGCGGCGAGTCGCGTTTCGTCGACTTCACACAGTCCGCGAGCGGGCACCACGATGTGCGATGCGAACCCGCCCTGGATGTCGTTGCCCGGCATCTTCTGGTTGCGGCAGATGGTTCCCAGGCCACGCCGGCACAGATCGCATTCGCCGCACGGCAGCACGGCCGGCACGATTACCGCCTTGCCAAGCCAGCGCTCGGCGCCGGCGCCGGTCGCGACCACCCGTCCGCTGATCTCGTGGCCAAGCGCCAGCGGCAGTGCATGATTGGTGCGCACGCCGTCGTAGAGGTAGCCGAGATCGGTGTGGCACACGCCGCACCCGGCCACCTGCACCACGACTTCGCCATCGCCCGCCGAGGCGCGGAAACCGGCGCGTTCGAGCGGAGTGTTGATCGCGGTCATCAACCAGCGATGCGCTTCGATGATCATGGCGAGAAGTCCTCTTGAAGCGTTCGTCGTACAGCGTCGCGGCAGCCCTGTGGGCATCCGTCCGACCAGCCGTTCGCGGGGTTGACGATGCAGGGGTCGATCGCTATTCTTGTATTGCGGTACCGAAATACAGGTTTACCTCGAGGATGTTGCAGGGGCGGCGTTTCAGCTGCATTGATCTGCATCAAACCAGTTCCGTCGTACTTGTTTCCGAATAGCGTTTCCAACGCAAGAGAGCCTATCTTGAAGGTCATTTCACGCCCCCAATCGCCGCCCCGCACGGACCCAGCAACGCCCGGGCCCGTGGCCGCGACGAGCATCTCGATCGCCCTGGCGGGCAGCGGCGGCAGCGGCGTCATGACGGCAGGCAACCTGCTGCTCGACGCGGCTGCCAAGGCCGGCCTGTACGGCTTGATGGTTCGAACCAGCGGGCCGCAGATCCGCGGCGGTGAAGCCGCCGCGCTGCTTCGCCTGGCACAACGCCAGACCGAGTCGCTCGACGACGGTTTCGACCTGCTGCTGGCCATCGACTGGCAGAACATCAACCGCTTCGCCGACGAAATCCCGATGCGCTCCACCGGCGTGCTGGTGGGCGATTCCGACGAGGGGGAACCGCCCGCCGTCTTTCTGGAAGGCGGTGCGCGTTTCGTGTCGCTGCCGCTCAAGAAGATGGCCAAGGCGATTCCGGGCAGCTGGATCAACATGGTGGCGCTGGGCGTCTCCGGTGCACTGGCAGGCATTCCCGCCCGGGCGCTCGAGGAGGCCCTGCGCGCGTCGTGGAAGCGCGCCGAAACCGCCCTACAGGCCAACCTGGCGGCCCTGCACGCGGGCATCGAGGCGGGCGTGAAGATCGAGGGCATGCCGCGCCTGGTGGCCGCCCAGGCAGCCAGCGACCAGCGCTGGCTGCTCAGCGGCAACGAAGGCACCGGCTTTGGCGCGCTGCGCGGCGGCATCCGCTTCGTGGCGGCGTATCCGATCACGCCGGCCACCGAGGTGCTCGAATGGCTCGCCCCGGCGCTCACCAAGGTCGGCGGCACCCTGTTGCAGGCCGAAGACGAACTGGCCTCGATCAACATGATCATTGGCGCATCCTACGGCGGCGTGCCCTCGCTCACCGCCACCTCCGGCCCCGGCCTGGCGCTGATGACGGAGGGGATCGGCCTGGCGGTGGGCGCCGAAGTTCCCGTAGTGGTGATCGACGTGATGCGTGGCGGCCCATCCACGGGCATCCCCGCCAAGAGCGAGCAGAGTGACCTCTCGTTCGCCGTCAGCGGCCTGCACGGCGATGCGCCGCGCCTGGTGCTGGCCCCGACCTCGATCGCGGACTGTGTCGCCACCACGCAGTGGGCGGTGCAACTCGCCGAAGCGATGCAGGCGCCGGCGATCGTGCTCACCGATCAGTTCATGGGCCAGTCGCGCGCCATCGTCGATCGTCCGGTCGATCCCGGCTTCGTGGCCAGGCGCCTGGTGGCCGAGGCCCACGCAGCCGACTTCAAGCGCTATCGCGACACGCCCTCGGGCGTGTCGCCGATGTCCATCCCCGGCACGCCCGGCGTCGTCTACACGGCCGATGGCCTGGAGAAGAACGAAGCGGGCATTCCGAGCAGCCAGGCGCGCGACCACCTGACGCAACTGGAGAAGCGCCAGCGCAAGCTGGCCCAGTACGACTACGGCCGCTGGTGGTCCGACATCGAGGGCGAAGGCGAGGCGGCCGTGATCACTTTCGGCTCGGTCACCGATGTGGTGCGCGAAGCCATGTCGCGCCTGGCCGCGCAAGGCGTCAAGGTGAAGCTGCTGGCACTGCGCCTGCTCGCGCCGGCGCTGCCCGAACAGATGGCCGAGGCCATGCAAGGTGTCAGTCGCGTCCTGGTGGTCGAACAGAATCACGGTGCACAACTGTTTCGCTACCTGCGGGCCATGTACGACCTGCCCGGCAAGCCGGCGAGTTTTCATCGTCCCGGCCCCCTGCCGATGCGGCCCGGCGAACTGGCCGACGTGATTCTCGAATGGAGCCGGCAATGAACGAAGCTGTCACGGAACGCGCCCCGCTCACCGCGCAAAGTTACAAGTCGGCCTACAAGCCGATCTGGTGCCCCGGCTGTGGCGATTACTCGGTGCTGGGATCGATCACCAAGGCATTCGCCCTGGTACAGATCGCCCCGGAAAACATCGCGGTGGTGTCCGGCATCGGATGCTCCTCGCGCATCCCCGCCTATACCTCGTGCTACGGATTCCACGGCGTGCACGGCCGCTCGCTGGCCGCCGCCACCGGCCTCAAGGTGGCGCGCCCCGACATGACCGTGCTGGTGGCCAGCGGCGACGGCGATGGCTACTCCATCGGAGGCAACCACTTCCTGCACGCGTGCCGGCGCAACGTCGATCTCACCTACATCGTGATGGACAACCACGTGTACGGCATGACCAAGGGCCAGCCGTCACCGACCACCGAGCCCGACTGGGATTCCAAGCTCGCCCCGGGCGGCACCGGAGTGAAATCGTTCCACCCGCTGGTGATCGCACTCGCGTCGGGGGCCAACTTCGTCGCGCGCGCCTTTTCGGGCGATCC